>JAFYHI010000017.1 GCA_017539215.1 Clostridia bacterium | reverse complement strand
TGAAAAGCGCATCTACAACGGCTTCGGAAAGGCCCAGAGGGAAACTGAACTGCGTTACGGTCCCAACATCAAGGACTGGCCCGCAATGCCTGCAATGCAGGAGAACATGCTGCTGGAACTGGCCGCGGTAATCCATGACCCCGTGACCACCACCGATGAGCTGATTCCTTCCGGAGAAACCTCCAGCTACCGTTCCAACCCGCTCAAGCTGTCGGAATTCGCCCTCAGCCGCCGCGTTCCCGAGTATGTGGGCCGCAGTAAGCGCATCCAGGAGGATGACCGCAACCGCCGGGCCGGCGTGGTCTCCGAGGACCTCAGGAAGGCCCTTCAGATTGCCGGCGCCTCGGCCGAAAGCACTTCCTTCGGCTCCTGTGTCTTTGCCAACAAGCCCGGTGACGGCAGCGCCCGCGAACAGGCCGCTTCCTGCCAGAAGGTCCTGGGCGGAGACGCCAACATCTGCTACGAGTACGCCACCAAGCGTTATCGTTCCAACTGCATCAACTGGGGCATACTGCCCTTCACCCTCCCCGAGGGCGCTGAGTTCCCCTATGAGACCGGCGATTTCGTGTTCGTTCCCGGCATCCGCAAGGCCATTGAGCAGGGCGTTGAGACCGTTCCCGCCAAGGTCATTGCGAAGGACGGCGTCCACGATATCACCCTGGATATCAAGGGCCTCCCTCCCGACGAGAAGGAGATCCTCCTTGACGGCAACCTTATGAACTATTACAAGGCCCATATGAAGGACTAAAGCATTTGAGTTAAAAGGAGCACGGCTCAGGTCGTGCTCCTTTATATGTCTCGCGGAGCGGTCACTCAGGCTTATCGGGTCGAGGTCCCGCGCCTCTCGCGGCGCGGACGCGCTGGCCCGCGCGGCTCCCGTTGGTCGCGGCTTCGCCTGAGACCGGCGATTTCGTGTTCGTTCCCGGCATCCGCAAGGCCGTAGAGGACGGCGTTGAGACCGTCTCCGCCAAGGTCATTGCGAAGGACGGCGTACACGATATCACCCTCGATATCAAGGGCCTCACTCCCGACGAGAAGGAGATCCTCCTTGACGGCAACCTTATGAACTATTATAAGGCCCACATGAAGGACTAAAACCCGAATAAACAATGCGGAGCGCAGCGAATGCTGCGCTCCGTTTTCGTACCTTTGAATTGAGTGGGGCGTTGGCTTCCCACTGGCGGGGAGGCGCTTTGGAGCGGGAAACGGGGCTCAGGAACCCCCATTTCGCAGTTAGCCGGTGAGTGTGCGGCTCTGCTGCGCGAAATGTCAGAGAACGACCGCAAACTATGCGGACGTTCTCGGGGCCCTGAGCCGACTGCTTTCACGGCAAAAAAATAAGACCCAACTTGTGGGCCTTGTTTTTTTGGAGCGGGAAACGGGGCTCTGAACCCCAAGTTTCGCATTGCTGAAGAGTATCGGACTTGCGTACAGCGAAACTTTAAGAAAAAGCCTTCGGCTTTTTCGGGGTTCTGAGCCAACTGCTCGGTCGAATAAAAAATGCGTCATCCATTGGATGACGCATTTTTTATTGGAGCGGGAAACGGGGCTCGAACCCGCCACCTCCGCCTTGGCAAGGCGGCGCTCTACCAAATGAGCTATTCCCGCGAATCACGCTCCCTTTCGGGAACAGACAGTATTATACACAAGGGGAGAGGCGGATGTCAAGCATTAATTTCGAAAAAAGCAAAATATACCGCACGGGGGAGGGGATTTGCGCCAAGTGCGAAAATAACACTTGAAAAACGGCGCGTTTAAGGGCATAATATAAATGACCTAATCTACCGTGACGGGAGTGACTTTATGAAGGCGTTGGAGTTCTTCAAAAGCGAAAAGTTCAAACGGGCCCTGCCGTGGGTCGGCCTCGCGCTTTTACTGCTCATCGTGGGCTTTACGGTAAAGGAGCATTTCTCGCAGCAGCGCAAGCTCAACGAGCTGCTCTCCGAAAAGGCGCGCCTCCAGACTCAGGTGGAGGAGCTTAACCGCGAGCATGAAAGGCTGTTGAGCAATCTCGAGTTCGTCAAGAGCCGCGAGGGGCTTTTATGGTACGCGCGCGAATATCTGGGCTACACCGGCCCCGACGACGTTGTGATATCGCCCGATGACTGAATTTGCTATAATCGATATTGGCAGCAACTCCGTCCGCTTTGCATACGAAACGGGCGGCGTGCTTTCGAATAAAGAGGTTTACACCACGCGCCTGGGCGCGGGGCTTGCGCAGACCGGCATGCTTTCGCAGGAAAGCATGGACAAAAGCTTTGCGGTCATCGCCCGCCTTGTCGGGCGTGCGCGGGCTGCGGGGCTGGTTCCAGCGGCGTACGCCACCAGCGCCGTGCGCGACGCTCATAACGGGCGCGCGTTTGCAGCAAGGCTCAACGACAGCCTCGGCCTGCCCGTGCGCATACTCACGGGTGAGGAGGAGGCCCGCTTTGCGTTTGACGCGGCGGGGGAGGGCTGCTCCGTAATGATGGACGTCGGCGGCGCTTCGATGCAGTTGGTCACGCGGGATCTCGCGGTGAGCTTTCCCGCGGGGTGCGTGCGCTGCGGGGATATCGCGCGGTTCGTCACGGGGGCGACGCTCCCCGACGAGCTGCGCCCCATGCAGAGCGCGGCGGTCGGCGGCTACGTTTACGCGCTTTTAAAGGACGTTCCGCCCGTATCGGGGCGGGCTGTGGGCGTTGGCGGCACTATAACGACCCTTGCCGCGCTTGAGGCGGGACTGCGGGAGTTCGACCCGCAGGCGGTCTCACGCACAAAACTCACCCAAAGCGGCGTTCGGCGGCTCATTTCAAAGCTTGAAAGCATGGGCGGCGAGGACAGAAAGGAGCATCCGCTGTTGACCGAGCGTCACGACGTTATACTCTGCGGCGCGGACGTGGTGCTTGCCGCCATGAAAAAGCTCGGAATGGACGAGCTTTCGGTAAGCTGTGCCGACGGCATGGAGGGCTATCTTTACGAGATGAGGAGGACGCATGGAGCATAACGAAACGGCGGCGAAGCCGACAAGCCTTTGGCAGCTTTTTTCGGCGTTCATGCGCATAGGCGCGTTCACGTTCGGCGGGGGCTACGCAATGCTGCCCATGCTTGAGCGCGAGTGCGTCACAAAGTATGGGTGGGTCTCAAAGGACGAGCTGCTGGACTATTTTGCGATAGGCCAATGCACGCCCGGCGTCATAGCCGTGAACACCGCAACTTTCGTCGGCAAAAAGGAGCGCGGCTTTTGGGGCGCGCTGGCGGCAACGGTGGGGGTGGTGCTTCCCTCGTTCGTTATAATCTGCGTGCTTACCGCGGTGCTTGCGAACTTTGCCGAGATACCCGCCGTCAAATACGCCCTGCACGGCATCCGCGTATGCGTGGGCGTGCTCATACTCAACACGGTCATTAAGCTCGTGCGCGAAAAGATCAAGGATTGGCTTGGGTATCTGCTCTACGCGGCGGCGTTCGCCGTCGTGGTGTTCTTAAAGGTGTCGCCCGTGTTCGTCGTTATAGCGGCGGCGCTCATCGGCATAGTGCGCGGGTTCATCACGCGCCGCGCCGGGAGGGAGGGCAAATGAAACTGTACCTCACGCTCATTTTCGAGTTTTTCAAGATAGGCCTTTTCGCCGCGGGCGGCGGGCTTGCGACCCTGCCTTTTTTGAACGCGCTTGCCGATAAATACCCGTGGCTGACCTCCGACATGATAGGCCAGATGGTTGCCCTGTCGGAGTCCACGCCGGGGCCGCTGGGGATCAACATGGCGACCTACGCGGGCTATATGGCGGGGTACAACACCTTCGGCAGCCCGCTTCTTGGCGTGACGACGGCGTTCACAGCCACGGCCTCGCTCGTGGCTCCCAGCTTCATTGTGATACTCATAGTCAGCCGCGTGCTTGACAGGTACAAGTCCAGCCTTATCGTAAACGACGCCTTCTCGGGGCTGCGTCCCGCTGTCGCGGGGCTCATCGCCGCCGCCGCATGGAGCGTCATAGGCACCACGCTGTTTAACTTCACGGCGTCGGTATTCGGGCAGAAGTTCCTGCTGCCGGAGATAATACTGTTTGCGGCGCTCATGCTTGTGACCAATCTGAAGCCGCTGAAAAAACTGCACCCGCTGGTGTTCATCGCGTTTTCCGCGGCGGCGGGCATAGCCATAGGCTATACGGTCGGCTGGTAGGCGCACTTTGTTAATAAACTGTAAAAAGAACGGGCAAGGTTTGCGATTCTGCGCAATATGCTGTATAATAAAGCCCTGCCTTAATAAATAAAGGAGAAGTTTTTATGTCCAAGATCAAGCTTTACGGCGGCGGCACTCTTCCCATAGAGATGCACCGCGTTTCCACAGTACATCCCATAAGGCTCATCCCCGTCGAGGAGCGCGTCGCCGCCCTTGACGAGGCGGGCAACTGCTCATACAACTTAAAGAGCGAGGACGTCTTTATAGATATGCTTACCGACTCGGGCTTCAACGCCATGAGCGACGCGCAGGCGGGCGCGTTCCACCTTGCGGATTTTGCCTATGCGGGCAGCGAAAGCTATTACCGCATGGCCGACAAGGTGCGCGAGATACTGGGGAAGGACTACTTCCTGCCCGTGCATCAGGGCCGCGCGTGCGAGCATATGCTGGCAAAGGCGTTCGTTAAGCAGGGCGACCTTATCCCCACCAATTTCCACTTCTGTACTTTCCAGACTCAGACCCGCCTGCAGGGGGGCGACCTTGTGGAGTTCCTGCAGGACAAGGGCCTTGTGACCGGCGGCGACGACGGCTTTAAGGGCGATTACGACGTCGAAAAGCTCGAGGCGTTCCTGTCCTCCACGGCCCGCGAGCGCGTGCCGCTCGTCAGGATAGAGGCGGGGACCAACCTCATAGGCGGTCAGCCCATCTCGCTCGACAACATCAACGCGGTATCGGAAACGGCGCATCGCCACGGCATAAGGGTGCTGCTGGATATGAGCCTTGTTATGGACAACCTGCACTTTATAAAGACGCGCGACAAGAAGCGTGCGGGCCTTTCCGTACGCGCGATAATGCGCGAAATGGCTGACGCCGCGGATATCATCTATTTCAGCGGGCGCAAGCTGGGCTTTGCGCGCGGCGGCGGCATCTGCATGAACGACGAGGCGGATTTCAAGCGCGTGCGCGCGCTGGTCTCCTGCTACGAGGGGTTCCCCACGTTCGGCGGCATGAGCTCGGCCGAGCTTGAGGTCATGCGGCAGGGCTTTGACGATACCATGGACGAGAACGTCATCTCCCAGGGTCCCGACTTTATCGAGTACATGGTGGAGGAGTTCAAAAAGCGCGGCGTGCCCGTGGTCACCCCGGCGGGCGGCCTGGGCTGTCACCTTGACGCGGACAGGTTCTGTGCGCACCTCGGGCGGCGCGAGTTCCGCGGCGCGGCGCTTGCGGCGGCCATCTACATAGTCTCCGGCGTGCGCGGCATGGAGCGCGGCCTCTCCTCCGAAAAGCACGAGGATTCCATCGCGCCTTTCGAGCTGGTGCGCCTTGCGGTCCCTCGCAGGGTCTATACGCTCTCTCACATCAAGTACGTCATAGACCGCGTGACCTGGCTGTACGAGCACCGCGAAATGATAGGCGCGATGCGCTGGGAGGAGGAGATCGAGGGCGACCATCTGTTCACCGACTTCCTGCGGCCCGTGGGCGACTGGCGCGAAAAGCTCGCCGCCGAGTACAAAAAGACCGGGCTCGAGGACTGATATGAAGCTTATAATAGCATCCAACAACAGGCATAAAATAGAAGAGATCCGCGCAATGCTCGGCGCGCGCTTTGAGTGCGTGCAGGGCCAGCGCGAGGCGGGGCTCGAGCTGGACGTGGACGAAAACGCCGATACGCTTGAGGGCAACGCCCGCAAAAAGGCCGAGGAGGTTTTTGCGGCAGCCGACGCACGCGGGCTGCTTTGCCCGGGCGACGCGGTGCTTGCGGACGATTCGGGGCTGCTGGTGGACGCTTTGGGCGGCGCGCCCGGCGTACACTCGGCAAGGTACGCGACGGACGGTCACGACGACGCCGCCAACAGGGCGAAGCTCCTGCGCGAAATGGACGGCGTGAAAGACGGTGAGCGCGGCGCGCATTTTGCCACCGCAATGGTGCTTTTGCGCAAGGGCTGCCCGGATATAGAGGCCACGGGCCGCGTTTACGGCGAGATAGGCCGCGCGGAGCTTGGCGAAAACGGCTTCGGGTATGACTCGCTCTTTTACTACCCGCCCTTCAAAAAGACGTTCGCTCAGCTTGAGCCCGACGAAAAAAACTCCGTGAGCCACAGGAAAAACGCGCTGTCGCTCGTGCTTGCGGCGCTTGAAAGCGAGGGCGAAAGGTGATCCGCGCAGGCGTGGTTTCGGACAGCCACGGCGACCTGCGTTCGCTTGAAGCCTGTATGTTGAAGGCAGGCCGAGTGGACTGCTGGTTCCATCTGGGCGACTTCGCCTCCGACGCAAAGGCCCTTGCCGCATCGGGCAGGCCCGTCTACTCCGTTTACGGCAACTGCGACGGCTTCTTCGGCGGCGAGGCCATAGAGGACGCATACCCCGCTTCCCAAAAGGCGGGCTCCGGCGAGCGCGTCGTTACGATCGGCGGCGCAAGGATCCTGCTTATGCACGGGCACCGCTATGGGGTGGACCTCGGCACGCTTCGCGCCTCATACCGCGCGGAGGAGCTGAATTGCGCCGCGGTGCTTTACGGGCATACCCATCGGGCGGAGCTTTCGGCCTTTGGGCCGGTGCTGGTCTTAAACCCCGGCAGCACGTCGCGCCCGCGCGGGGGCGGGGCCTCTTTTGCGGTGCTTGAGGTTGAAAAAGGCTCGGTCAACGCAAGTCTTATCATATTGTAAACGCACTCTTAAGCCGGTCGCGGATCGGCTTTTTTGTTGTCACGCGGGGCAAAATATGCTATAATCCCATAAACGAAAACGGGGGTGAACGTATGCTTTGGCTGAATGCGTATCACGATTCATGCGGGCTTGCCTGGCGCGAGCCTTTCGGGGCGCTGCCCTGCGGGGCGGAGGCAACGCTGCGCCTTGAAGTGTGGGGAAGGGACGCCGGCCGCGTACACGCGCTGCTTCGCACATGGCACGGCGAGGAGCATTACGTCCACGCAGTCTCCGCCGAGGAGGGCGAAAAGCGGGTCTTCACCTTCCGCGTTAAGGCGCCCGACGCGCCCTGCGTGCTGTGGTACCATTTTCGCCTGCATCTGGGGGACGATTTCTTTTACGTCGGCGCGGCGGACGCCGCTTTGCGCTCCGGCAGGTCGGAGCTTACGCGGGAGCTCCCGCACGATTTCCGCATAACCGTGTACGATGCGGCCTTTACCGTCCCCGATGCGTTCTGCGGCAGGGTCGCATATCAGATATTCCCCGACCGCTTTTTCGCAAGCGGGCGCGACACGGGCCCCGCGATAGAGCATCACCGCTCGCTCGGGCGCAGGGTCACCGTAAAGGACTGGTCCGAGGAGGTGGACTATCTTCCGCGCTGCGGCGAGCGGTATTACTCCCCGCAGGATTATTACCTGGGGGACCTTCGGGGCATCGCCGAAAAAATACCCTATCTCAAATCGCTGAACGTGGGCGTTGTGTACCTCAACCCCATTTTCGAATCCGCCTATAATCACCGCTACAGCATTTCGGATTATATGCGCGTGGACCCGATTTTGGGCAGCGAGGACGATTTTCGCCGTCTGGCGGAAAAGCTGCACGAGGCGGATATAAAGCTCATACTTGACGGCGTGTTTTCGCACACGAGCGACGACAGCGTTTATTTCGACAGGTTCGGGCATTACGGCGGGGGCGCTTACCTCGACCCCGCTTCGCCCTACCGCGAGTGGTACGATTTTTCGCCCGGTTACAGGCACGGCTACCGCTGCTGGTGGGGTTTTGAAACCCTGCCCGAGGTCAACGAGCTGACGCCGTCTTATATGGAGTTCGTTTCTTCCGTGCTTGAAAAATGGGTGCGCCTCGGCGCTGACGGCTGGCGGCTCGACGTAGCCGACGAGCTGCCCGATGAATTCATAAAATTCCTGCGCAGAAGGCTCAAAGCGATAGACCCGGAGGCCATACTCATAGGCGAGGTGTGGGAGGATGCGGCGCTCAAGCGCGACGGCGCGGGACGCAGGCGCGAGTACGTCAACGGAGCGGAGCTCGACGGCGTCATGGACTATCCCTTTTCGGAGGCCGTACTGGGCTTTTTAACGGGGAGGCTCGATTCTTTCGCGCTTTGTGCGCAGCTTGCCGCGCAGCTTGAGGGGTACCCGCGGGCCTTTATGCGCGCTCAGTTGGGGCTGCTCGACTCCCACGATACGCAAAGGGCGCTGTCGGTGCTGTCCGGCTGCCCCGAAAAGGATACCCTCCGGCGTGAGGCGCAGGCAATGTGGCGCCCCTCGATAGAGGCCGCGGCCCTCGGCAAAAAGCGGCTCATGCAGGCGTCGGCCCTGCAGTTTGCAATGCCGTTCATGCCCTGCATTTACTACGGCGACGAGGCGGGCCTTGACGGGCTTTCCGACCCGTTCTGCAGGCGGCCCTACCCGTGGGGGCGCGAGAACAGCGAGCTTGTCGCTCATTACAGGCGCATCGCCGCATACCGCAGGGAATACCCGGAGCTCATTTGCGGGCTCACCGCGTTTGCCGCGCCGCACCCAGACGTTTTCGTTATCGCAAGGATCGGCGAGCGGACGGTGTTCACGGCGGTGAACCGCTCCGACAAAAGCGCGTCGGCCGAATTGCGGGGCAGCGGCTTTGTGGGCGAGGCGCAGCCGCGCATAAACGGCGGGCTTTGCACGGCGCAGGTGCCCGCGCACGGTTTTGCCGTATTTACGGCTGACAGCGGGGCTTGATAACCGCTCCGCTTTGCGGTATAATAAATTGAGCTTATGTGTTCTCAAAAACCATGGCGAACGGAGAATGATATGGAACTGTACTTTTATAAACTCCACGGCCTGGGCAACGACATGATAGTCGTTGACGGCAGGGGCGGCGCCCTCCCCGAAAGGGAGCTTGCGCGCATCGCCCGCAGGCTCTGCAACCGCAGAACGGGCATAGGCGGCGACTGCCTGCTCGTCGCGGCGGAAAGCGATATAGCCGACATAAGGATGCGCGTGTTCAATTCAGACGGCACCGAGGCCCAGATGTGCGGCAACGGCATACGCTGCTTTTCGCGCGTGGTGTACGAGGCGGGATGGATACCGTACGACGGCTTTACCGTTGAAACGCTGTCGGGCGTTAAAAAGCCCCAGCTCCTGCTTATGGACGGCAAGGTGATGTCCGTGCGCGTGGATATGGGCGTGCCCGCTTTCTTAACGGGCGACGTGCCCATGGACTGCGGCGAGGAGACCTTTATAAGGCAGCCGATCACGGCCGCCGGGCGGGAGTTCATCGCCACCGCCGTAAACACCGGCATACCGCAGCTTGTGGTGTTTACGGATGACGTGCGCTCGCTCGATATCGAAAAATACGGTCTGCCGCTGGAGCATCATGAGTTCTTCCCCGAAAAGACCAACGTTTCGTTCTGCGAGATAGAGGACAGGCGCTCTGTCATACTGCGCACATGGGAGCGCGGCTGCGGGGCCACGCTCTGCTGCGGCACAGGTGCCACGGCCGTCGCCGCAGCCTGCATCAAGTCCGGGCTTACCGACAAGGTCGTAAACGTGCTCGTGCCTCTTGGGCGGCTTCGCATCGAGTGGGACGGCGTGAACAACATATATATGTCCGGCCCCGCCGAAAAGGTGTTTGAGGGCACGGCGTACCTGGATTAACGGCGCAAAGCCGGGAAAGGCCGCCTGAAGGCGGGTCAGAATATGCATTATACTTACAAAACCAAAGGCACCTGTTCCACTATGATCGACTTCGATATCGAGGACGGGAAGCTCCACAACATCGTATTTACCAACGGATGCAACGGCAATCTCAAATCCATCGGCCGCCTTTTAGAGGGGCAGACCCCGGAATTTGCCGTGGAAAGGCTCGAGGGCGTTCGCTGCGGCAGCAACACCACATCCTGCGGGGATCAGCTCTCGAAGGCTATCAAGCAGGCGATAAATGGCTAAAAAGCAAAAAACAAACACGGTAAGCACCGTTCGGCGCACGATTTGGTTCGTAATTCGCGCCGTGCTCGTGGTCAGCCTGCTTTTGGGGCTGGCCTACGGCGTGTTCACCGAGGGCATGTACATAAGCAATATGTACATAATCGTTACCGAGGGCATGGAGAACCGCGCCGACAACGTGCTGAAAAACACGGCGGATTCGGACCTTTCGCAGTTCTTTACCGAGGATTTTCTTAACTCGGACGAGATGCTGCTTTCAAGCCCCTATCTTGACTGGGCGGTCGATTCGTTTGACTACCGGTATGAGATAAAGGGTATTTCCGTGCTGCCCTGGGCCAAGACCGGCTCCGTCAAATACGTCGAGCGCATACCCTCCATTGTCGCCACCCCCATCTCCGACGAGGTCACGGGCTCCGTCCCCGCGTGGAAGAGCATGCTGTACAGGGTAAGCCTTGTAAAGGTGGACGGGCGCTGGCTCATATCAAGCCTTATCGTGATTGAGGAATCGCCGGAGGAAGAGGCGCGCCCCACGCCGGATTACAGCCAGATCGAGAAGGACTGATGCTTCCCGTATTCAAAAAAAACAAAACGCCCGTCGTGCTTGCGCCCATGGCGGGCATTTCCGATTTTGTGTACCGCCGCGTCTGTATGGAGCACGGCTGTGATTTTACCTATACCGAAATGGTCAGCGCAAAGGGCCTTTTTTACGGCGGCGCCAAAACGCGGGAGCTTCTGCGCGTGTCGGAGGCCGAGCGCCCCTGCGCGGTGCAGCTTTTCGGCTCGGACCCCGTGATAGTCGCGGATATGATAAAGCGCATTGCGGACGAGTTCGCCGACGATATCTGCATGGTGGACATAAACATGGGCTGCCCCATGCCCAAGATAACGGGCAACGGCGAGGGTTCGGCGCTGATGCTTGACGTGCCCCGGGCCGCCGCCGTTATGGAGGCCGCCGCAAAAGCCTCCGCGCTGCCCGTTTCGTGCAAGTTCCGCAAGGGCTGGGACGAGGCAAGGGCCAACGCCGTGGAGTTTGCCCGCGCAATGGAGGCAAGCGGGGCGGCGCTTGTCACGGTGCACGGCAGGACGCGCGAACAGCTCTATCACGGCCCCGCCGATTGGGAGGTAATTGCCCGGGTGGCAGCCGCCGTCAAAATACCCGTCATAGGCAACGGCGACGTGGACTCCGGCGAGGCCGCCGTAAGGATGCTTAATGAGACCGGCGCCGCCGGCGTTATGGTGGGCCGCGCGGCGGAGGGGAACCCCTTCATATTCGACGAGATACGCGCTGCGCTGGACGGGCGCGGGTACGTTCCGCCCACCGACTATGAGCGTATGTGCGAGGCGGTGCGCCACGCGGAGCTGTTTTTGGCGGAAAAGGACGAGCGGCTTTTTCCCGAGCTTCGCAAACATATGTCATGGTACACCCGCGGCATGCGCGGCGCGCTCGAGCTGCGGCGGTAGGTCAACACGGCCCGCACGGCGGGGGAGCTTATAAAGCTGGTGCGTGAGTTCCGCGACGGGCTTATGCGGTAAAACAAACAAATTTTGCTTGACACGGGCGGGATTCGTGCATATAATTCATACGAATACGGGCAACCGTCAGGCTGAATATAACCGAAAGGAATTTATCAATATGGCAGAAGTCTACTTAACTCCCGAGGGAAAGAAAGAGCTGGACGATAAGCTGGCTTACCTCAAAAATATTCGCAGGACGGAGATAGCGGAGCTTATCTCCGAGGCGCGTGCGCAGGGCGACCTTTCCGAAAACGCCGAGTACGACGCCGCTAAGGAGCTGCAGGCCAAGAACGAGTATGAGATCGCAGAGGTCGAGGCCATGCTCAAAAACGCCATAGTCATAGAGAACGCGGCCTCCGATAACAACACCGTCGCGGTCGGCTCCACCGTAATGCTGCACAACATCACCCGCAATAAAGAGGTGGAGTATCAGATAGTCGGCGCGGCGGAGGCGGACCCCTTCAAGAACCGCATCTCCAACAACTCCCCCGTGGGCAACGGGCTTATTGGCCATAAGGTCGGCGAAACGGTCGAGATACAGACCCCCGGCGGGGCTATGGTGTTCAGGATCAAGGGCATCAAGGGCTGAGCAAAATACAAAAGAAATGCAATGGGGCTCCCCGAAAGGGGAGCTCCATTGAGCTGTATCCGGCCTGAAAGGCTGCGGCAGGAGGCGTATCAGCTCAGCGCCTCGCTGAACATATAGACCACGTTTTCGTTGGAATAAAGCTCGGTTATCTTTTCGGCGTCAGCGGTAAAGGATATCCCGTAGATCTTGAAGCCGTTCTGCTCTATCGTATCCGCAGCGGCACGGCAGCTTTCCGCCAGATCGTCAATGCCGCTTTGCCCGTACAGCATATCCATGCCTCGGGTGTTGTCGGCAAAGTAGCGAAGCAGGCTCGTTATATGCTGCCTCATTATAGTCTCCGGCGCGTTAAGGTCGCTGTCCGCTTGCTCCGCAATGGAGTACACGGTAAGGTAGGGGTACCTGTCGCGCTCAAACCCTTGGATAATGCTGTTCAGCATAAGCTTTACGCCCACGTTGAGCCCGGGGAATATCATCTCTCCGTCGGCACAGACGGCGCCCCATTCGGGGGAAACGCCGTTTTCTTTGCACCAATTCAAGACCCAGTCATAATCCTTCGCGCCGTCAAAGGTAACGTACAGATAGCGCTCCCCGCCTTCGGCGGAGCCCCTCGCATAATCGAGGTCATAGATATCCCCAAAGCTTACGTCGCCTACGCCGGAGGCGTGGGTGTCGAACACGTTTTGAACGGGGAGCTTGAATACGTTCGGGTCATAGAGCGTCAGCTTGCCCCGGTCTATAAAGCCGGCCGTGTCGCGGAATACCCCGGTGTGCGAGAAGCTCTGCTGTACGTTGACGGCATATTTGCCGCTGCCCAGACTTTCGGAAAACACGTCGCACCTATACTTGCCGGGCAGCAGCAGCTCTGAAAATACGGAAACGTCCAGGCTCATGCGGTCCGTCATGGTGGGCGATACCTCGTCGCCCGCCATTAGGGGAGCCACCTTTTCGGTAGGGTCATAATAGGCGCCGTCGATGAGCTTTGGCAGGGCGTACATGCAAAAGAACACTATCCCCAAAACGCAGGCCGCCGTGATGAGCCCCGCCTTTAAAAACGAAAGGCGTATCTGCCTGCGGATCTTTTTGGTAAGATCGGCAGGGGCGGGGGAGGCGGCGCCCGCGCTTTCCGTCGGCTTGGTCACGCCAAGCTCCGGTATGACCTCCCTTTCGGCAAGGTAATCGGATATGGCCTCGTGCCTTTCTATATCGTACTCTACCTCGCGGGTTTCGGATTCGCCAAGCTCGCCCGCCGCGTATTTTTCTATCTTTTCACTGTATTTCATCGTCTTCATCCTCCAAAAACTTTTTCAGATCCTTTTTCGCCCTGTGCGCAAGCACGCGCACGTTGTCATATCCTATCCCCATGATCGAGGAGACCTCCGCAAAGGAAAGCTCCGAATAATACCGCAGGACTATCACTTCGCGCTTTCGCGGCTCCAGCTTTAAAATGGCGGCGGCAAGCCTTTCGCTTACGAGCCTTTTCATCAGATGTTCCTCCGGCGGGGGAGACACGCCCGCAAGCTCGCCCGTGGACTCCGGCAGCTCTTTTATCCGCCTGCGCGCCCGGTCAAGAAAGAGGTTCCTTGCGACTGCATAAAGCCATGCGCCTGCGTTTTGGTGGCTCTCGTCCAGCGAGAGCAGCGCCTTTACAAACGTCTCCTGCATCAAGTCCTCGGCCGAAGCCGCGTCAAGCCCAAGGCTCAAAAGATACGTCAGTATCTTGCGGCTGTACTTCTCATACAGGAGCCGCAGTGCATCGTTTTTCAATCGCTCACCTCCTTTGCGTCTCGCCTATAAAACGAACGGGCGGACTGATTGTTACACTATCGGAAAGATATATTTTTTTGCGGACGCGCTGCGGCGGCCAAACCCCTTGCTGCGCCCGCGCTTTTCGGGCTCAAACGTGCACAAAGCCCGCGCCGGTAACTGCGCGGGCTTTGAAAAAACCTGTTCTTTTATCGGTCAAAGGAGCCTTTAACCGTACAGCTTCGAAAGTATCCAATTGACAAGGCGTTTGGGCAGCACGCTTGCCAGCACGCAGAAGAGCTTGTACGAGAACCCGCAGGAATACAGCGGCTTTGGATGCCTGCGCGTGGCAATAAAGTACGCGCGGCGGGCAAGCGCCTCGGGCGGCATGCCGTTCTGCTCGTCGCGCTCCATCGTGCGGACGGACTTTTCAAGCGCGGGGTAGGCGTCCGTGCCTTCAAGCGACTTTTTCCTTGCGGCGGTGAAGCCCGTTTTCACGTCGCCGGGCATAAGCGCGCAGACCTTTATGCTGTGCCCGCGCACCTCGTTCGCAAGCGCCATGGTATAGGCGTTTATCGCGGCCTTTGAGGCGGAATAGTACGCCTGATAGGGTATGGGCGTCATCGCGGCGACGGAGCTTATGTTCACTATCATGCCTCCGCCCGCTTTGCGCATCGCGGGAAGCACGGCCTTGGTCATATTGACCATGCCGAAGAAGTTAACGTCGAACTGCCTTTTCGCGTCCGCAAGCTCCGTAAACTCCACCGCGCCCGAAATGCCGAAGCCCGCGTTGTTCACAAGCACGTCTATGCGTCCCTCGCGTGAGAGTATCTCCGCCGCGGCGGCGGCCACGCTTTTTTCGTCCGTCACGTCGCAGCGTACGAAGACCGCCCCCTCGGGAAGCGGAGCCTCGCGCCTTGCAAGCGCGTAGACCACGGCGCCCCTGCGGACGAACTCTTTGACTATCGCAAGCCCAATGCCGCTCGTGCCGCCGGTGACGACGGCCCTCATCCCCGAACCGCTCATATTATTCAAGCCTCCGTCGTCACGCGCTCCTCTGCGGTGTGGCCAATGACCTTTTCGATTATGTCCAGCGCCTCGTCCAAAAGCTCCACGGTGTGGGTGGCCATATAGCTCGTCCTCAGCAGGCACTCGTCCGCGGGAGTGGCGGGGGGCAGCACGGGGTTGACGTAAACGCCCTCGTCGTAAAGCTCCTTGGCCTTTATAAGCGTGCGCTCGTCGGTGTAGGTGTAAATGGGTATAATGGGCGTGATGCTGTCGCGTATGGCAATGCCGCGCTCGCGCAGGCCCCTGCGCATGTGCGAGGCAAGCGCAAGCAGGTGCTTGGGCAGCTCGGGCTGCTCCTTCATGATGTGCAGCGCCTCAAGCGCGGTGGCGCAGGACGCGGGCGGTATGGACGCGCAGAATATGAACGGGCGCGAGGCGTGCCGCACGTAATCCACCACGCGCAGGTCGCCCGCCATGTACCCGCCTATTGAGGCAAGGCTCTTTGAGAACGTGCCCATGATTATGTCCACCTTGTCGGTCAGGCCGAAGTAGTCGGCGGTGCCGCGGCCGTTCTCGCCCAATACGCCCAGGCCGTGCGCGTCGTCCACCATGACCCTTGCGCCGTATTTTTCGGCAAGGGCGACTATCTCGGGCAGCTTTGCAATGTCGCCGCCCATAGAGAACACGCCGTCGGTTATAATGAGCTTGCCCGCGTTCTCGGGCACGCGCTGAAGCTGCGCCTCAAGGTCATCCATATCGGCGTGGCGGTAGCGCAGCATCTTGCCGTAGGAGAGCTTGCACCCGTCGTAAATGGAGGCGTGATTCTCCTTATCGCAGATCATGTAGTCGTTCCTGCCGACGATCGCGCTTATTATGCCCAGGTTCGACTGGAACCCGGTGGAGAAAGTCATAACGGCCTCCTTGCCCAAAAACTCGGCAAGCTCGGTCTCAAGCTGAACGTGCAGGTCGAGCGTGCCGTTCAAAAAACGAGAGCCGGAACAGCCGCTGCCGTACCTTTCGAGCGCGGCGACGCCGGCCTCTATAACGCGCTTGTTCGAGGTGAGCCCCAGATAGTTGTTGGAGCCCAGCATTATGCGGCGCCTGCCCTCCATAATGACCTCAACGTCCTGCCTTGACTCCAGCATGTGGAAATAGGGGTAGATGCCCTCGTCCCTGATACGCGCAACGAGGGGATTGAAACACTTGTCAAAAAGATCCATATGATTCCTTTCCGCAACACTGGTTTGCTATGCCGCCGCACGGGGTTTTTGCCCTGCGGCGCGTAAATTATCAATACCCCATTATATTCCAGCACGGTTCCCCCGTCAAGTCAAAACGGCGATTTTTTTCAGGGGCGATGCACGTTTGCGCCCGTCAGATCCTCCATGCGGACGATCCTGCGTCCGACCTCGCTTATAAACCTGCGGTCGTGCGAAACCGCTATCACACAGCCGCCGAACGAGCTTATAAGCTCCCGTATGACCGGCGCGGAGAGCGGGCTGAAATTGCGCGTGGGCTCGTCCAAAAGCAGTACGTCCGGCCCGTCAAGCGCCATTTTCACAAAGAACAGCTTGGCCTTTTGCCCGCCGGACAGCTTTGAAACGGGGCTTTGCGCCTCGTCCTTTGTAAAGCGCACGCTGCCAAGATACGTCCTGGCGCGCGTCACGGCGTCCTTTTCGCCCGTGGGCGCAAGAAAGCTTATCGGGGTGTCGTTCTCGTCAAGCACCTCGAAATAGTCCTGCGGCATATAAAACACGTTCACGTCGCGCCTTGCGCAAAGCTGCGCGTACAGCATTTTCAAAAGGGTCGATTTGCCGCTGCCGTTGCGCCCCGTTATCACGATATGCTCCGCCGCGTTAACGTCAAGGTCGAATTCGCCCCCTATCGCCCGCCCGTCGGGCAGCAGCAGCCGCTCCCCGCGCAGGCGCAGCAGCTCCTTCTTCGGCGGCAGGCTCACCTCGGGCAGGGCCAGCAGTATCTGAAATTCGGCCATGGGCGCCTCGGTCAGGTTTTCGCGCTCGCGTTCCAAACGGCGCCCCTGCGACAGCACCGAGTGCATCTTCTTTTTAAGCAGGCGTCCGGTGGATGGGTCCTGCCGCGTAAGTCCGCGCTGGGCCGCGTCCACCTTTTCGTAGATCTTCTGCCAGCGCTCCTCCTTCTTTTTCTGCTCGGCGTGTTCAAAGGCCGCCACCTGCGCCGTGTGTGCGAACGCACGCTCGCGTTCCTCAACGTAGCGGCGGTATGGCAGGGCGGCGTAGGTGCTGCGCGCCACCTTTTTGTGGTGTATATGCTCCAGATGTATGACCGCCTTCGCCGTGTTCTCGATAAGCGTCTCGTCGTGCGAAACGAACAGCACGCCGCCATCGAAGCTGTTTATCATACCCTCGAGCCATTCAAGGGTCTCTATGTCGATATCGTTCGTCGGCTCGTCCAAAAGCAGCATATCGGGCTCGCCCAAAAGCACCTTTACAAGGCGCGTCTTCACGCGCTCGCCGCCCGACAGCGTGCCGAGCGGGCGCGTTTCCCGCACAAGGGCGGGGTCGGCGTCAAGCTCGGCGCACAGCGCCTCCGCCCGCCAAAGCTCATGCTCCTCCAGACCCAGGAATTCGCGCACCGAAAGGGCGTTCTCCTCTGCTGAGGCCTCCTGCGCCAGATACCCCATGCGGTGGCCGCCGCGCGTGACGGAGCCCGTCGCGTACACGCGGCCCTCCACAAGACGGGGATCGTAAATGTATTTTAACAGAGTGGATTTGCCGTTGCCCTCCTCGCCAATAAGCACCGTGCGGTCGCCCCGGTTCAGGGTAAAGGAAAGGCCGTCGACGAGCCTGCGCCCGTCAGCGGCGTTGAATATGGATAAACCGTTCAGTTGTATCATGGGTCCCTCGCTTTCCGAACACAAAAATCACCCCGCAGGTTTGCCTGCGGTAAAGGGTAAAAAAAGTGTTCAGCGAATGTTCAAGCCGGGAGCCCTCCTTTTTGGGATATACCATTATAGCACGCCCCTGCGCGAATTGCAACAGCCGGGGCTCAGTAAAACATCTTCTTTTTGAAGGCCTCGTTTTTGACGTACAGATGCCCGACGATAAGCACGACAACGCTCAAAAGCGCGCAGGCCACGGCGACGTACAGCGACCAGTCAAGGCGTATCGCGCCGTGCAGGTACAGCTCTATGAGCATCTGCAGGACTATGACGTACACCATTATTATCAGCAGCACCACTATCATTTTAAGCGGCAGGCGTGCTTTTTTCGAGGTGCTTATCAGGCAGCAGCCTATAACGGCGGCGCCCGTCAGCGCGGTAAGCGGCAGGGCAAACAGCCACAGCCAGTTCCCGCCCAGCAGACAATGCAGCACAAAAAGGAACGCGGCGGCCTCAAGCGTGCCGAAAAGCATAAAGAGCCACACGCGCGGCTTTTTGAAAAGGCACGGGAACACGGCGATAAGGAATATCAGCGCGATGGCCGCGGCGGGTATGAGCGACCACGACAGCCGCCCGTCCTGCACGAGGTCAACAAGGAGTACGGATACCGCGGGTATGGCAAGCAGTATCGACAAAACCCTTGCGGCCGTTATCCTGACGGTCCTGTGGCGTACGCGCTCAACGTCCTTGGGATAGGGCGCCTCGGCGTCCGGGTCGAATTTCTGACGGGGGTTTATCACCTCCACCCCGCAAAGGGGACAGCGCTTTTCGGCGGGGCCAAGCTCCACGCCGCAGTTTACACAATAGCTCATATCAATCTCCCTGAGCGCCGCAGCCCTGCGCGGCGTCGTTGCTTTCCACCATAACGTGCAGGCCCATCTTCACCAGTCTTGTGAAAAAGGCGCGTTCCAGAAAGCTCTCCTCAATGACGCGGGTAAAGTTTATCATCAGCCTGCCCCCGTACCCCACCGCGGCGCAGGCCACGGGGTTTTCGGCAAGGGAGCCCAGCATAAAGTCAAACCGCTCAACGTGCGCCTCCATCTCGGGCGGCAGGGTTATCTGCCCCAGATTCGAAAAGCAGGTGGTGGATTTCCTGTCGCCCTCTATGCGGTAGGCAAGGGCCATGACTGGGTCCTTTATGAAGAGCGGCACCAGGCGCATAAAAATGTTCTTTTCTATGTTGACGTTCGAGGCAACCTTTGCCGCAAGCCGGTGCGGGTCGCAGCCCAGCTTCAGCTGGTGGTGGACTATCCTTGCGGCCTCCTCAAACCCGTACTCCCCAAGGCGCGTATCAAGGCCCACGTTCGCATAGTTTGCAAAGTTCCTAAGCGTGCGGCAGTTGAAAAGCCTTCTCAGGTTCACGGGCACCGTCACCATAACGGGCCGCCGCTTCTGAAAGAAGTCCCGCTTGACCCGTTTCAAGTCAGAGGCCGCAAACAGCAGCACGGTCGTTAAATACTCGGTAACGGTCACGCCCAGGGCCTTTGCCCGCGACAATACCTCGGCGGAGTCCAGTATGCCGGTCGTCACATGCAGAAAGTCGCGGTCGCGCGTGCCCTTTATCCTGTATGCGCGGCCTGCGGGCTCCGGCACGGCAACGGGCCCGGCGTGTGTTAAGAAGCCGTCCGACAGCTCCTCCTCCGAGGCCTGGTCCGAGCAGTCCAGTATGTCCCCGCCGCGCGGCACGGTCACGCCGTATTTTATGGAAACGTATTCGGCGGTCAGCGTCTTCAAAAACGATATCCCGCCGCCGCCGTCGGTTATCGCGTGGAATATCTCCACCGCGATACGGCGGTTGTAGCAGCGTATCCTGAACGCGAACCCCCCGTTTTCACGGAAGTTCAGCCTGGCGCAGGGGTTGCGCACGTCGTCCCGTATCTCCGGCACGCCGTCCAGCTTTTCAAGATAATACCAAAAGAAGCCGCGCCTTAAATGCATGGTGAAGTTGGGGAACCTTGCCGCCGTGCGCAAAAGCGCCCTTTTCAGCACCTGACGGTCCACGGGCTCGTCAAGCGTGACAGACACGCGAAACAGCGCGTTCCACCCCTCGGTCATTGCCGGGGGGTATATCTTTGCGGCGTTGTCCAGCGGCATCCAGCGCGGAGCCCTCTTTTTTACGGGTGTTTTCATGCCTGCATTTTAACACAGCGCGGCGCGCTTTGCAAGCGGTATCTGATTTTAGAAACAATTTTATCTTATCCGCTAAATTAGATTAGCCGCGCGGGAGGGCCGAATATACTTTTCAAAGCCCGCAAAACCCCTTGAAACAAGGCAAAAACGAATGTATAATGATATTTACCCGCGGGTATGCGCCGACGCGCTCCCGGGCTATGCGCGGCTGCACACGGGCCGTGTAAGAACTGATTGGAGGCCTTTATGGATTTTAAATTAAGCTCCGAACACCTTATGGCAAGGACGCTCTTCTCCGAGTTTGCGGAGAACGAGGTAAAGCCCTACGCCGCCGAGGTCGACGAGACGGAGGAGTTCCCCAAGGGGACGGTCGAAAAGCTTCAGCGTTACGGGTTCATGGGCATACCCATACCGCGCGAATTCGGCGGTCAGGGCTGCGATTCCTTGACTTACGTCATGTGCGTTGAGGAGTTGTCAAAGCGCTGCGCCACCACGGGCGTCATAGTTTCGGCGCACACCTCGCTCTGCTGCGACCCCATATATAAATTCGGCACGCCCGCCCAGAAGGAGGAGTACTTAAAGCCCCTCGCCTCGGGCGATAAGCTGGGCGCGTTCGCGCTGACCGAGCCGGGCGCCGGCACCGACGCCGCGGGCGTTCAGACCAAGGCCGTTTTAGAGGGCGAGCAGTACGTCTTGAACGGCAGCAAGATATTCATCACCAACGGCAAAGAGGCCGATATTTACATTGTTTTCGCCATGACCGACCCGTCAAAGGGCACCAAGGGCATATCGGCGTTCATAGTCGAAAAGGGCGCCCCCGGGTTCACCTTCGGCACCAAGGAAAAGAAAATGGGCATTCGCGGCTCCTCCACTTACGAGCTGATATTCCGCGACTGCCGCATCCCGCGTGAGAATCTGCTCGGGCAGGAGGGCAAGGGCTTCTCCATCGCCATGGCGACATTGGACGGCGGCAGGATAGGCATCGCGGCGCAGGCGCTGGGCATTGCCGAGGGCGCGCTTGAGACGACGGTTGCATACGTCAAACAAAGGAAGCAGTTCGGCCGCACCATTGCCCAGTTCCAGAACACGCAGTTCACGCTTGCAGACCTTGCCGCAAAGACAGAGGCCGCAAAGATGCTGGTCTACAAGGCCGCTTATGCCAAGGATACGCAGAAGCGCTTCTCTGTAGAGGCCGCAATGGCAAAGCTCTTTGCGGCGGAGACGGCTATGGAGGTCACGACCAAGTGCGTACAGCTTCACGGCGGCTACGGCTACACCCGCGAGTACGCGGTGGAGCGCATGATGCGCGACGCCAAGATAACCGAGATATACGAGGGCACCAGCGAGGTGCAGCGCATGGTCATCTCGGGCAGTCTTTTAAGCTGACGGAGGTAATAAAGTATGCTCAATATAGTAGTTTGCATAAAGCAGGTGCCGGACACCAACGAGGTGCGCCTTGATCCCAAGACCGGCACCCTTATCCGCGAGGGCGTCCCCTCCATTATGAACCCCGACGACAAGGCGGGCCTTGAGGCGGCTCTGCGCATCAAGGACGAGCTGGGCGCGTGCGTGCGCGTCGTGTCCATGGGCCCCGCTCAGGCGGACGCCGTGCTGCGCGAGGCGCTTGCCATGGGCGCTGACGAGGCGTACCTTATCAGCGACCGCGCGTTCGGCGGCGCCGACACCTGGGCCACATCCTCCACCATTGCCGCGGCGGTCTCCAAGCTGCCTTACGACATAGTCTTTACCGGCCGCCAGGCGATAGACGGCGACACCGCGCAGGTCGGCCCGCAGATGGCGGAGCACCTGGGCATACCCAACGTCTCCTATGCGGAGGAGATCCGCGTGGTCGGCGACAGCCTCATCGTCAAAAGGCAGTTTGAAAACAGCTATCAGGTCGTCCGAGTCAAGATGCCCTGCCTTGTCACCGCTCTGACCGAGCTTAACCGTCCCCGCTATATGACCCCCGGCGGCATATTCTCCGCCTACCGTGAGAAGCAGGTCACCGTCTGGGCCCGCGCCGACGTCCCCGTGGACGACTCCAACATCGGCCTTAAGGGCTCGCCCACCAGGGTCAAGGAGAGCTTCCCCAAGGCGCTCAAGGGCAAGGGCGAGGTCGTCACGCTCGACGCCGAGGCCGAGGCCGATTATCTCGTGTCCAAGCTTCGTGAGAAGTTCGTTATTTAATGAGGTGCTATATGAATCAGTTCAGCGAATATAAAGGCGTTTACGTATTTGTTCAGCAGGTGGAGGGCGTTATCGCTCCCGTCAGCTTTGAGCTTATCGGCAAGGCGAGGGAGCTCGCCAAGGACCTTGGCACGGGCGTTTCCGCGGTGCTCTGCGGCTATAACGTTGCGGGTCTTGCGGACGAGCTGGGCGAGTGCGGCGCGGATACCGTCGTCCTTGTGGACGATCCCGCGCTTGAAAGCTACATGACCGAGCCCTACGCCCACGCCATGCACAGCGTTATCGAGTTCTTCAAGCCCGAGGTCGTGCTGTACGGCGCCACCACCATCGGCCGCGACCTTGCGCCCCGCGTATCCGCCAGGGTGCATACCGGCCTTACCGCCGACTGCACCAAGCTCGAGATAGACAAGGAGACCGGCCGCCTTCTTATGACCCGTCCCGCGTTCGGCGGCAACCTCATGGCCACCATCGTGTGCCCGGACTTCCGTCCGCAGATGGCCACCGTGCGTCCCGGCGTCATGCAGCGCGCCGAGCGCGTCAGCGGCAGGCGCGCCCGCGTTCTGCCCTTCGGCGTCAAGTTCGAGAAGAACGACAGGTACGTCGAGATACTGGACGTCATCAAAAAGATGAACGAGTCCGTGGATATCTCCCAGGCGGACATACTGGTCTCCGGCGGGCGCGGCATGGGCAGCAAGGAGAATTTCCAAATGCTTTACGACCTTGCCGACGCGCTTGGCGGAAGGGTCTCCGCATCCCGCGCGGCGGTCGACGCAGGCTGGGTCGATAAGGAGCTGCAGGTGGGTCAGACGGGCAAGACCGTGCGTCCCAAGCTCTATATCGCCGTGGGCATCTCCGGCGCGATACAGCACCTTGCCGGCATGGAGGAGAGCGACCTCATAATCGCCATCAACCGCGATGAGACCGCCCCCATATTCAACATCGCCGACTACGGCGTGGTAGGCGACCTCAACAAGGTCGTTCCCATGCTCACCGAAAAGATACGCGCCGCAAAGGCGGAGAGCTGATCCGCCCCGCGCTCCGGCGCAAACCAAGTGAATACCCAATGAACCCGATGCGGAGCCCGTCTCCTCATCGGGTTTTTCCATTGCCTCTTCCGCCGCGGGCAAGGCAATATCCCGACCCATCCGCCCTTGAACAAATCGAACGAATGTGCTATAATATAACTAAAGGGGTACTGTCACAGTGACAGGGGGAGGGTGTCAGCCTGAAACCCCGATAAGAATAAATAAAGATTATAACGCGCGCTGAACTCCCTCCGGTCGTTCAGCTTATGCGCCTGAGAACGAAAGGAAATCACGGAAGTGAAGAGGGATATATACTACGTCAACACCGAGGTCTGGGAGGCCGGACTTGCGGACAAGAGCAAGCTCGTGTATTTTTATCTGAGCCTGTGTGCCGACAAAAACGGGCGCTGTTTCCCGTCGATAGCACGCATCGCGCAGAACTGCGGCTTTTCCGAAAGCACCGTGCGCCGCGCGCTGCATGAGCTTGAAGAGAAGACGCTCATAATAATAAAGCGCCGTTTTTCCGATTACGGCGGCGGAAAGAGGAACCTCACGAACCTCTATATTCTGAAGCGCAGGGGAGGCACGGCGGCGGAGCCGCAGCCCGAGCCCGAAAAAGAGCAGAAGCATGGTCCGAGGCCGCTTTTGGAATACGGCGGCTACGTGCTGCCGCGGGGTATCGCGCCCGAGGAAGTCGCCGACAAATACCTTATAAACGAGCGCGCAGGCGAAAAGCTCGAGGATCTTTTAGATCGGCTCCAGTTTGAGTGCTTGGGTGAAAAATACCTTGCCAAGGCAATGAAACTTGCGATAACCGACATGTGGTTCGCGGAGTCCGTCCGCGTGAAGGGACGTACCATACCTTGGTACGACGTCAGGTCGCGCCTGAGGGAGCTCGACCACGAATGCCTTGAGACCGTCGCGGACGACCTGGGCAGAAACCTTAACGTCACCGACAGCCGAAAATACCTGATGTCCTGCCTTTACTGCGCCCCCGGCGACAGCTCCGCCAAATCCGCCGCCGCCATGGCGCGCCTGCGCTGCTGGAGCATCGGCACCGGCCGCGCGTAAGGACAAAAACAACTCTGTTATGAAGAAAAACTGCGCGGATACGGGCTTTTTTCGTCCGTAAGCCCCGCTAAATAATCCATGCTTGTGTTAAGTGCAAGCGCGATCCGCCTGCACTGCTCAAACGTATAATAGCGTTTGCCGCTTTCGATCTTTGAATAATCGCTCTGGTCGATCCCGGTAAGCATCTGCATTTGGACTTGAGTAAGCCCTTTGCTTTTGCGAAGGTCCCTAAGTCTTGACATCTACATCACCGCCTTTCGGAATATACAAAATTATGCCACACAGACCTATTGACAATAGGGTGAAATTGACCTATAATGAATATACCTTAATGATGATAGGGAGGTATATATGAGCTGCCCTTACTACTGGTGGAATAATCATTACGCATGCAGGAAAAGCGGAAAGGACGTTAACGAGGACATCTATTATAAGTATTGCCGCGGATACGATTATGGCGACTGCCCCATTTACAAGGGCAAGGACAGTTCTTCCTCCGGGTGGTGCTTTTTGACTTCTGCCTGTGTGGAAGAACGGGGGCTGGCGGATGATTGCCGCGAGCTTACCGCCATGCGTGCGCTGAGGGATAACTACATTAGAAATATTCCCGGCGGCGAGGACGAGATCCGGGAATACTATGAAACCGCGCCTCTCATCGTTTCGGCGATAAAGGCGTCGGATGACCGCAAGAGCGAATTCGATTCGATCTACCGCGAAATGATACTTCCCTGCCTTGAGTTTGTCGAGTCCGGGAAATACCACGACGCATATACGCTCTATAAAAGTTGGGTGTCTGCACTCAAGCACAGGTATATTTAAGGTGGATATATGAGCTATGTTTACACCGAAGGGCTGAAGCGCATCGGCAGGATAGAGGAAAACGGCTACGTTTACGATGAGGGCTTTCGCCGCCTTGGACGAATAGACTTTGACAGCGGTTACATTTATGCCGAAAGCGGCAGCAGGATGGGCCGCATAGATGACCGCGGATATATTTACGATGAGGGCGGCAGACGGCACGGACGAATAGAACGCAGCGGTTATGTCTTTGATGAAATGTATCGACGGATAGGCAGGATCGGAGAGGATACAGCCGGAAGGCTGATAAAAAGATGAGGGGGAGTATTGAAGTGAGTGAAAGCGCAATTACACAATATGCTCAGTCATTAAAGGAAGTTCAGCAGACAGTCACCGCGTTAGCCGAGAAATATGAATTAAAAGAGGAACATACGCAGTCAGCATGCTGTTACAGGCTGCTCGTTGAATTGGGTGACAATACACGCCTTAAAAAACTGGCGATTGAGTTGATGGAATCTGCGAATGAGAAGCGCAATCTAAACAAGGATGATACGGAAGCTTTTCTCTCAGCCGCACAGGATGGTTACAGGTTTGCTCAGCAGACGACTGATCCCGATTTTATAGGGCAGATCGGAAGAAGGCTTGGCTGGTTTTTGGTAAGAGCGGGGAACTCGAAGAAAGACGGTGAAAGCGCGGAGCATTATGCCGACGCCGAAGCTCTCTTTAATAAATACGGTGCGCTGAATTGGAATGATAAATGCAGCTATGTCCATGTGCTCCGTGAAAGGATAAATACTCTTAGTTCGGAGGAGCAGTTCAAGCTCAACGAGCTTGTTTCGCAGTGCGCCGAGCATATGGAAGAAGTTCCAAACTACGATTTGCTTATATGCTGTACGATGGCGGAGATATGCTGCAGAGGAGTCGGAAGGAAACGAGATGACGACGAGGGCCATAAATGGGCTGTTGAATTTGATAAGCGTGCAGGGAATACGAGCATGGCCACCGAGTATTTTAAGAAGAAGCTTTTGGGCGGTTACAAGTGTGTCTATGAACCGTGGATAAAAGGCTGAGGAGGGAGTTTACTGTGAACGAAAGAGAACTGTATGACAAAATAAACTCTTTGAGCGCGTCGTTCGAAGAAATAGACGAACATCGTAAAGCCGCAGCTTGTCAGCATCTTCTTTTTGAATATGGCAAAATGAACGACTGGACATTCGCCAATTTGTCCTCAAACCTTTGGGATTCTGTTTCATATCTGATCAGGTCTTCGATCCACGAGGAATCTGTTGAAGAGGCGGAAGAGGCGCTTAAATGGGCGAGTGAAGGCAGCGAGGCGTTAAAACAAAAGGCGAAAATGAATCTTGGATACCAGCTTGTTCAGGCCGGCATGAAAAACGCAGAAAAACGCAGCGGCCTTTACAGGCGCGCCGAAGGGCTGCTCGCTGAGATCGCGGACGCAAATGTGATGAGCAAAGCGACCTATGTAATTGCTATGGATGACAGGTTTGATTCGCTGGATTCGACGGAGCAGCAAAGGCTTTGCGAACTCACCTCGGACTGTGTAAACGGACACCTTGATGAATTGCAATTGTTGTGGATGGATCTACCGATTTCATACATCATGATGAAGCTATGTGTAATGGGTATTGGCCGTACAAAGGATGATGACGTAGGATATGAATGGGCAAAGGAATGCGATAAACGCTCCGGCACTACGAACTATGCCGAGCAGTATTTTAAAAAGAAAGTGTTCGGCGGCTATAAATGCGTTTATTCGCCTTGGATAAAGCGCAAATAAAAGTACAGCAGCCACGGTTTTCGTGGCTGCGGTTTTTATTTCCGGATGCGGCTTGAACGGGGCAAACGGCCCTTCTTCTTCACTCCCCGCGTATCGCGGCGAATTTGACGAAGGGGGAGACGGTATCGAGGAAGGTCTGCATTTCCTCCTTGGAAGGGGAGGAGAAGCCGCCGAAGGGGACGGTGTCGCGGTCGGTGAAGGACTGCAGAAAGTACCTGTCTGCGCCGGAGATCATGGAGCCTATGCCTATAAACGAGGTCCTGTCATGCAGGGGGCTTACGACGGTGGTGCGGAACTCATACTGCACGCGCCCCTCCAGAAGGAGGGCTATGCTTTCGCCGATGGGCGCAAGGTCCATCTTTTCAAGGCCGCAGGTCAGCGCGTAGCGGGCGGCGTCGTTTTTGATATCCATTGCGGCGTAATCGAGAAGCTTCGCGTCGATAAGTCGGCGGAGCCTTTCGGGATGGGTGCCGTTGGTGTCGAGCTTTACGGCATAGCCCAGGTCGCGCACCCTTGCGATAAGGTCGGGCAGCTCGGGGTGCAGCAGCGCCTCGCCCCCGGTAAAGACCACGCCCGTGAGTATGCCGCGCCGCTTTGAAAGCATGTCAAGCAGCTCCCCGTCGGTCATTTGCGCGGGAGCGTCTGTGCGCCAAAGCTCGCTGTTGTGGCACCATGGGCAGCGCATATCGCAGCCCGCCAGAAACACGGTGCAGGCCATACGCCCGGGAAAGTCAAGCAGGGTGAGCTTTTGTATTCCGTTAATGTTCATATAATGCCCCTTTCGCGGCGCGGGGCCGCGTTCAGTCTGCAGTGGTTTTGTACATACGCGCCGCCATTTCGACGAACGCGGCGGCGGCGGGGGAGAGCAGCCGGCCCGGTCGCGTTGCTATGCCTATCGTGCGGCAGCAGGCGGGGTCGAGCTCACGAAGCTCCACCTTTGCGGTCTGCCCCGCAAGTATCAGCTCCGGAAGTATGGTGATGCCCAGGCCGCGCTCCGCCATTGAAAGGGCGGCGTAGTCGTCGGACAGGGCGTATTTGACGCGCGGCTTTATGCGCGCGGCGCGGAACAGCTCGCCTATGTCGTAGCCCGTTCCCTCGCCGGGGATTATGAGGTCGGCGTTTGCAATGGCTTCAAGCGGTACGCGCTTTAGCGCGCACAGCTCGTGCCCGGCGGGCAGCACCGCAAGCAGGCGGTCGCGCGCAAGCCCCCGAAACCCCGGGCGCAGCCTTGAACACTCCGATAAAAAGCCGCAGTCAAGCTCCTCGGAAAGGACGCGGTCTTCTATCTCGTTATACAGGCCCGAAAACACCTCCACCGAAATATTGGGGTATTTTTCGGAAAAACGCTTTAAAAGCTCCGGCGCCCAATGCACCGCCACGCTTGAAAACATGCCCACGCGCACCACGCCCGAGCGCAGGCCGTTTATCTCGTCCATTGCGGAGAAGAGCTGCTCGCCCGCCCGCTGCAGGGCGCGTATGGGCTCCGTCAGGCGCTCGCCCTCACGGGTGAGCCCCGAGCCCGTCCTCGTCCTTTTGATAAGCGGGAACCCGCACTCGGCCTCGAGGTCGGCGATTATGTGGCTTATGCCCGATTGGGTATAGCCCAGCTTTTCGGCGGCGGAGGTAAGCGAGCCGCAGTCCTTGACCGCGAGCAGCACGGTGTATTTGGCGGGGTTAGTCACAGACCGCATAACGGGCCACCTCAACATGAAAGATCTTCATGGTCATTATAACAAACCCTCGCTTTCAATTCAACCCCGTTTGGAGTATTATTTTGTTGGCCTTTGGGTATGCGCCCACGGGCCTATGATTTGTGGGGGTTTTTGCCGTGCATAGGGAAAAGATGAAGATAGAGCGGCGCAAAAAGCTGCTGCCTTGGTGGGTCTCCGCGCTTATATGCATAGTGCTGGTGGTCGGCGTGTTCACGCTGTTTGCCGTGCCGATGGGGCTTTCCAATATGTTCAGCACGCTTATGAACACCGCGTTCCGCATACTTGTAGACACCTGCTTTTATATAATGGCTATAGCCGTGCTTATGGGCGCGCTTTCGGCCATATTCACGGAATTCGGCGTGGTTCGCCTGTTAAACAAGATACTCTCGCCGCTGATGAAGCCCGTTTACGACCTGCCCGGCGCGGCGGCTTTGGGCGTGGTCACGACGTATCTTTCGGACAACCCCGCAATACTCTCCCTTGCCGATGACAGGGGGTTCAGGGCGTTCTTCAAGCGTTATCAGCTCCCCGCGCTGACGAATATAGGCACGTCGTTCGGCATGGGGCTTATCGTCACCACGTTCATGCTCGGGCAGGAGGGCGCGGCGGGCACCAACCTTATGCCCGCGGTGCTGACAGGCAATTTTGCGGCTATACTCGGCTCGGTCGTTTCAACGCGCATAATGCTGCTGTTTACAAAGCGCATATTCGGGAAGGAGGCTCCCTCCGTCCCGCACGAGGAGCGCGCGGAGGCAAGTCAGGTACACGAGTCGGAGCATACCCTGGGCATGCGCATTATGAACTCGCTTCTGGAGGGCGGCAAGGCGGGCGTGCAGCTTGGCCTTGGGATAATACCCGGCGTCGTCATAATCTGCACGCTTGTTATGATGCTGACCAATTCCATGCCCGACGGCGGCTACACCGGCGCCGCGTACGAGGGGATAGGCCTTTTGCCCATAGCGGCGGAGAAGATAAACTTTATATTAAAGCCCCTGTTCGGCTTTGCGTCGGCGGGCGGCGTTTCGGTGCCGATAACGGCGCTGGGCTCCGCGGGCGCGGCGATGGGCCTTGTGCCCAATCTGCTGACGACGGGCCTTGCCAACGCGCACGACGTCGCGGTGTTCACCGCCATGTGCATGTGCTGGAGCGGGTACCTTTCCACGCACGTTTCCATGATGGACAGCCTGGGCTTTAAGTACCTGACGGGCAAGGCCATACTCTCTCACACCATAGGCGGCGTATTTGCCGGCATTGCGGCAAACTGGCTTTACCGCCTTGTCGCGCTGATATTCGCGCTGTGACGCATGGCGCTTTCAAGCGAACAGCAGCATAAACGCATGACGGCAATGGGCATACCCCGGCTCATTGCCTCTCTTGCGGTACCGACGACTTTCTCTCAGCTCATCACCATCGCCTACAACACGGCGGATACCTACTTTGTTTCAAAGATAAGCACCGGCGCGTCGGCGGCGGTGGGCGTGGCGTTTGCCCTGCAGGCTATAATACAGGCGTTCGGCTTCGGCATAGCCATGGGCTGCTCCAGTCTCGTTTCGCGCAGGCTCGGCGAAAAGAAGGACGCCGAGGCCGAAATGTACGCAAACTCGGCATTTTTCGGCTCCATTATACTGGGGCTTTTTCTGCTTGTCGCGGGGCTTTCGTGCTTAAAGCCGCTCATGCGCCTTCTGGGCGCAACCGAGACCGTGCTGCCCTACGCCTGCGACTACACGCGGATCATACTCATAGGCGCGCCGGTCATGTGCACCTCGTTCGTGCTGAACAACATCTTAAAGTCCGAGGGCGAGGCGAACCTTTCGATGATAGGGCTTTGCGCGGGAGGGCTCGTCAACATCGCGCTCGACCCGCTGTTCATATTCACGTTTAAGCTCGGCATATCGGGAGCGGCGCTCGCCACGGTGACGAGCCAGCTCGTAAGCCTCATTATACTGCTCGTCATATTCCGCTCGGGCAGGAGCATTCTGAAGCTGCGCTTTTCGGCCGTCTCGCGCGATATAGGCGTTTATTGGAGGCTTATGAAGATAGGCTTTCCCACCATCTGCCGCCAGGGCATGGCAAGCGTGGCCTCGGCGCTTTTAAATCACGGCGCGGCCTACTGGGGCGGAGCGGACGCGGACGCCTGCGTGGCGGCGGTCACCATATCGAACAAGATCTATATGCTCGTACGCTCCATGATGATAGGCATAGGTCAGGGCTTTCAGCCCGTCGCCGGGTACAATTACGGGGCGCGCATCTATTCGCGCGTTAAAAAGGCGTTCTGGTTCTCGGTGCTTGCGGGCACGGGCATAGCCGCTGCCGCGGGAGCGGTGATATTCTTAAACGCCGCCCCCATCATGCAGTGGTTCCGCGACGACCCCAAGGTGGTGGAGGTGGGCGCGCTGGCGCTTAAATTCGCCGCCGCGGTAATGCCCTTCATGGCCTACTCCACCTTCGTAAACCAGCTTTATCAATGCCTCGGCTTCAGCCTGCCCGCTTCCGTGCTGGCCTCCTGCCGCCAGGGGATATTCTTTATACCCATAATACTGCTGCTCCCCCGCGCGATAGGGCTTTTGGGCGTGCAGATGGCCCAGCCCGCGGCGGACTTTATGACCTTTAGCGTGTCCGTCCCTTTCCAGATCGCCTTCTTCCGCAGGGTGCTGAATAAACGGGACGCCGTACCTTAAGAGCCCGGCGACGCCCGCCGGCGCTGAACCGCCGGCGCATGGGCAGTTGTCGGATGAGAGGCGAAATCTTGATTTCGTGCGGTTCCGCTCCTTCACCTCATCCACCGCCGCCTTGCGTCGGCGGTCCCCCTCATTCACCTCATCCACCGCCGCCTTGCGTCGGCGGTCCCCCTTCCCCTCAAAGGGGAAGGAGCATTAGTGAGGACACTCAAACACCTCATCCACCGCCGCCTTGCGTCGGCGGTCCCCCTTCCCCTCAAAGGGGAAGGAGCAAAAAGGGAAGGAGCAAAAGGGAAGGAGCAAAAGGGGAAGGAGCAAAAGGGGAAGGAGCATGAGCTCGTCCCTTCCCCCGCGGGTGAAGGACAGGTCTTGCGCGGCTTTCCCTGCCGGCAGCTGCGCTGTCAAGCCGCGTCCTTCGCGGTTTTTTTGTTTTATCCCCGCATGAATTTTGCCTTTTATCTTGAAACCGGGGCTCGGCCGGTGTACAATATCCAAAATAATATACCCCCCGGGGAGGGAACTATGCGCGATATCAACGATATGTCCGTAAACGACCGTTACAGGGTGCCTAAGCCCAAGAGCATTTCGGAGGTGCCCAAGTACATGAAGGATCTGCTGAAAAGCTTTTTCTCAAGGCTGTTCTACATCTTCCGCCTTGTGTGGGACACAAAAAAATCGCTCCTGTTTATAATGGTGTTCATGGCGGTGTTCAACGGCGTTATGCCCGTCATCGGCTCGCTCATAGGCGCGCGAATCATGAACCGCCTGGCGGAGGCCTACGCCGGCGCGGAGTTTGCCTTCGGCGTTATAACGGTGCTGCTGGTTTTGCAGTTCTTTTACACTTTCGTCAACCAGACTGTGACGCGGCTTTATTCCACCGTGACGAGCATATCGGGCGAGCAGGTCTCGAACCACGTCAAGATGCTCATAATGGACAAGGCGCGCGAGGTGGACATGGTCAGCTACGACTCGCCCGACTTCTACGCCCGCATGGAGAACGCCAACCGCGAGGCGGGCATGCGCCCCATACAGATAATGAGCTCCACGTTCTCGGTGCTTTCGACGCTCATCAGCATAATCAGCTACATAGTCGTGCTGTTTTCCGTCAGCTCGTGGGCGCCGTGGCTCATAATACTCGTGTCCATACCCACCACCATAGTCAATTTCGTCTACCGCAAAAAGAACGTCAACTATATGTTCCGCCGCTCCAAGAGCCGCCGCCAGATGGACTATTACGCCTCCACCGTGATAGACAAGGACCTCGTCAAGGAGATAAGGATGTTCAACCTCAACTCCACCTTCACGAATAAGTACAAGGCGGTCTTTGACGACTATTACCGGGGCCTCAGAAGGCTGCGCGTGGAGGAGACCCTGTGGGGCCTTGCCGCGGCGCTCGTCACAAGCGCGGTCTACTGCCTGCTGTACATATTCCTGGCCAGGGGCGTTTACTCGCGGGAGTTCGCGGTGGGCGACTTTTCGCTGTACACGGGCGCGATAACCGCGATAGGCGGCGGCGTTTCGGGGCTTATAAACTCCACGGCCTCCATTTACGAGGGTACGCTGTTCATTGAAAACCTCATAAGCTTTTTGGGCGAAAAGCCCACCATCGTGCCCAGCGTTTCCCCCGCCCGCCACGTTATGCGCGGGGTGCCGCACAGGATAGAGTTCAGGGACGTATGCTTCCGCTATCAGGGGCTTGACCACGACGTGCTGCACAGCATCGACCTGACGATAGAGCCGGGCGAAACGGTGGTGATCGTCGGCCTTAACGGCGCGGGCAAAACCACGCTGGTCAAGCTGCTCACCCGCCTTTACGACCCGTCCTCCGGTACGGTAATGCTTGACGGATACGATATTAGGGAGTATGATGTGGATGAGCTTTACGATATGTTCGGCATCATATTCCAGGATTTCGGCAAATACGCCGTCACCGCGGGCGAAAACATAGTCTTCGGCGACATTGAGCGCGACGCCGGCGCGGAAGAGGTGCGCGAGGCCGCGAAAAAGAGCGGCTCCGACGTGTATATTCAGGGGCTCAAAAACGGCTACGATACGCCGCTCATGCGCTATTTCGAGGCCGACGGCGCCGAGCTGTCCATCGGCCAATGGCAGAAGCTCGCAATAGCAAGGGCGTTCTATTCGGACTCGGACATACTCATACTGGACGAGCCGACGGCCTCTCTCGACCCGATGGCGGAGCAGGATATTTTCAACCGCTTCAACGAGCTGAGGCACAACAAAACGAGCATATTCATAAGTCACCGCCTGTCGAGCGCCACGATAGCGGACAAGATACTCGTTATGGAAAACGGGCGCATCGTCGAGGTAGGCAGCCACGGCGAGCTTATGGCGCAAAAGGGTAAATACTATACGCTCTTCTCCACGCAGGCGGCAAGGTACACGGAGGAGAGCGCCAAAGAATAAAAAGGGAGCGTTTATGGAAAGGATAAAGCCATTTGAACCCCTGTTCGGCTCTTGGTATGCCGACAGCGTATTGAGCCGTGCCGACGACGGCGTCTGGTACAGGGCAAAGCGCACGGCAAACGGCGCTGAGGAATACTGCCGTATAAAGCTCGTGCCGATACCCGCGGAGAAGCGGATAGTCGACCGGCTTAAGGAAGAGGGCCTTGACGAGGAAGGCTTAAAGGCGTTTTACGACAAGCGCATGGAGGAGCTTAACCGCGAGACGGGCTGCGCCAAACTGCTGCACGGCTACGCCAACATACTGGAGTACGCCGAAACCGCGCTCATCCCCCGCGAGGGGGGCGAGGGTGCGGATATGCTGATACGCACGGAGCTTTTGCCCAGCCTTGCGGAGCTTACCGCAAAGGCGCCGCTTGATCGCGGCGAGGTCATTGACATGGGCGCGGAGATAGCCACCGCGCTTGAGGCCTGCACTATGGAGGGCGTGGTGCACGGGGCGGTAAGCCCGGTCAGCGTGTTCCGCGCGGAGGACGGCTCGTTCAGGCTGGGCGGGTTTGAAAAGGCCCGCGAAAAGGGCTTGGGCGGGAGGCCCGCCGAGCCCGGCCCCTATTCCGCGCCGGAGATCTATAAGGGCGAGGCCGATTCGGAGCGCACCGACATTTACTCTCTCGGCCTTATAATGTACAGGCTGATGAACCGCGGCAGGCTGCCGCTTCTGCCCAACTCTCCGGAGCCCTATACCGAATCCATGATGGAGTCCGCCGCGATGCGGCGCATAGCGGGGGCAAAGCTGCCCGCTCCCTGCGACGCGGACGAGGCGCTCTCCCGCGTCATATTAAAGGCAGTCGCCTGCGACCCGCGCGACAGGTATCAGTCTGCAAGGGAGCTGAGGCAGGATCTGGCTCAGCTCAAATACAGCCGCGTGCCCGAGGAGGAGGCCGAGGCAGACGTTTCGGAGGTGCTGACCCCGCCTGCCGCGGAGGAGCCGCAGCCCCTGTACGAAACCCCCGCGCCCGCGCCAGAGAAGCGGGGCAGGCGTGAAAAGCGCCGCGCCAAAAAGGAAAAACGCGCCGGGGAGACACCCGCGTACGTGCCCGCCGAGGCCGAGCGAGTCATGCCCCTGCCGCAGGACGCCCCGCCGGAGACAGACGGGCCCGAATTCGATGACGGGGACGGGCGCGGCTCAAAGGGGCTTAAGGTCGGCATAATCATCGCGTCGGTCATCGCGGGGCTTGCGCTGCTCGGCATACTCGGGATACTCGTGAAAAACGTGCTTGAAAACGCCGCGTATGAGCGTGAGCAGAACGCCTTCCATCCCCGCCCCGCCGAGATAGTGCAGGACGCCGTTGACAAGGACGTTTACCGCGTCACGCTTTACCGCAAGGCGGGCTCCGTGGTGGTGTACGAGACCCCCGCGGGCATGAAGAAGGAATACCTTGTGGGCGAGGACAACAGGCTGACCGTTGAGATAAAGGGCTCCGACCTTATGCCGGACGAGCCGATAGACAGCAGCTCGTATTCCGCCCAGCCCCGCTTTTACGAAAAGAGCGGCGAGGGCGAGCTTACCCCCATCGACGTGGGCTATGTAATGCTTGAGGTGCCGGAGCTTAACGTGGTGCTTGAATGCGGCGACAGCATAACCACCGACACCGGCGAGGTGCGTATCGCGGGAAGGGTCGATAATCCCGGCGCCGAGGTCACGGTAAACGGCGAGGGCGTCATTCCCGGCGAGGGCGGCGCGTTCGTATATGAAAAGACCTGGGAGGAGAACGGCTCCTATCCCGTCGAGGTGGAGGCAAGGCTGCCCCGCCACAGAATTTGGCGCGGCACCGTCACCGTTGAGGTGGCGATACCCGAGCCTCCCATGATACTGCTGCCCTGGGATATGGGCGACACGGAATTCAGCCAGCGCGTCACCGTGCAGACGGGCGAGGACGCGGCTCCCGCCGAAAAGACCGTTACCTGCAAAGCCCCCGAGGGAATGAGCGTGACCCTCTCCTGCGAGGATGAAAGGGTGGTGCTCACCGAACCCGAAATGCAGGAGGACGGCACGTTTACGTTCACCGCCGCGCTGCCGCAGGAGGTGGGCGACTACGTGATAAACATCGACTGCGCGAACGAGGCGGGGGAGACCGGCAGCCGCGTGCTGCATCTGCAGTGTGCGCCCGAGTGGAAGCCCTACGTTGAAAGCGCGTGGGCCATGAGCTATGACGCGCTGACCCGCGCAAGCAGGCAGTGCTACAACGTAAAGGGCGCCGTTACGGGCATTATCGAGCATCACGATTATTACCTCGTCACGCTTGAGACCGCCGACGGAAGCACCCTGCTGCTTGAATACCACCACCATTACCCCACGGCAAACGAGTTTGTCGAGGGCAAGACTTACAGCTTTATCTACGGTCACCCCATCGGCAAAAACGCCGACGGCGCGCCCGTGGTGTACGTCTGGTTCGTAAACGATAAATGATAAAGGCGTCTGCGCCGCCCCGCGTCCCCGCGGGGCGGTTTTTTGCGGATGAAACGAAAAGGCTTGACAAATAAAGTGTCAAGCCTTGACGGTGAAGTAATAGGCGTTAGCGGCGTCATCTCCAACGCTCCTTCCCCTATGAGGGGAAGGTGGCGCGAAGCGCCGGATGAGGTGGGCGCATGGGCAGAAATCGGACTGACAGGGAAGTGTGTATTCTTTTAACCACCTCTTCCACCGCCGCCTTGCGTCGGCGGTCCCCCTTCCCCTCAAAGGGGAAGGAGCAAAAGGGGAAGGAGCGTGGGTTCGTCCATTCCCCACCAAGGGGAAAGCGGAGCAAAGCGCCGGATGAGGTGGACGAAACGGGCTTTATC
>JAFYHI010000016.1 GCA_017539215.1 Clostridia bacterium | reverse complement strand
GTCGTCCAGCACATGGAGCCGGATCATTCGGCGACTCTTTCCGAGCTCGTCCTCCGCCACCCGGAGACGACCATCGTCTGCAACGCGAAGCTCGCCGCAATGATAAAGCAGTATTTCGATTTCGATCTCGACTCGCGCTGCCGGCTCGTAAAGGAGGGCGACGTCCTTGAGACCGGCCGGCATCAGCTCACGTTCGTCATGGCGCCCATGGTCCACTGGCCCGAGGTCATGGTCACCTTCGACCTTGCCGACGGCATACTCTTCTCCGCCGACGCATTCGGCACCTTCGGCGCGATAGACGGCGCGCTGTTTGCCGACGAGGTGGACTTTATGCGCGACTGTCTTGACGAGGCCCGCCGCTATTACTGCAACATCGTGGGCAAGTACGGCCCGCAGGTAAGCGCGCTTTTGAAGAAGGCGTCCGGCCTTAAAATAAACATGATACTGCCCCTGCACGGCTACGTCTGGCGCAGCGGCATGGGCGACATACTTGACAAATACGTCAAGTGGGCCTCATACGCGCCCGAGGAGCAGGCCGTTGCGATCGCCTACGCCTCCGTTTACGGCAACACCGCGAACGCCGCCGAGATACTCTCCTGCGCCCTGCGCGAGAGGGGCGTCAGGACCTATATGTACGACGTTTCCATGACGAGCGCGGACTATGTCATAGCCGCCGCGTTCCGCTGCAGCCACCTCGTGTTTGCCTCCACCACCTACAACGCGGGGATATTCGTACGCATGGAGGAGCTGCTGCACGACCTTGCCGCGCACAATATCCAGAACCGCACCGTGGCATTCATCGAAAACGGCACCTGGGCCGCCACCAGCGGCAAGCTTATGCGCGGGCTGCTCGAGGGCTGCAAAAACATGACCTTCATTGACCGCACGGTGTCCCTGAAGTCTGCCGTAAAGCCCGACAAGCGCGAGGAGCTTTTGCTCCTTGCGGACGAGATCGCCTCCGCGTTCGTGCGTCCCGCGGCGTCGGGCCGCGCCGCCGAAGCCCCCGGCAATATAGAGGCCGCTGCGTTCAACAGGCTGAGCTACGGCCTGTTCGTGCTGACCGCGCGCGACGGCGACAAGCTGAACGGCTGCATCATAAACACCGCTCAGATGCTCACCGACAAGCCCCACCGCATTACGGTGGCGGTCAACAAGGCCAACCTCACCCACGATATGATATTGAAGACGGGCGTATTCAACGTGTCCGTGCTGACCGAGTCCGTGCCGATGAGCGTATTCGAGCATTTCGGCTTTGCCTCCGGACGCGACACGCATAAGTTCCAGAGCTTCGACGCGTTCGACATCGCCTCCAACGGGGTGCCGTACATCACGGCGAATACCAACGCCTACTTTGCGGCGCACGTCGTTGCCGCCGCCGACAACGGCACGCACACGCTCTTCACCGCCGACGTCGACGAGGCCGCTGTGCTGTCGAACGAGCCCTCCGTGACCTACGCCTACTACTTTGCGCACATAAAGCCCAAAAAGGCCGTTCCCGCCGAGGAAACCGGCGGCTGGGTGTGCCGCATCTGCGGGTTCAAGTACGAGGGCGATACGCTGCCCGAGGGCTATGAATGCCCCATCTGCAAGCACGGGCCGGAGGATTTCGACCGCGTGGAGCCCGCCGCAAAGCCCACGGGCCACAAGTGGGTGTGCGATATCTGCGGCTTTGAGTACGAGGGCGATACGCTGCCCGCCGACTATACCTGCCCGCTGTGCAAGCACGGGCCGGAGGACTTCCGCCAGGTGTATTGATTTGATATACGAGCGCGACTACATAAAAAGGCTGATCCGCGACATGGCGCGTATGCTGGCGCGGCTGCTTTTGGGGATAGACACGAGCGTTCCCGCCGTTGAGCTGCTTGAGGACGGCGCAGTAAAGCAGATCGCTTTCGACCTTTTGTCCATGGCAGACGGCGGGGATATCGCGGGAGCGGAGGCGCTGCTCATGCGCATGCTGGAATCCGGCGAGCCCGGGTTTATTGACGCGGCGTTGGTGTTTTACTCCCACCTCAACGAAAAGAGCGACGCCTTTTTGGAAGCGCACGGCTTCCCGCGCGAAAAAATAGAGGAGGGCCTCAGGCGCACGGCCGAAGCCGCCGGGCTTGAAGGGCTGCTCCCAATGTAAAAAAGCGTTAAAATATCCGCCGCGGAGCTCGCTCCGCGGCGGATGCTTTTACCGTAAAAACCCGAAGGCTGTTATGAACGAACCGTGTTTTCAGACAGCACGAAAGGGAGGTTGTAAAAAACAGACCGAGCTGCGGTTCAAGCCGTCCTCTTCCTCTTCATCAGAACGACCGCGATGCCCGCGATGACGACCGCGCCCGCGGCGCAGAGCGCGGCGACCTTTCAAGTGTCGGAAGACGAATGAAGCGTCGCCTTAAGCTCCGTCAATGCGTTTGACCCGGCGGGCAGGGAAAGCGCGTCGGAATCGCTCATGGGTACGCTGTTGTTTTTAAGAGCGGCTGCGCCCTCGGCATAGGTGGGAAGCTCGTCATAACGGCTGACCTTTGCAAAAGAAGGATCGAGCTCCGTCGCCGTACCGGGCACGGGGATGATGCGCTCGTCGCCGTTAAACGACTGTCCCACGGCCATCTCGCCATATACCTCAAAAAGCATTGGCGCTTCATTCACGCCGGCCTTTTGGGAGAGCTTATTCATAATGTCAAGGGCGGGGGCCAGGTTCACCGCGGCGTTGGGGCCGCTCCACGAAAGGTCGCCCTCCGCTTCCCGCCTTACGGTAAAGTACGCTTTTGCCCCGTCTGCACCGTTCAGCAGGAACACCCATGCGTTCACCGCACTTGCGGAATAGGCGCCCATGCTGTCGACAGTGCGGTCAAACGAATACAGCGGCATGGCTTCGCCAAGCGTCAAAGCGTCGACCTCCTCCGCCGTTTTGAAGTAACGGTCCATGAACCCGACGTCGGGACGCTTCATAAAGTCCTTGACCCCGTTTACCGCGTTTTGGGCATAGCCTTGTACGTCGGCAGGGATCGCTTCCTCCTGCGCCTGTGCGGCAAACGCCCCAAGCCCAAGCACAAGAACGAACGTGATGAGAAGAGAGATGATCTTTTGCATGCTAACCTCCTTTTTGATTGCTAAAGCCGGTACTTTATTTGGTATAAACCAAGCAGCATCAATGATTCAAGTATCACCTCCTTAACGTAGACTTTTCTCGCAGCATCGGGCATTAGTGCATTATATGCGTTGGAAAGCCTGCACACGCCGCCGACTCCGCGTCAGTCGCCCATACGGTTGCGCTTATTCAGCACAAAGGCGGCCGTACAAATGACCAGCGCCGCACCCGCGCCAACTGCCACGACCGGCCACACGGACGGGCCGACCTTGGGAGCAAGCCACGGGTCGTTTCGGGTGATGTAATTGAGCGAATCGAGGTCGTCGTCCAGTCTGACGGCGCTTTCACGAAGCTTATCCACAAGCTCCTTATAGGTGGGGAGCTGGTTTATGCTCCTCACCCTGCCGTAGGCCCGCTCGAACCCGACTACGCCGCCGGGCACGGTTATCACGCGCTCGTCCCCGTTAAAGGACTGCACCAGCAGAAACCCCGACGCGGTACCGAAGATGAGCGGCGCATCCGTGACGCGCTCCTTCCTGCTGAGGCGCTCCATGACCTTTATCGCAAGCGCCACGTCTCCCGCACGGCGCGGTATGCTGCGGCGCAGATTGCCGTCCTCTTCGTGTGTCACGGTAAAGCACACGAGGGGCTTGTCCCCCGAATCAAGCATAAAAAGCCACGTGTCCACGGGCGGCAGCACCTCGTACGCGCTGTCGGTCACATACCACAGGTGATGCACGGGGTAAGCCGCGCCAAGCTCAAGCGAGTCGATCCCGGCATCGGTCAGCTCCAGCCTGTCCACCTCAACGCCCTCGCCGCGCTTCAGCTCCGCCTTTACTTCGCAAAGAGCGCCTTGGGCGAATGCCGATACGTTCTCCGGCACGGATCCCTCTTCGGCGCGAACACAGACAAAGCATGCCAAAACGGCTGTGCAAAGCATCAGATACATCACTTTCTTAATCATAACGTCCCCCTGAAAAAGCAATATTTATCAGCCTTTCACTTTATATATGTACGCTGAATCCAATATTAACGCCGTTTTGGAAAATATATTTTTGTTTTGCCTCTTTTTTATCAAAAAAAGGGGCCGCGGGCGGCTTCTTCATCCGCCCGACAGCCCTCTTCCCGGGTCGGACCCGGGCTTACTCCTGCTCCCGCATCTTTTCCATAAGGCTCTTGGCCTGTTCCTTGCCCTCGAACACGATAAGCTCCAGGCCCACGTCCGGGGTTATCATGCCCGTTTCTACCAGGCGGAACACCGTGTCGTTGTGGGCTATCGCCGAGAAGCCCGATTCCCTCTGCACCTTGACCGTGACGCGCACGGAAATGGGGGCTGATTCGTCGTTCATCATCTCGCGCGCCTTTCCCTCGGCGCGTGCGGCGCCCTCGGGGTCGGCCCTGTCGATAAAGGTCTTTATGCAGCGCAGGCCCAGCGCGAATTCGCGTTCAAGCTCAAGCTCCTGCTCCACCGCGCGGCGGAAAGCCGAATGCAGGCTCTTTGCCGCCATGCGCGCCCTTTTGGAGGATTTCTCCTGAAGTGCGGCGATGGCCGTGCCGCTTGTCACGCCGTAGTTGGTCATACCCCGCGACCACTCGTTTGCGCCGGACTCCTCCTTAATGCCGTCGCGCATATCGGCAATGTAGTTTATCATGTACGCGGGCAGCGGCGCCGTCGCAAACCACGTCACGCCGTTTAGGTTGTCGCCCATATGCACGTCCTTCGACCAATCCCTCAGGTCGTCCGCGTCAAAGCCCGAGGCCGCCGTCACAAGCAGTTTGTTGTGCGAGGACAGCAGCGCGTTTTTCATGACCGTCTGGTCGAGCTTGTCGGAATACCGCTGGGCGGTCTCGTACATATCGACAAAGCCATAGCCGAGGCACGAGCCCTTCCTCGGGAACAGGCAGGTCACGACAAACGGGTATTTGCCGTGGCGGTATATGCCCTCGGGATAGCCGCGGCGGCTGTCCTCCAGTATCCTGCCGCCGGCAAGCAGGCGCATATGCACGCGGTACTTATTGGCCTTCGCGTCGAATTCGCGCTGCCAGCACTCTATCATCATTATGCTCCTGTCGATCCTTGGGGTAAGCACGCCGTCGCCCGCCGTGTCAAGATAGGGCGCGTCGTCCGAAAGGCCGTCCGCCTCGTTCGGGTAATGCTCGCGGAACCATTCGCGCGTGCGGCGGGTAAACTTGAACACCGCCCTGCCCTCCTGCATATCGTACGAGAGCGGGTCGAAAAGCACCGTGGATACGTCGACGTGGCGCAGGTACGCCGCGCCCATGCCCGAAAGCGCCTCCGGGTCGTAACCCGCCTCCTGCACGCACCAGCCGCATACCAGCAGGTCGTGCGTGAGCTTTCTGTATTCCTCGTCGTAAGAACAGTTAAGATGGTTCTCTCGGATAACGCGGGTGAGCGTTTCGGCAAGCTCGGCGTACTCGGTGCTGTCGGCGGTTATTACAGCCTCCGGAACGTAGTCCTCAAGGTCGGCGCGCACGTTCTCTATCGCGCTGTGTATAACGGGCGTTACCGGGCGGGGCTCGTTGGGGTCGGTCACGGGTACGTCGTACCAATGGTCGCCGCGATAGATGCGCTCGCACCTGTCGAGCCTTGCGCGTTCGCCCGCATAGGCCTCGTAAAACTCGCGGAATAGCTCGTAGCAGGCCGCTGCCTCCGCGTTGGTTCTGATATCGGTTTTCATGCTGTTTCCTTTCTTTTTACGTTGTCATATAGCCGGAGCGGGGTTTTTGCCCCATATCCAGCGGGTCGAAAGCCGGGCGCTTTTTTGCGGGCTTCACCGCCTGTCCCCGCGGGCGGGTCATCAGCCCATAGCGCAGGGCCTCCGGCGCGTGATCCGAGCCGTCCGCTGCGTCCTCGCGGTCGTGCGGGTCGTACTGCATGGCGGGCAGCTCGCGAATAAGGTTGACGCAGTCCGAAAAGCACTGCCAGCGCGGCGCTCCGTCGTCGGCGGGCGCAAGGTAGCTCCTGACCGTCTGCCAGCCCGCGACCCTGCTGTTGTCAGCAGGGGTCACGGGCAAACCGCATTTTTGAAACACCTCGGCAAGGCATTCGCCCTCGAATCCGCCCGCCGTCCTTAACGTCTGACCGCGCTTCTGCCACAGGTCGGGCGAGGCCGCCGTATAGGCTATGTCCTCCCCGTGTGAAAGCTCGGCAACACGCTTTGCCACCTCTTCGGCGCGCATGCCGCGCACATACAGCTCACGGTAGGTCGTGACCCGCCCCTCGGAGTCCGCCGCGTGCCACAGCACGCAGCAGGGGTCGTTATACCCCCAGTCCATGGAGCGGAACCGCTTGTGATGCGCGGGTATGGCGTATGGGGCGACAACGTGCTTTTCGCGTGAGAATTCGCGGAAATACTGCCCGGCATGCACGTCCCAGTCGCCCTCAAGATGAGCCCTTCTCAGGTCCTCGGGCAGGGTCATGAGCTGGCGGACGTACCCCGGGTCGGCCGAAAGCAGTGCCTTGTTGTCCCATATCCTTGCGGGTATGAAGGTATAGTCGGCGGGGTCCTCGTTTTCGCGGTAATCGCGGTCTATAAAAAGGCGCTTGACCCACGCGTGGCCCACGTTGCCCGGGTTGCAGGTGTAGTACATGCGCGGAGTGAACCCGCGCCGGGAGGTGCGGTTGCAGGTGGTCAGAAACCGCTGCTGGTCCTCTGTAAAGTGGGTGGCCTCCTCCATGCCTATCACCGCGTACTCCTGCCCCTGGTACTGATAAACGTCCGAGGCCGTGTCGCAGTAGCCCAGCTTGATGCGCGAACCGTTCGGAAAATTGAACACCCTTTCGGTGGCGCTGTACCTGGCAAATCCGTAAAGCTCGCGCTGAAGCGGCAGTATGTGGTTTTCGCGCAGCTCCGGCAGAGTGCGCCGCAGCAGCAGTATGTTAAGGCTGCGGTAGTTCAGGGCAAGCAGCACGAGCTTGCGGCGCATAGCCCAGCTTTTGCCGCCGCCCCTTGCCCCGCCGTAGGCTGTGTGGCGCGTGCGGGACATGAAAAATTCCTTTTGTCTTGGGTTGGGAAGCCCGTGTAGTATAAGTTCCATTGTATTTTCAAAGCTTGATTGGCGGCGGGTTTTGCGGTATCATATCCCCATCAAACAAACGGGAGTACGTTCTATGGCTCGTAAAAAGGATCCGCGCACGCTCGGAGTTATCTGCGTGGTGCTTGCCTCCATGTGCTACGGCATAACGCCCATACTGTCAAATACTGCCCTTCGCGGCGGCCTGCCCGCGGATTTTCTGACCCGCATACTGGGCTCCGCCCCGGAGCTGATGACGGCAGACGCCCAAAACGCCATGCCGAACGAGTCGGTCGTGGGCCTGGGCATGGGGATAGCCTGCGTGCTTTCGGCGCTGGTCTGCCTGATCACCCGAAAAAGCCTTCGCGTGACGGGGCGGCAGGCCCTGCACATGGCGGTTTTCGGCGGGGGCGGGTTTACCGCCACAATGCTTTTGATATCCTATGCGTACCTGTGCATTCCCGCCGGCACCACCATAGTGCTGAACTTTACATACCCCGTCATGGTGGCGGTCGCCTCGGCGGTCATATTCCGCGAAAAGATCCGCCCCACGGCGTTTCTGGCGCTGATACCCGCACTTTTGGGCATTGCGCTGATCTCGGGGCTTGCGGCCTCGGGCAGCGGCGCTTTGGGCGAGCGACCCGCGCTTGGGATACCGCTTGCGCTGCTTTCGGGCGCGGCGTACGCCGTTTACTTTCTGGCGGGACGGCACTCCGCGTACCGCGAGCTTGACACCTCCGTCGCCAATTTTTACATAACCGGCTCCGCCACGCTCATCTGCTTTGCCATAGCTCTTGCCTCGGGGCGACTGCGCCTGCCGCCCAATGCCTTTTTGTGGTGCATACTGCTCCTCTCGGGCGTGCTGGGCTATATCGTCGGGCTGAGGCTCCTGCTTCTGGGCATACGCCTTCTGGGCTCCACTCCCGCGTCGGCGCTGAATACGCTCGAGCCCGTGTTCGCCTCGCTCACATCCATGCTGGTGTTCGGCGAGGCTATGGGGCCCGTAAAGGCGGCAGGCTGCGCGCTCGTGCTTGTGGGCGCGCTTATGAGCATACTTGCCATGCGCAAGCCCGCGTAAAGCTTATTTCCCCTTCTTCACCGCGTCGAACGCGCCGTTTGCGGCAAGCGCCACCACCACGGCGTTGACCAGCGCAAGCACTATCTCATGCCAGCGAACTCCGCCGCGCACGAACGCGGAAACGATTATGATGGAGAGTGCTATAAAATAGCTCACGACCCTTGTGGGCAGCCTGTCCACCCACCTTATTCCCTTTAAAAACTGGGTCACAAGCGTAACGGCAAGCGTTGCGCCCGAATAGGTCATAAGCATATCGGCGCTGAAAAAGCTGTTCATACGGCCTCCCTGCAGGCCGCCGCGTGTGCGGCGGCAAACGCACGCACGCCGCCCATGGTGATGACGCCGCATCTGCCGTCGGGCGCGCCGCAAAAATAGCCCAATGCATTGAGCGCCCTTTGCAGATGCTCTATGCTTTCGCCCTGTATCATGGGGGTCCTGACCTCCAGAAGCAGGGGCTCGTCACGGTATTCCCTGTCATAGGAGAGCTTTTCCGTAACGAGCCCGCGATGCGTCCAGGGGCGCTCGTAAAAGCGCGTTACGCATACGCCGAAGCGTATCCCTCGCGCTTCAACGGCAAGGGGCTCGCCGTTTAAGAACCCGCAAATGAACCCGACGTGGCTCATGCGCCCGTCGCTGTTTTTGTAAAAAACCGCCTCGCCTATTTCGTAGGGCCTTGCGATCTGATCTATCGGGCCCTTCTCGGTGCACCACGCGCTGTAACAGTAGTTGGCGGTAACGTCCGTCTTCAAAAAGCTGTCAAGCAGGCCCTGGCAGTCGGTCGCCTTTTTGTTCAGCTCCGCCCAGTTTTCGGTCGCCACGGCATAGGCCTCCCTTGTCCAGCCCTTTTTCTTGTAAAAATGCTCGTATCTTTCCTCCAAAAGTGCTTTTGATACCCTATGACCCGTTGTCCCGTAAAGGTACTCCCATGGGTCGGTGCCGCACTCGTCTATTGCAATGGGCAGGCGCGCACCCTCGGGCACGGTCTCCCTTTTGGCGTGGGAAAGCGCGTAGCTTATAAAATCCAATGCTGTTTTCATCTGCATTCCTTTCTTCATTCGCCGGGCCGGGGGCTGCCCGGCCCGTTTTTTTCAGAGCTGCTCCCCGCCTTCAAGCAGGTTTATCTCCGCCCGCCAAAGCTCCCTTTGAGCGGCGGCCTCTTCAAACTCCTCACGCGCAAGCCTGCCCTCCACAAACTTAAGCGTCTTATAGTCGGTCCGGGCAAGCAGCGTCTTCAGCTCCTCTATGCGGTCGGCGGGGGTGGGCTCGTTCAAAAGCTCCTCCTCCGGCGTCATATCGCACAGCACTCCGTTTCGCATTATCTTCATACGGTCTTTCTCCCTTCAAGCTTTATGCGGGTACCCGCCCTGAAGCTGCCGCCTGACAGGCACGCCACTTTCAGCGCCGTTATGCAGCCGCCGGTAAGCGGAAGCACTCCGGTATGCACCGCCTTGGTGGCGGACAGGCCCGCGTTGTCGGTAACTCCGCCCATGTGCCTTTCCGTGCATATGAATCCTTCGGGATCGTCGGCGCGAACATACAGCACGGTCACAGCCTGCAAAGTGTCGGGTATCTCCGTCAGCGCAAAGGTGGAATCCCTGATATAGGGGGTGTTCAGTCCGTTTATGTAAACACCCGCAATGGAGCTGCCTGCAAGGCTTCTGAACACGGTGAGCTTAAGCTCGCGGTACGAAAAGCCCGTTCCGCTGAATTCCAGCGCGGCGCACGCCTCGGAGAGGGTGTATTCCTGCACCGTTTCCCAGCCCTCGTCCAGCGCGATGCGCCTCCACGCGGCTCCTGTCTGCATATACGGCGTTTCGGAAACGGTGTCAAGGTACACCGTGCCGGGGTCGGTCAGCGCCGCAGGCGGCGCGCCCTGCCCCGTTTTTATGCCGGGGCCGAGGCTTTGAGTCATCTCGGCAAAGGCCGTTTCCCTTGCCGCCTCGGCGGCAGCGCGGGCAGACTCCGCAGTCGCCCTGTCGCGCTCCGCCCGGGTCCTCAAAAGCTCGTTGTTTACCCTTGCGCTTTCGCTCTGCACCCTGGCCGTTTCCGCAGTTTCACGGGCAGACTCCGCCGCCGCGCGTCCGGCTTCTGCGCCCGCACGCTGCTGCTCGGCGTTTTGGCGAAGCGACTCCGCGATCGCGCGGGCCTCCTCGGCGGAAGCGCGTCCGCTCTCGGCAGAGGAGCGTACGGCCTCGGCCGCCGCCCTTGCCGATTCCGCCGCAGCCCTTGCATTCTCGGCCGCGGCTCTGAGCGTCTCCGCCTGAGCCCTTTCGCTTTCGGCGGCGTCACGCGCACTCTCCGCCGCGCAGCGTTCCTCCTCCGCCAGGGCGATCTCTTCCGCAAGTGCTGAAAGCAGCGGGAACCCCGGGGCCGGCTTGATGCTGTCGCCGTTCAGAAGCGCCCTGCGGCAGGTAAAATTGAACCTTGCCGTGGTAACGAGCCTGCCGCTTTCGCCCGCGGAATAAATCTGCAGTTCGCACTCCACCACGCCCGGCGCAAACGAGCCCGGGAACAACTCCAGTACGACGGAGCTTCCCTCGGCGCTCACGCCGTCGGGGGATTCCTCGACCGCAAGTCCCAGCGCGCTTGAAAACACCGCCTTCACGTCCGCGCCGGTCAGGTCCACCGGCTCGCCCGCATCGGTCACGGTCAGCTCAAGCACGTTCCCCGTGTCGCCCTCCACCACCTCGAACGGGCGTATGGCGGAGGGCTTTTTCAGATCTATCCCGCCCGAGAATCGCTTCAGAATTTCATTGTCGTCCATTTTCCTCCGCCTCCCGGGTAGTGCTGGCCGCCGCCGCCCCCCGTGGGCATGAAGGCGGCCATAAGGTCGTTATAGTCCGCTTCGGGCAGGTTGTACTGCACCTGCCAGCGGCGTATCCTCCACTCGCGGCTGCTGCTGTTAAAGAACAGGTAGCGCTCCGACGCGCTGAGCGTGGAAAGATACCCCGCGTAATCGGTGTAGCCGTACTTCTTTTTAAGATATGAGAAGTCGCCGTCGTACCACTTGCCGTCAAAGTACGCGCCCTTGGAGTTGTGTCCGTAATGCGAGCCGCCGTCCGATTTGCCGGAGGACCTGCCGCTTTTGCCGGTTTTGCCGCCTTTGCCTCCCGACGCATGCGCCGCCGCGGAGAGTCTGGCGTAAGCCAACTGCTTCTGCGCCGCTATCTGCATCCGGGTCTTTGCCATGTCGCTTTCAAGCTGCTGCATGGCCGAGATCGCCTTGTAAAGGTACTCCGCCATGGAGGCCGAATATTTGCCCTCGAGCGCGGCAATGTCGCTTTCGGCGGCGCTGCTCTCGCGCTGCTTAACGGAGCTCAGATAGCTTGAACCGCCCATCCCGCGCGAATATGCGTCGGCGTCCAGTTCCGCGCTGTTAACGCCCGCCCGGTAACGGCGGCCCGCTATTGCCGCGTCGATCGCCGGACGAAGGAACCCCGAAAACAGCGTGTAAAGCTCGCTGTACGAGGGTATGCTCGTCACTCCGTATGAGCGGAGCTTGCCCGCAAGCCTTGTGTAAAACTCGGCAAAATCGGGATTCGAGCCGCCGGATGAACCGCTCGTATTCGTCGCGGCCCCAGCCTTGGGCGCGCCGCCTGCGTCAGCCGGAACGCCCGACTTGGGCGCGGAATAGCCGTCTGCAGACATGGGCTTGGGCGCGGAATAGCCGTTCGTTGGCGCGGACTTCGGTACGGCGAAGCCGTCCGCCGCTCCCCCGCGAGGGGGGTGGGCGGCGGAGTGCGGGGGCGCCGCGTAAAAGGCCCCCGCATTGCCCGGACCTGCGCCCGCAGGATCGCCGCCCGCAGGATCGCCGCCCGCAGGGTCGCCGCCCGCAGGGTAGCCGCCCGCAGGATCGCCGCCCGCAGAGTCGCCGCCCGCAGGGCCTCGGCGGCGGTAGACTTCAAAAAGATCGAGCTTGCGCTTGGTCATCGGTCACCGCCCCCTTTTTCAGGAAACGGCGTGCTCGATCTTGACCAGCCAGAGGTCATTCAGAATGACCGCGGCATAGGCCGTGACCTTTGCGCCGACGGTCGCGCGCTGATCGAGCGGGTCGGCGGTTCCGCCGGAGCCGTGGGGCTTGACTATGAGCTGTACCGCGCCCTTGCCGTCAACATCCACAACGCCGTATGCATCCTTGCCGAAAACGAGCGTGGCGTGCACGGGCATGGCCTCCTTGGTGGAGGCGTCGACGACGCCCGCGTCGTCGCTCCATACTATCGCGTCGGCGGCAAGCGTGGCCGCGGCGCTGAGCTTTACGGTGTTGGTCGTCTCGTTAAAGGAGCCGGTCGCTGCCAGCGTGTACTCGTTTGCGCCTATCTTGATCTTGGCGCCGCCGCGCTTCAGGTACTCCTTCTCGGCGGCGGTGGGAGCGTTTTTCAAAACAAAAGTCAAAGAAGAGCTGGTCGCGCTCTTCACGCCGTTGTGTACGCTCTGCTCGTAGACCTTGGCTTCGGTGCTTTCAACGAACACCACGCCGTACAGCCTGCCGATCTCGCCGGAATAGATGGCCTCGGCGTTCTGGTAAGCGGATACGTTCTTCCAGTTCTCGTCGTTCTGCAGGTCATAGGTGGCCTCGGGAGAGCAGATGCACACGAAATGCGGCTGCCTTCCGTCCTCGCAGAACTGACGCGCCTTGTTCTTTTTAAGGGTGCGGACGGCCTTGCGGATCTCCTCGACCGTCAGCTTATCGGACGCCGTAAGCGCAGATCGGCTTTCCGCGCCGCCCGCGTACTGCACGTTGGATGTAGCACACATGGCGTCCCTCGTTACCCACTCCACAACGGTGCCTATCTGCTCGCCCAGAAGCTCCGCAGAGTCGTTTATCACGTTGTCGTAGGCGGTCAGGTCAAGCAGATCCGTGACCTCGACGTACGCGCCGTACTGCTTTACGCCAACCTCAACATCAGTCTGCGAAAGGGACTGACCGGTGGGGGTTTCGCCCTCTGTCAGCCCTGCCAAGGCCTCATTGGGGTCAAAAAGGTTCCACCTGCGGAAATTCACATGCGTGCCGCTGTTGCGGGGAATGGGGCGCTTCTGACCGAATTCGGCGTGTACGAACCTCGTCTTTGCGCTTTCCAGAAGCTGCCTGTCGTAATAGGTGGTGGGGAAGCGGCCGGACGCCGCCATGGTTGCCGTGCTGTTTATTATGCTGCTCATCGTTTTCTCCTTTCAAATCAAAGCCTTATCCTTCTGCCGTCCGCCGCGGCCTTTTTCAGGAGCTTCCTTATGTTCCTGAACTGCTCGGCGGACATATCCGCATAGTCCACGGGCGCGGACTGTGCGCTGCCCGTCCTCATGGGGCGCGGACGCCTCGGGGCGGGCTCAAACGGCTGCTCGCCGTCCTCCGTCGGCTCGAAGCCGGGCTCGCCGCCCTCCTCCGGTTCTTCCTGCTCTTTACGGTCCTCCGCGTCTGCGGCGCCCGCCGTGCGCTCGCTGAGTATCGCGTCGACAAGCTCGTCCTCGGTCACGCCGTCGTCGATCGGCCCAAGGCTGTCGAGCATCCATCTTCCGAGCCGCTCTGCGGCGCCGGGTCCCGCCCCGGCCTCAGCCGCCTCGGGAGCGGCGGTCTCGGGAGCGGCGGTCTCGGGCACGGGGACGCCCTCGTCGATATCCTTTGCAAAAAGGCGGCGTATGCTCTTGTTCTTCATATACGTTCCTTCTTTCGATATAATAAAAATGAAGCAAGCGAGCGCCCCCGCCGCCCGCATGTGCGGATGAACGGGAGCCTCGTCAACGCTTGCTTCACTATATCCATTATAGCACATATGTTCTATTGTGTCAAGCTCCTGTGCGAAGAAAAATAAAAAAGGGTACAATTGTCACAGGTTGGACACATTAATTCATCGCTTCGCCATCCGGAAAACCGTATATAGTTTTCTTTGGTAAACGGTATTAACGAGCATTCTGAAAATTATTTTCAGTTAACAGCATTAATATATCTTTTATTTACATATTCGGGCTTGAAAAACTTATTTGCTTTTGCTATACTGTTATCGGCGCGAATACTGGGTCTGTGGTTGAAAGTCGATGCCAGTCGCAGGCAAAGCGATCCACGTAAGCGGGGCAAAGCCCCCGTGAGCACGGTGCGGTTTAGAAGTAAGTCCTGTCAGCGGGCCGGCCCGCTGAGACCGCGTGTAGTGAGAGGGCGTATCCGGGTAGCGAAAGCGGCAACAGGCGAGTGTGGGGTCAAAGACCAGGTCAGCCAATGTTCGGGCCAAAATACAATACTTTTAAGAGGTTATTCAAATGTTCGAAGACAAGGTTCTGGTTTGCAAGGATTGCGGCGCTGAATTCACTTTCACTGCCGGTGAGCAGGAGTTTTACGCCGAGAAGGGCTTCCGCAACGAGCCCACGCGCTGCAAGGCCTGCAGGCAGGTTCGCAAGAACGCGGCCCGCGGCGAGCGTGTTATGTATGATGCGGTCTGCGCTGAGTGCGGCGCACCCACCAAGGTGCCGTTTGAGCCTAAGACCGACCGTCCCATCTACTGCAGCGCCTGCTTTGAGGCCCGCCGCAACGGCTGAGCATAAAGGCGGCCTGCCGCCCGTGTAACCCAGCAAGCATAGCCCGAAGATATAAACATATCCCGGGCTTTTCCTTTTGTCCGGGACGCCGCCTTTACACATCCTTCGGCGCGTCCCCGCCCCTTTTCGCGGGGTCTGCCGCCCGTTCCATGGCGGGGTTTGCAAACTGCACGCTCTCTGCGCCCAGCCACATGGGCCCGAGCCGGAAGCTGCCGAAGTCGTTTTCCATCTCCGACGGCATCGGCGCGAGCCCGTCGCGGGGGCCGTACTGCCCCTTCCTTTTTTCGCCGTTCTTTTCCATGGGCTTATTATGCGCTGCGCGGCTCAAAATAAAAGCTCCAAAAAAATCCTGAAAATGTCGCATGACGGGCGACCTCCGCCCCGTGCTTTTGCGTTATACTCGGCTCATCAAGAACCCAAGGAGGTATGCGAAATGAATAAGGATCTTACAGAGGTGGTATTCATACTGGACCGTTCGGACTCCATGGGCGGGCTCGAGAGCGACACCATAGGCGGCTTCAACGCCATGCTCGAAAAGCAGAAGACGGAGAAGGGCGACGCCGTGGTCTCCACCGTGCTTTTCGACAACGTGAGCGAGGTGCTGCACGACCGCGTTCCCATAAGCGAGCTTGCACCCATGACGGACAAGCAGTACTACGTGCGCGGCTGCACGGCGCTGATCGACGCCATAGGCGGGGCGATACGGCACATTTCCAACGTACATAAGTACATCCGCGAGGAGGACGTGCCCGCACACACGGTGTTTATAATCACCACCGACGGCATGGAGAACGCCAGCCGCCGCTGGTCGGCCGAAGAGGTAAGGCGCATGATAGGCCAAAAGAAGGAGCTGGGCTGGGAGTTCATATTCATGGGCGCGAACATAGACGCCGTGGAGACAGCCAAGCACTTCGGCATAGAGGAGGAGCGCGCCGTCACCTACCGTTCAGACAAGGCGGGCACCCGCATGAACTACAAGGCCATGAGCCGCGTCATCTCCGCCGTGCGCTGTGACGAGGCGATCCCCGCTGGCTGGAAGGCCGAGATAGAGAACCGCAGGGACTAAACCCCGGCACTGCGCCTGTGCGCCCGTGCGCCCCCGTGAACGCGGGGGCGTTTTTTTGCCTTGGGGGTACTGTCACCGTGACAGGGGGAGGGTGTCACCGTGACACCCCTATAAATAAATATAAAGATCATAACGCGCGCTGATCTCCCTCCGGTCGATCAGCTTGTACGCGCGTGACGAGCAGCGAAAGCGCAGCATAGGCCGGGCCGCACTCCCGTTCGATCCGAGGGCGCGCGCAGCGAAAAAAAGGCGGAAGGAAGCTTTGCCGCAGCTGCGGCGGACAAAGCGCGGGCCGCCGCTCAGCCGTGCTTTTTCGACCGAAAATATACTTTATTTATAAGGAAAAACCGTCTTGTATTCGGTGCCCCGTGTGGGGTATAATGTTGGTTGGATTATAGCCATAATGCCTTATTATGGGCGTTATGGCATTAAGCTTATTATTTTCAGGAGGATAATCTTCTATGGCAAAGACTGTTACCATTGACGGTAATACCGCTGCCGCGCATGTCGCGTACGCGTTTTCTGACGTAGCCGCGATCTACCCCATCACGCCCTCCAGCCCCATGGCTGAGGTTGCCGATGAGTGGGCGGCCAACGGACGCACCAACCTGTTCGGCCAGAAGGTCCGCATCGCCGAGATGCAGTCCGAGGGCGGCGCCGCGGGCGCTGTTCACGGCTCTCTTGCCGCGGGCGCTCTCACCACCACCTTCACGGCCTCCCAGGGTCTGCTCCTCATGATCCCGAATATGTATAAGATCTCGGGCGAGCAGCTTCCCGGCGTGTTCCACGTTTCCGCCCGTGCCCTTGCCGCTCATTCGCTGTCCATTTTCGGCGACCACAGCGACGTTATGGCATGTCGTCAGACGGGCTTCGCAATG
>JAFYHI010000015.1 GCA_017539215.1 Clostridia bacterium | reverse complement strand
GATTTACACTACTCTCAAACAACTTTAATCCCCGGAAAACCGGGTATTGGGTTTGAGTACCCCATAGATTTACACTACTCTCAAACGGAGCAGACGGTAGATCCTTCGTTATTTCTGTTTGAGTACCCCATAGATTTACACTACTCTCAAACTGAAAAGATTCGCATGTCTGGCATTGTAAAGTTTGCGTACCCCATAGATTTACACTACTCTCAAACCCCTTTTCGGTTTCACACCAATTGTTATAGGTTTGAGTACCCCATAGATTTACACTACTCTCAAACCATCTTTTACCTCCGAAATGATCTCCGAGAGTTTGAGTACCCCATAGATTTACACTACTCTCAAACTGAATACTTCAAGATCCCGTCGGTCACGCAGTTTGAGTACCCCATAGATTTACACTACTCTCAAACGCGTCGGGATACTCGGCTGTAAGCGCGGCTGTTTGAGTACCCCATAGATTTACACTACTCTCAAACCTCAAACTTCAAACGACCTAAAGCTCAGGTTTGTGAAAGCGGCACTACGAACCGCCGTGCACGATGGGGTATCGCCTTACTGATTATACATCATCCCCTTTAAAAACGCAATCAGAACTCACAAAGATCCGAATCGATCGTTAATCTTTTCTCATTGGCAAACCGGGGATGATCGCTGTTTTCAAGCATGAGCAGATCCAGTTTCTTGGCCGCCGCGTCCCTTGCGAACAACGCTATCGCTCCATCTCCGAACCAGCTTCGCATGTTTACAGTAACAAAAAGCCTGTTCCCGAACAAAGCACGGGAAAGTTCCATGTATTCGAGCACTTCCCCAATGGGATCATCCGCGGTACACTGAGCAGCAACACCGGCCGATTTTATTAAGCCTTCGAAAGAAAGCTTTGTGCAATCTATTTCACACGGAAGATCGATCGCAAGCTCTCCGATATAATTCTCTATCATGCTGATTATTTTCCCCGAACGAAGCCAGTGGTCTTCATCCATCGCCTGCTTTGCAAGCAACGACGCGATCTTGTTCTGTATCACTTTACTGCTGAAGCAAAACGGAGCAAACTCGGAAAGTATCTCCACTCCTTTCTGCATCTGTATTGGTTTGTTGTCTTTGGAAAGAACGGCATCGCCATCGGCGCCCAAAGCTTGAGAAGCAAGATCCTTCATGAAGGCGCGGAAGCAATCCTGATTCTCTATAACCATGGAAGATACATATCCTTCTTCGGTCTCGATGATCGAATTAAACAACGATGACACAAGCCTCACAGTATAACCACCCTTTCACAGCTGTCGACCATATCCGTTTTTATCGATCCGACCAGATACTGCATTCCCGCAAACTGCTTTTCGGTAACCGTCAGCACCTGCACTATGCCTTCCGGAGGGCAGTTCCTCTTGAGCGTTTCTTTTACAGACGATTCTACGCTTTGATTCAGCACCATTCTGCAGTAAACCGATTCCTGCATCATAATGAATCCATTGCTTACAAGGAGTTTACGAAACTGCCTGTAGTTACGTTTGTCCTCCGGCGTTTCCGTAGGAAGATCAAAGAATACCACTATCCTCATAAATCTAAAACTCATACCCACAAAACCTTAATGCTGAAACATCCTCGTCATTGAGTGCCGAAAAGACGCTTCGTATGTATAATTTTATTCCATTGAGCAGGGTTTGCTTTGTGTTCTCAAAGATGATCTCCTCATTGAGAATGCCGATCAAATCATGTTTTTCGCTGACTCCAAAACTGCCGTAATTACGCGATACAACTACGCTGTCCACATAAGGTCTGAACGGCTCCATCAGATCGCAGCCCAAATTGAAAGCATTGAACATATTATCATGATGTATGCCCAACTGATTCAAATAGCCGTTTGACGATATTTCACGGTTGCACGCCGAAAGGATCAAGCTGTACCCATAATTCAGCGCCGCATTTGCAGGGCATTCCCTGCTCCTGGTGAACTCCATACCAAACAGCGCATTGAAGTAAACCTTTGCAGCATGGCCTTCTCGATTTGATGCATCCCCAAATTCGAGCTGTCCGATATATTGCCTGAGCAGCTTAGACTCTCTTTCTCTCTGCAGGGACTCAAGCAAAGCCGCCTGCTTGCCTATCTTCTCAGAAACCAATTCGGTCCACACGGCGTCCTTGACGTCTTTAGGCCAGCCTATCTGCATCTTGATTTTTCTAGCTGAATCATGACTGCCGGAGTAAGGGACAAGTTCCGCAACAGGATCCCTTTTTTCATCACAGAAAATCACCCTGACCTTTCGGCGTATAAGCTCAGCGATCAAATACTCCGTCAGGGAAACGGCAGTACTTTCGATCAGAAGCACCGCCACCTCATCCAGAAAAACCTTCCTGGTTTCTTCCGCGCGAACGACGAGGCAGCCGAGCTTGTAATCCAACTTACAGCCCGATGCAATTACAACCGTTCTCCAGCTCATACAAGATCAAGAAGATTTATGCTTCTCTTCTCAAACAGTCCTGCCGGAGACTGATCGACAATAACTGCACATTCGTACTTTTTCTTCCAGTTGGAAAGAGTGGAACTTAGTGTTAAGACGCCTGACTTTTCAACACCTCCAATCATCTTTAAGTTGCACCCTCCGGCGCGGCCTGATTTAAGCAGCATGATAATTTGTGTCAGCACCTCCGCTTGGCTTTCAACAGGCAGCTTCTCAAAAACGCATCTGCCCTTTTCCATAACGCCGATCTGGCTGTCAAGCACCTTGTTGTAAGGTTTGCGCTTCAGCTTGCCGAGATACTCGTCATACAGCTCAAGAGTTTTCTCCCTTGAAATGCCGTCAAATACCTCATCGATCATCAGCTTCGGTATTGCCTTCCTTCTTTCTGCAAAACCATCAAGTCTTTTTACCAAGAGCTCAAGCTGACCCGTCAGCTTTGCGGGCTCGTTCAGGCAGATCCCAAGCTGCCGCCCTCCCCCCGATTTTCCGGTTATGCACACCCTGCAGCCGTCAAGTTCGAGGACGGTATTGATTTTTATGGGCCTCATCCCCAGGGGGAAGGAAAGCTCCGAAACCTGCTTCCCGGAAATCGTTTCAACTATGCGCTTGCTGTATTCTTTTGCAAAAGCAGCATCATTGAGGAATTTATCCCTGTACATAAGCTCAATCGGGATAATCATCGCATCCTTCTTTTTCCCATTGGTGTATGAAACAAGCATAAAGAACGAAGCCGTCGTCTTGTTATACCCTCCGTATTTTGCCGTATCCAGCGCTGCCTTCCTCGGAACAAGACCTTCCCTTGCACGCAGGGGCATTTGATCAAACAACCCTCCCTTTCGGCAGAACGCATATCTTGTGAAATGAACAGCGTTCTTTCGCATGGTTTTGCGAACGGTCGCAATCGACTCCGCTCCTGCCCAGATCTGCCGGCTTCCTATTCTGACAGGCTTTTCAAACAGCTTTTTGACCTGTGCATTATAGTGTTCGGCAACGGAGAATCTGCCCTTGCGGAAGCGTTCATCATAAACGTTGCCCACGACTATATTAAGATACGCATCCTTCGCATGATGCAGATCGTTTACGCTGCGGGTCTTGAGCATATCGAAATCATGCCTGAATTCAGAAACAAGTCCTGCCTTAACATAAACTATCTCCGTTTCGGGATACATCTCTTTCAGCACCTCGGCTGCAGCCTTTGTCGACTGGCGCGTTTCAACAAGCTGGCGGTTTATAAAGCCCATCTTCTCGTCGTCGGTAAAGCCTTTCGACCTCGTCAGCCTGCGATACTTTTCAGCACTTATCAGCCCTGCCTTAAATAACATATCCCAATGCGCTCTGACGGAAGGATCATTACGGTATTTTGAGGGAATGGGATATTGATCGCCCTTGTCGGAATTGGCTTTAGACAGCACAAGTACCTTGTTGTTGATCACGCTGTCGTCCTTTACATAGCACTGCGGATATATGTGATCGACGTTATACGTGCCGTCCTTGAGCTTAGTGACGTCTATGCTTTCGCCGGTATACATGCAGCGGCCAAGCTGCATGTAATAAAGGAACAGGCTCTCGCTCCTTAATTTTTGCTCACTGTCAGCACCCATAGCATCAAGCTGTCTTGAAAGCTCTCGTGTATCCTCTTGTACAGATGAATACAGCTTCCTGATCTGCTCTGCGCGCGAGACCGTCCTCTTTCCTTTTTGCTCATCGGACGCGCCTCTTGCCATTTCGATGAAAATTTTAGTTGGAGCATGACCGCAGGCTTTGACAACCTCTTTGGTTATCTCCGCCATTCTGATTATAGGACGCTTGACCGCGTTCGAGATATACATATCGTCAAGTCTTTCCAAAAGGTTCTTTTTCGTTTTCCCATAATAGTTGTCGATATAATCATTTATCCTGTCGGCAAAGTCATATCGGTCGGAAAGGATCTGCATGAGGTTATCGTTTGTTTCCCAAAGATAATACAGTACTGTGTGCAGTTCGCCGGTTCCGTCTTCCTTGCGGCAGCCCTCAAATCCATTCAGGAAATATGCAGACAATCTGCCAAAATCCGAGTACTTCAGCGACGAAAGGTACTTTCGGTCCTCTTGCGGGATATTGCCATACTCATCATCCAGCCATTTTTTGAAGCGGCTCTTGTCCTCCGTGTATGTGCGTCGTTCGATTATTCTTTCAGCATCGGATTCACTCAATTCACCCGAGACCAGAAGCTGTTTGAAATCATGATAAGACTTCATTGAGGATTTTACAGTTTGATCGATACCCTCAAGAAGAGCCCCCTTCTTCATTTCCCTGCATAGAAAATCCTCGATCCCTTTCCGAGTGACCCTTTTTTTGGCGAGGAACAGGTTGGTAAACAGGTTTTTCTTGCAATCGACCGAAATCGGCTCGCCGTTTATCCGAATGTTGTTGATCTCATTCAAAACCATGAATTTCGAATACAGCAAAGAACTCTTTGGCAGTACCGATTGGTCCGGAAGATATGTGCACCGATTTACCATCCGATCGATAAAAACCTTCTCGCTGCCGTCGCAATCCACTTTATCCGCAAAATTCCAAGGATAAATCTTCCCCTCAGCCTTTCTCACGATCCATGCATGTCCGTTTTTATCATCAGCTCCGTTCAACGGTCCTACATAATACGGTATTCTGAACGTAAAGACAGAAAGCAGCTTCTGTGCAGCAGTCATTCCGTCGTAGTCCCTTTCCTGCAGGAAGGCAAGATACCCCGATGCGTTTTCAAGTATACGCTTAAGTTCATAAAAGTACAGCTGATAGGGGATTATTCTGTTATTCGAATCAACCTGTTTGGGAAGAAACGACCTTGCTTCGAGACGTGTCATAATATCGTCCTTCTGCTCTGCGTCACTCTCGTCACATTGCGTGTCCTTAATCAACTTTTTTAAATATTCCGAGAAGGTATCTCTGCTGACCTTGATCACCTTATCCTCGGATATTTTACCGACTGACTTCAGATTTTTCACATATGCGGTGTAGTTAGCTGTTTTTCCATTATAGAACCTGAATACCTCATTGTATTTTTCCGGCAGATACTTCCTTATAAACTGCTTCAGCATAGCAAGATCGGCCTTGTGCTGTTCATAAACAGCAACCTTTCCTTCGGAGATCGTCGCTTTCCCATGGCGAGCATCAACAAGCAGCGCCCAATCAAACAGCGCCTTCATTTTGCGTATCAGTTCCGAATCATCTCCAAGCCGGGCAAGTACTTCGGCAGCAAGGACGTCATCGTCAGTATCGAGTGAGAATGACTGTACTTCACTGTACTCCTCATTTTTGAACAGATCTTCCGCCTTGACCTTGCCGCCGCAAAGCAGCTTAATCAGCAACGCCCTGTTGTATTCCGATGTTTCATCGTCTTTTGGTTTTTTTCCGTTAAAAAGGAGGTCCCAAAACATCTTTTCCTTTGCTGTGATGCTCTTTTTTTGCCGCAGTACATTCGCAAAAGACCCTTCATCACATTCCCATGGCGCATTCTCAAAATACGTTATGAATTCCCTGTAAATTAACGAGAAGTCGAACAGGCTTTCAACGTTATCAGCATCTACTACACTTAGAAAATGTCCTCGGTGTGCAACAAGCCATGCACAAGCCCAAAACACAAGACGAACGTCATGAGGTGATTTATCATTCATAAGATCAACAATCAAGTGATGAATAGTCGGGTATTTTTTGTTATAGTCCGTATCATCCAGAGCAAAGCCGTCGAATGAAGCATCCTCTCTCCACAGTGCGCTCTCTCTTCTCTTAATGAAGAAATCACTGTCGACCTTTGATATTTCCTTAGCAAACAGTTCTTCTGTGAGCGCAACCCTCTGCTGTCTCCGGTCCAGCCTCCGACGGGCAGTTCTATAGCCCCGTCTTTCCGCGCTTTGATTTGCAGCTTCAAAGACTGCTGCACCCCACATTGGTTCGCCCTTGAATTTCAGCAGCCTATATTCCGTATCGGCGGCAGCATAGCCGACCGAATCGGTCCCAATATCCAACCCCAAAAAATAGTTTTCAATTTTCATGTTGACTTCCCCCTGTTTTTGTGTTATATTCTCAATGTAGTCTATTACCCCATAGACTTACACTACGAGTTCAAATAAGGATTTATCCAAATCGTCGGGTTTCCGACCGCACAGTGTGTGCATTGAAGCGGCAATTATGTTGTCGCTTTTATTCTATTGTTTTTTTGAGACACCTTCCCCTGCCCCTCTTTCCTCATCTTCCCTTCGAACCGGAACACCCAGCCGCAGAAGACGCTGCTGTTCCGGATCCGGGCCTTTGCGCGAAGGGTTGTATCGTCGACGCGTTCGATTTTGGCGTCCTCGCCAAACTCATCGTAAACGCACCCGAAGAGGGATCGATCGAAGCGAAGGGTGACTTGGGTGGTCGCGCCGCTATGCATCTTGATTGCGGTCTACACGGCGTCGATCAGTATCTTGAGCTTTGACGTGCTGAACCCGCGCTCTGCGGCGTGATACGCCTTGATATGGCTGACGAAGCGTCTCATGACCTCGTACCCGCACTCGTTGAGCATATCGATATCCATGGCGACCGCCCTGCGGTCGCAGGGTATGCCCATCTCCTCAAGCCTTTTGACGATCACGTTCGTCGTCAAAGGATGCGCTTCATCGGTCTCCCGGCTCAGCATCTCCCACAGTTTCAGAAGCTTGATCTTAAAAGAGTCTTTGTCACTGCAAACTCCGTTAAGGGTAGGTTCGTCCAAAAGATATTATACCATATCGCCTGCTGATTTCAAGTGAAAAGAGTCGGTTTTTATTGCTTCTTCGAAAACAGTTGATTTTAACGGCAGCTGCCCGAATCATTAACTCGCCAAAAAAGGCTTGATCGATGTTGACAATCACCGGTTTTTTTGAGATAATATTTTACATAAGGAAGCGAGCGGCCTGTTCGTTCGCCTAATACCGGCAAAAGGAGAAAAGTTATGAACATGGAAAACAAATTCGCAAGGATCATGCGCAACTCCGGCCCCGCCAGGTTTTTTATACCCCTGGGCATTGTGCTCATTGTGGTGGGCGTGCTGCTTATGGTCTTCAAGTCCGACAACTACGTAAGCACCACAGGCAGGATCACATCCGTGACCGAGGGTATGTATGATGATGAGAACGACACCCAGACCTACGATCTGGGCATTGCCTACACCGTTGACGGCAAGGAGTACAACAGCACGTTCTCCAATATGAACGGCAGCTTCAGCGTCGGCGATGAGATAAAGGTCTTCTACGATCCCGAAAGCCCCGACAAGGTATCCAACGGCAAGCTTCCCGCCATCATAGGGCCGATCGCCATTGCTTTGGGCGTGCTTGCGGGTGTATGCGGCGTTGCAATGACGGTTAAAGCCTTTAAAAAGAGCAGCGAGCTTGACAGGACCCTCGGCAAGCCCATGAGCTCCGCGGACTTTGACGGTTTTAAGTCCAGGCCCGGAGTAAGGGAGGTCTACTTCCGCTATGACGGCAACACCTTTAAGCCCGGCTACCTTATAGAGGACGCCGACAGGAACCCCCTGTATGAGGGGAAAATGCTCAAAAACACCATGGTCGGCGCGCGCACTTTCGAGTTTACCGACCACAGGACCGGCAGCTCGCAGGAGCATGACGTAGGTCACGTCGGCACCCAGAGCTTCAACGGAGAAGCTTTCTCCGCAAAGTCCTCCTTCAAGTTCGACGGCGAGAACGTATGGGACGCAATACACGGACGCGGCATACGCATCGGCACCGACATTCGAAGCAAGTTCCCGTACTTCATCTACAACATATCCAAAAACGGCGCGCCCTATGCCAGGGTAGAGAGCACCGGCCAGTATGTGCATGAGGACGAGGCCGCTCAGCACTCCGTTGTGATACCCACCGGGCATATGTTCTATCGCATATGGACGGCGGAAAACGATCTTGCGGATATCTTCCTTACGACTTTCGCTATTTCGGAATGCGAACAGACTTTCGTCGAATGAGCCGAATCCTATAATACGGCAGCGGCCGCCCCTTTTCGGGCGGCCGCCTTTTTGCTTGCTTTTTCGTTTACAGCTCGTCTATGAGCCGTAAAACGTATCTCAGTATCTGCAGGGCGTCGGCGCCGGATACAGCGCCGTTTCCGTCAATGTCGCCTGCGGCGAACGCGTCGCCCTCAAGCACGGCAAGACCCAACGCTGCGCGCATCGCAAGCAGCGCGTCGGCGGATTCCACGACTCCGTTCAGGTCGCAGTCACCCTTCAGGAAGCCGGATCCGGCCTCCGCGCGCACCACGCTCACGTTGCCGGCGTAGTCGCCGAGCTTTACCCACACGGTATCGCGGCCGCCCACGCCGAACGTGAGCTCTGTCTGCGCTCCGCGCACGGGCTCCTCGACGGCGGTCTCCGAAATAAGCGCGGTGCAGGCCTCGTCGGAGTAAACCCCGACGTATGCAGTGTAGTGGTTATCGCGCACGGAAAGGGTCAACGAGCCGTCTTCAAGGCTGTGCGAGACCATGACGGGCGCCGTCCTGTCCACGGTCACAGGCACCTGCCATACCGCGTTTTCGTTGGCGGCGGGGTCGAACTCATCATATCCCTGCAAATAGCCCGTCATGCGAAGCACGCAATGCGTACCGTCCGCAAGCTCCGCCCCTCCCCATGGCTGCATGGCGCTCCAGGGTTCAGCGCCCACGGGCTGATAGAATGAAACGAAATTGTTCTGCACCGCCTTGGGAACAAGGTGCAGATCCTGCACGAAGTACTGCTCGCCCGTGTCGGCGTCGAGCACCTCATAGCGGAAGGTCTCCGCGTTGCGCAGCATATAGGTGTGAACGAGGCCTATCTCGTCCATATTGCCGTCGCCGTTGGGACTGACTGAGGCGCGGTCAAGCAGGAGATCCGTCGTGGACGCAAAGGGGTTCATGCCCAGGAGCACTGCAGTTTCGCCCATATACGCGGCGGCACGGTTGGTGCCCCACTCGTTGGGGTAATTGGGAGTTATGCCGAGGTACTGATCATAATAGTTTTTGCGGTCGAACACCGCGCCGTACTCCCAATCTCCGTAAAAGCCCAGGAACGGTACGCAAAGGTCGGTCTCGCCGTCAAGCTCCACAAAACCCTCTATATACATGCCGTTGGGGCAGTTCTGTATGAGCTCGTTTGCGTAGGCGCCCAGGCGGACGGTGACGGAGACCGTACGTCTGCTCCCCGCGGGCACCGAGACGGACGAAGGCGCGTCAACGGAAACGCGCTCCGTTATCTCCTCGGGGCCGTGGTTCATTATATTGACGAGGCTGTAGCCCACGAGCCATTGGCTGATGGTCTCGGTCAGCACGCGGGTGTTGACCGTGTAGTCGAGCGTCCTTTCGCTGAAATTGACAACGTCGAAGCTGAACGCGAATACGCCGCTGCGTTCGTCGTCGTCGCCCAGTTCGAGCTTGGGCCTTGCACAGCCGGGGACCTCGATATAGGCTCCGGTCGACGCCGCGGCTGCAAGGTCCGCACGGCCAGCGCCCTGCTGTCTGGGGCTGTAGGGCACGCCGTTGATCTTTGCCGGATGCGCGGTGCACATGACAAGGGTCGTGACCATCTCCGCCGTCTCCGAAGGGGTGAGCCCGGGGAAACTCGCCCTGACGTACTGCTTGACCAGCGCAAGACCGCCTGCGATATGCGGCGTCGCCATGCTGGTGCCGCTCTTTACGTTATACAGCCCGCTCGAATAATCGGGGTCCACCGCGGCCTCTATATTGTCGCCGGGGGCCATTATCTCGGGCTTTATGCGAAGGTCGCTTGTTGTGCCCCAGCTTGAATACCCCGCGGGGGACATATCGGCGCTGTTGAGGCCGGCGGCTACCGAAAGAGCTCCGCGAAGCGTCGCGGGCGTGGAGGTGGTGCCGTTGTCGTAATTGAACGTGGGCGTGGTGCCGTTGAAGATATTGCCCGCGCCGGCCGTGCCCGCGTTGCCGGAGGCCGCCGCTGTGTTTACCCCGTTTGCGGACAAAAGCTCCATAACGCCCTCGAGATCCTCGTCATAGGTAAAGCCGCAGTCCGCACCGAAGCTCATATTCACCGAATCCACGCCCAGATACGCACAGTCCTCAAGCGAGGCGACTATATCCACCCAATCGGCGCTGCCGCCGTTGAACACCTGCATAACGATTATCTGCGCGTTATAGGCAACGCCCCTGTCCTGCCCGCAGCCCGCCGCGATGGAGGCGACGTGAGTGCCGTGGTCGTTCATGGCGTAAGCGTGCGAAACGTCGGTGTTGCCGGCATAATAGTTGAACGTGAAGGGCAGTTTAGCGCTGTAATACAGGTCATTCGCCGTTAGCTCGCCCGAAAAACGCTGTTCTGCGCAGAGCTCCCCGGAGCCCAGCACCGCATCGACTCCCGCCTCGTCAAAGCGGGGAGCCTCGGGCGCGGCGGCAAAGGCGGGGTGGTCGGCCTTTATGCCCGTATCTATTACGGCTACGGTCATGCCCTGCCCTGTATAGCCCGCCGCCCACATATCATCGGCGTTGATGAAGCCCGTGGACGTGGAAAGCCTTGCGCCGCTCCCCTCGGCTTCGGGCACGGGCAGGAGCGTGAACGAGGGGCTTTCACGGCAGTCGGCAACGCCCGCAAGCGCCTTGATGCCCTCTATGCTGCCGCGCCGCGTCCTCAGCGCCAGGCCGTTAAATACCTGCGTGTACCTGTACAGCAGTTCGGCGCCCTCCTTTGCGGGGCCGGAGAAGATCGCCCTGCAGACCGCGTCCTGTTTTTTTGCAAGCTCTTCGCGGTATTTCGCCGCGCGTTCATCCCCCGCGGCGCACTTTTTAAGCACGGGATCGCCCTCAAGCTTTACTATGACGGTCACCTCTTCATCGGGGTCAGCGACCTCGGGGCAGGCCGAAGGCTCCGCCTTTATGGGCGTTGACACGGGCATTGCCGCTGCAAGCAGCATCAGGGCAAGCAGCAGCGCCGCGATCCTTTTGAAACACCTTTCCATACGATCCTCCGTAAATAAATGACGCAAGCGCCTGTTTTGCTGTAATTATATCACCTTTTCCGGGTTCGCTCAACATTACCTGTCGCGGATAACAAAAAAAGGGCGCCGAAGCGCCCCGGGCGGTCCCGTCAGATATTGGCGTGGACGTAATAAAGCGTACAGCTTTCCGTGTCAAAAAACCACACGGAATAATCGTCGTAATCGGTAAAATGCGGGTTGGATGCGATGCGGACATAGTCCGAATCCGATATGACGTCGGGAGAGAAATCGTACTCCGAAAGCCTTCCGCAAGCCTCCATCCATTCGCGGAAATCCTCGAAATACCCGCGCACCTTCTCCACTCCCGCCTCGGACACGGGCAGGAAGCGGAAGTCGTTTTCAAAGCCTTCTGCGCTCTCATACAGGTATTTGCAGTAATCGACCGAGTCCTGAAAGGCTTCGGGATCGAAATGTTCCTCCTTTGCGGTGAAGCCCGGGGGGAATTTTGCGTAAAACCCCGCCTTCCCCATCACGCAGCCGGAGCAGGCTGCCGCAAGCAGCGTTACGGCAAGCAGCAGCGCCGCTATCCTCTTGAAACACCTTTCCATACGATCCTCCGTTAATAAATGACGCAAGCGCCTTGTTCGCTGTAATTAAATCACCATTTCCGCGTTCGCTCAGCATTACCTGTCGCGGATAACAAAAAGCGCAGCCGGCCCTCGTCAGTTCTCCTTCCAGAGCCGCGCGGTATCCGGTTCGTCCAGGGCGGGCTCAATGAACGCAGGCAGGTCTATCTGCTGCCCGCGCGTGTCGAGCGCCCTCAAAAAGACGGGCTGCTCCATGACCCCCGCGACGTAATACTCGACCACGATATCGTCCGTGCCCTCAAGCGCGATTATGCGCTGAGCGCGGTCGTCGGGGAATTCGGGCCTTGCGACGTAACCCAGCACGCCCGCCGTGTCGCCTTTGCGCAGGCTGCCTTTAAGCCTGCCGTAATACGCGTAGTCGCGCCCGTTCACGGTCAAAACGCGCACGGAGACGCCGTCTGTCTCCGTTTCGCGCTCAATTATGACCTGCGGGTCCTCGGGCAGGGGCCAGCGTTCGCCGCAGGCCGCAAGGGGCAGTATGAGCGCCGCAATGAGCGCGATCGCTATGATCCTTGCCGTTTTCATATCAATTCTCCTCCCTTTCGGTGAACGCGCGATACTCCAAAAGGTCGCCGGGCTGACAGCCGAGCGCGTCGCACAGCTTTATGAGCGTGGACACCTTGACCGCCTTTGCCTTGCCGTTTTTGAGTATTGACAGGTTTGAAATGGTTATGCCCACCCTTTCGGCAAGCTCGCCCACCTTCATCTTGCGCTTGGCAAGCATCACGTCTATATTGAACACCATCTCGCCGGGAAGGTTCGCCTCGGCCTCTTCGATAAGCGTATTTTCCTGTTTCATACCGGCCTCCTTATATGGTAAGCTCATTCTGCTTTTCAAGCTCATACGCCTTGCGCGCATAGTGCGAGAGGGCCGCGGCGGCAACGCATATTGCCACGCCCACGAAGCAGACCATCAAAGTGAATATGAGCACGCTCGGATGCCCCACCTTGGTTATGAACATAAGCGCCATGCTTGCGGTAAAGAAATACACGGAGTCGGCAAGCGCAAGCACCGAGATGACCGCAAGGTATTTTGCGTTTTCGGCGCAGAAGGAACGCCCGCGGCCTATGTTTGCGGCGATAAGCCATGCAAGGACGAGCGCCGCCGCAACGGGCAGCGCGGTGATGCAGATGACCACGAGCCACGGCGTGTAAAGATCGGCAAACTCACCGTCGCCGGCGTTTGCAAGGGAATACCCCATTTCGGGTACGAGGAAGCAATAGACGAACGCCGCGCACAGCGCCACGCCTATTATGACGACCTTGAGAAGGATCGAAAGCGTTTTCTGATTCATAACGGTACCTCCGTTTGTTTGATGGCTGTATTATAGCACGGCAAAACGGGTCTGTCAACAACTTTTTATCGTTTTGCGGTAAATTTTTTGTATTTATAAGGCCGCGGCTCCATTGCCGCGGCCTTTTGCGGTTTTCGCTTTTGTCAGTTCACTTTATAGAGTATCGCCCCGCCGGACTCGAACACAGGCGTGAAGCGGGCCTCGAACCAGCTCCTGTCGACGGCGTAGCTCGATGTCTCCCACGGGCTTATAAGCACGTAATCCACGCCGTACTCGGCCGCATAGCCGTCGAAGCAGGACGCAGGGTCCTGATACATCTGCTTAACGCGGGAGTGGCGTTCGGAATAATCCACGCCGTGGAAGTAGAGGAATGTGGGACTGCCGCAAACGATATTGCGCCCGGTGAGCATTGCGACTGCGTTGTTGTGGTTGGTGGCGGTAAGTATCGTTGCGTCCTCGGGGATATTGCCGCGCATCCAGTCCGTAAGCTCGACAAGGTCGCTCGACACGACCTCATACCCGTTTTCGACCTTTTGCAGGCTGCCGTCGCGCACGGCGATATGGTCGCCGGAGACGTATTCGCGCGCGAGCGTCATAACTCCCGACAGCGTCATGGAAACTATCAGCGCCGCAAACCCCACGAAACACGCGAGCTTTACGCCGAGCGGACGCTTTTGGGCTACGCCCTTTTCGTTGTAAACGGGGCGGGTCAGCCTGTCCCAAAGCTTGACGATAAGCTCCGCGACGATGCCGCAGGTCATGGCAAACCACACGAACAGGAGCTTGTTGTTGTCATAGGTGTTGGGCTGGAACACCACAAATTCGCACAGCGCCCAGATAACGAGGCTGCCCGAATAGAAGAGCTTTGTTTCGCGCTTTGCCGCAAGGAACGCGGGAAGCATGAGTATGAATATGAAGCCGAGGTTTTTAACGTAGAACCACAGCCACGAGTCGGACTCGTTGCACCAGTTGAAGTGGAACTTGAGGAAACCGCCCGCCGAGCTTTGGCGGAACGTGAACCCGAAAAGCTGCGGCGCGGCAAGCGCAACGGCGATAACGCCGAACAGGAAGAAGTACAGGAGCCTGCCATTCCTGTCGCCGCCCTTTGCGTCCTTTTTGCGGAACAGGGGCGCGATCAGCTCCGCCGCAAACAGGAACGCGCTGATAAGACCAAGCGCAAAGAAGCTGTGGGTATGCACAAGGGGCATTGCGCCGGCCAGCACGCCGAGGCTTAAAAAGAGCTTCTTTTCGCCGTCGAACACGGCGCGGCGCAAAAGCTGCAGCGCGGGGAACAGCAGCGCCCAGCCAAAGAGCGTGGCCCTTTGCGGAAGCAGCATATCGGCAATGGAATTGACCCAGCGCAGGCCGTGGTCCACAAAATTGGTGGGGGTCTTGTACCAGCCCTCCATAAGCATGCGGCCCATATCCACCGGGCCGCCGTTTATGCTGCCGGCTGCGGTAACTCCGTAGACCTCGTTGAGCCATTCGTTCCAGGCCTCGGAGCTTGTGAGCCCCGCCATGGTTTTGGAGCTGTCGAAGAAATACCAGAACCCGAACCCGCCTCCGATAAAGAACAGGACCGTTGCCAGCACGGCGACGGAATCGCGCCTGAACCAATCCTCAAAGAAGAGGTACACGCCCAGCACCACGGTGATATAGGCATAGAGCGAGGGCAGAAGCGTTGCCCACCTGAGCGTGGAGCCTATGGAATAGAACGTGGAGCTTATGCTGTCGCAGAGGAAGGGATAGCCCAGCCTTGTATCCGGCAGTATGGAGTACATGGGCGGGAACGTCTTTTGCACCGATATGCTTGTGATGAACCCGAGGTGCATGCACAGGTCGCCGTAAGTGCATTGGCCGACGTGGAGCGAGCCGTTTGAGGCGTTAGTGATATAATGGTTGCTCATAAGCACGGCGCCGACGATGATGAGCGGCACGCAGGTTATGAGCAGAGCCTTTTCACGCTTCAGCGAGAATTCGCCGGTCTTGGCCCTGCCCCGCCCCAGTATGAGGCACAGCACGCCCACGCCCAGCGCAATGCCGAGCGCGATCAGCTGCGCGGCAAGGGTAAAGCCCATTATAAACGCCAACAGCACGGGCAGCCAAAGCAGCATCACAAGGCCCGCCGCAAGCCCGAACATGAGCTGTTTTACAAACCTGTCTCGGGGCAGCAGCAGGCGCGCCAGCGCAAAGCCCGAGCACGCGAATGCCAGTATGTATAATAAGGATAGAACGTTCAGCATAAGCCCTCCTCAAAGCGGATCAGAAGAAAAACGCAAATCGCCTGATGGGCGAAACGCGCACGCGCACTTCGCCGATAATGTCGTTATAGGCAACGGCGTCGGGAGCGCCCTCTATGCCCTGCCTTGCGTCGGGCAGGAGCAGCACGGACCCCTCGGGTATGCGAAGCTCGAATTCGGTATCGGCCTGCCAGCCGTCGGAATACGCGCTTTCGTCAAGCAGCGCGCCGTTCAAATACGCGCTGCCGCCGCGCACGGTGTACACGGCAGGGCCCTTTGCGGCAAGGCGGTACTCCGCAAGGCCGTCGCCCGTGTCGGCGCGGACTATGTCGCCCACGGCGTACTCCGCAATGTATTTGGAGACCCGGTCCACAAGCACAAGGTCGCCCTCCTCAAGCTCGCTCACCTGCGGGGCCGTCACCCGGACGGGCTCCAGCATCACCTTGAATATGAACAGCAGTATGAGCAGGCAGAGTATGAATATAACGGAGCCGTCCGCCGCGCGGCGCAGGCGCGAGCTTTTGCGGGTCCTCGTGGATCTTACCGTGTATTCCATGGGATCAGTTGACCCCTCTTATTTTATTGAACGGGAACAGCACGCCGTGCACGCGGCCCACAACGTCGGAGAGGGGGATGGGGCCTACCTCGCGGCTGCGGCTGTCGTGGGAGTTCGTCCTGTGGTCGCCCATTACGAAGACGTATCCCTCCGGCACGGTCAGCTCCATATCCGGATCGCCGTAAATGCCCCAGGTGGAGTAGAATACGTCGTCGAAAAGGAGCGTGTCGTGATAGGCGGAGTCGTCAAGACGCACGCCGTCCACCTTGATATAATAATCCGCCTGCGCGGTTCCGTCGGCCGACGGAACAAGGTCGCGGCAGAGCTTGACGGTCTGCCCGCCCACGGCGATGACGCGCTTTACAAAGCTTTCGTTCCCGCGGCCGGGATAGTGGACTATGACTATGTCGCCGGACTTGACGGGAGTGAACCATTTGCTCACCTTTTCGACCATGCAGCGTTCGCCGTTTTGCAGGGTGTTCAGCATCGATTCGCCCTTGACCTCAACGGGCTCGAATATAAACGCCCTGACCGCAAGCAGCGCCACAAGCAGCCCCAGTATGAATATCACAAGGTCTATGTTGGAAGCGGCGCGGTAGCCGCTGTCCTTTTCATGAAGCTTTTCGCAGGCGCGCAGGGTCGCCTTGTTGTTGGGCCTGGATTCCATATTTCCTCCTTAACGGGCAGTCACGCCCATCGTTCACTCTTGGGTCTCGGGGCGCGAAACGGGCAAAAGCTTTTTTGCCGCGCGCATAAAGTCGCCCCTATCCAGCATTACGGTGCGCCCGCAGCCGGTGCATTTTATCTTAACATCCGCCCCCGTGCGGGTGATCTCCCATTCGGAAGCGCCGCAGGCATGGGGCTTGCGCATGATCACGCGGTCGCCCACCGCAAAGTCGTTGGGTATCACGGCTCAATCCTCGCCTACCCAGCGCAGGAACACATAAAGCCTTGCGCCGCCCGCGGAGTCCGCATGGCTGTCGCCGCAGGTCAGAAGCGTCATGAACCTGTCCTTAATCGTTACGTTCGGGGTAAAGGACAGCTCGCTGCGCTCAAGCTGGTAGTCGATCCATGCCTGCTTTTCGGCGTCGCTCATGGAGTCGTACTTGCCGGGGAAGCAGGTGTTATAGTACTGCGAGGACTTGGACGGATCGCTGAACGAGGGTTCCTCGTAAAGCGCCCACACCTCCCAATAGCCGGTCACTCCGTATGTGTTGATGGGCCAGACGCGATTGCGGTAGGTCTTGAGCCCGTTCCTGTTATCCTGCACCTTGTGGAGCTGATGGAACATTGTACCGCTTGTCCTTGAGTTATGCCCGGTTATTACCGTGTTGCCGGAAGGCCCGGGCCAGTAGAAGTAGATGCTGCCGCGGACGATCTCGTTGCGGTCAATGTCGTGGTCGTTATAATACCAGTTGAAGTCGTACATTATCGGGTACGAGATATTGGTATCGGGTATTGTGATATAGCCCAGCGCGTCGGCGTTTTTGCGCTTTGCGGCGGCAAGCTTTGCCGTGTACGCGTCGGTCTTTGCGTACTGATCCACGCCGTCGCGGCGGCCGTCTGCCTCGGCCTGTATGCGTTCAAGGTCAAGCCCGTCCACGGAGTCGGGCTTTGCGCTGTCGCGCACGGCGTTCGCCGCCCTGAGGTAAAGGCCCTCAAGCTTTATCTCGCCCGCGATATGCGCGCGCACGGACGCGGCGTCCTTATAATCTATCATGCCGTCGCCGTTGACGTCGCCCAGGAGCATGCAGGTGACCTCCGTCTGCGCGCCCGTTGCGGGCTCCGTCCAAACGGTCTTAAGCCCGGTCGCAACACGTTCGCCGCCAATGTACATGCCGGGACGCAGGCCCATAAGAAGGCCGTCCTCTGTGACGTAGGGCAGGAGTCTCCAGTTGTCCACCCGCCCCTGCAGATGGGTGTTGTCGCCGTAAGCGCGGCAGGTGCCGTCGCCGAAGAGCACGACTGCGTGCTTTTCGGACGCGGCTGCGCAGTAAACGTCCTCAAGCCCCGCTTCAACGAGCGAAGACGTGGTGAAGAGCCTGCCGGACGCGTCCACGCCGAAGGCCGCGCCTTCCGCCGCGAACACTTTGACGATGCCCTGCCAGCCGAGGTCATACGTTCCGCCGCTCTGCGAATCGGCCTTGCTGCCGTCGGAGCTGCGTCCGTCACCGGAGGAGCTGCGTCCGTCACCGGAGGAGCTGCGCCCGTCCCCGGATCCCGAGGAACTGCGTCCGCCCACGGACCCGGTATTGCGGCTCTCGTCGGTGCCGCCCCCCATGCCGGTGGCGGCGGAGACGGGTATTCTCGCGGCGGTGCCGTCGGTGTAAAGCACGACGAGGCAGTCGGCTGCGGCTTCTATGTCGGCGGCGGGCTTTGCGTTGACAATCTCGTTAAAGCGCGCGCCAAGGGTGGTGAGTATGCCGTTTTCGGTGAGCGCGGCGGTATAGCTGCCCGCGGCGACCGCCTTTTTCACTCCCTGCCAATCGCCCACGAAGCAGCGTCCGCCCGTTTTGTTGCCGCAGGCCACAAGCGTGCCGTCGGTTTTGAGGCCTATCATATGCTCGTCGCCCATGGCAATATCGGCAAGACCCGTCCATTTAAGCGCCTCTGAGAATTTCTGTTCCTGCGTGCCGGTCAGACGCACGGTGCCGTTCCTTAAAAGAGCTGCCGTGGTATCCTCGTTCACCGCTATCGAGACCAGATCGTCCCAATCATAGATGAGGTTCTGCCCCGAAACGGCGCGTCCGGTAAAGCGAACGGAGCCGTCGGAGGCGACGCCGTACGTCCCGCGCGAATTGACGCGCAGCATTGCCGCGTCGCTCCTCATGGAAACGAAGGTCGGGACGGGCGTCTCGGTGGGCGCCTGAGTCTCGGGAACGGCCGTGGGCTCCCCGGAAACGCCCGCAAGCTGATCGGTGCTTTCGGGTATGTCCACCTCCTGTCCGGGGCCCGAAACACAGCCCGAACACCCAAGGCAGCTTATGCCCCCGCAGCCTCCGAACGCCGCCGCGGTCATAATAATCACCATCAATGCGGCTGCCGCAGCCGCAGCTGTTTTCTTCTTCATGTACGTTTGCTCCTGCTTCACGATTTTTTCCGATTATATCATAACACATCTTGATGTAAAATGGAACCACCCGAAATGCCCGGCAAGCGGTTTTTTATGCAAAATCGTCCCCGAAGGCGCCGGCGCTTTCGCTTAAATGCGCGTTTTGCCGTCTTTACACGGGCGCAAAAAAATGCTAAAATCCGTGTATATGCTATGAACTTGGAGGTTTATGCAATGAATCGTATTTTAAGGGCAGCCGCCCTTGTTTGCTCCCTTGTCATGCTTGCCTGCTTTGCCGCCTGCACGGGCGATGAAAAGGCAAAGGCCCCCGACCCCGCCGCCGCTTTCGAGCGCATACTCGCCGAGGTGAAGTTTGCCGCCCCGCTCGAGGACAACAGCGAGTATGCCGAATACATGTTCAGCGAGCTGCCTGAGGGAACCACCGTCAGGATGCACGCCGCGGGCGGTCAGTACACCGACGCCGCGATACTCTTTACCGTCAAAGACGAGGCGGACCTGGGCGCCGTTCGCACCGCGGCAAACGCCTATCTTGAATCCGTCAAGGAGGAGTTCCGGCTTTACCACCCCGAAGAGATGCCCAAGCTTGAAAACGCCGTTATCCGCAACGTTGCCGCGAGCCTTATACTGGTGGTGACTGAGGACGTTGAAACGGTAAACGCCATACTCGGCTGACGACCTATGCGCCAGACCTACACGATAAGAACCGCCGCTTTGTTTGCGGCTTTGCTCTTTGCGCTGACAGGCCTTGCAGGCTGCGCAGGCAGCGGCGCGGATCAGCCCGTTGAGATACCGCAGGGGCCGGACGCCGCAGTCACCGCCCACGCGACCGAGCCGGTTTTGACCGAGGCCGCCGAAACCGCGGCGCCCTCTGCCGGGCTGGATGCCCCGGCGTCCCCCGCGCCGAGCGAAGAAGCGCCCGGCGGGATACCGCCGATACACTCGGTATCCGACAAGACCTTTACCTACGACGGCACGAACGTGATGCGCGTGGACGACCGCGCATACGAGATTTGCTATTTTCTTGAGCCCGAGGCCAAGTCCTATGCCGGGATAGTTACCGAAGCTTCCGAGGCGCTTGAGGGATACACAAACGTTTACTCCCTTATAATCCCCACGGCATACGGCGTTATGATGCCCGACGACATGCGCGTAAAGATCTCGTACTACTTTGACATGGGCGAGCGGATAGACTCCGTTTACGGCTGTATGGGAAGCGGCGTCAAAACCGTTTCAACGTACGACCTGCTTATGCACCACCGGGACGAGTTCCTGTACTTCCGCACCGACCACCATTGGACGGCGCGCGGCGCGTGGTATGCGTACGCCGCCTTCTGCCGCGCAAAGGGCATTGAACCCAACCCCATAGACTCGTATGAAACCGTTGACTTTACGGGCTTTCTGGGCACGCTTTACCGTGACAGCGGCAGCGACCCCGCTCTGATGCCGGAGGAGACCGTGACCGCCTACTACCCCCTGTCTCAGGGCGTTGAAATGGTCATACACAACGCGGACGGCTCCACATACAAGGAGCCTGTCGTAAAGGACGTTTCCTCGTACAGCGCGATAGCCAAGTACGGCACGTTTGCGGGCAGCGACAACCCACTGACCGTTTTCACAAACCCGAACGTTACCGACGGCTCGGTGCTGATAGTTATAAAGGAGAGCTTCGGCAACGCGATGATGGCCTTTCTGTCGGACCATTACAGCAAGATCTACGAGATAGACTATCGCTACTGGAAGGGCAGCGTGACGGAGCTTGCAAAGGAGGTCGGCGCGACCGACCTGCTGTTTGCAAACAACTTTATGGTGATAAGCTCAAAGAGCAATATCGGCAAGATAAGCATGATTCTCAAATAAAGAAAGGATACCCATATGAAACTCAAGAGGCTGGCGGCTGTCATCGCCGCGCTGCTGCTGACCGTTTTGCTCCTGCCCGCGCATGCGGAGGAGGCGGCCGTTACCGTTGTCTGCTCTACCGTGACGGACGTGCAGCCCGGTTCCACCGTGACCGTGGACATAAGCATAGAGAACAACGCTTATGAGATCCACAACATAAACATGGACCTGTACTATGACGTAAACGCACTGACCGTTGAGTCCGTGACGACCGGCGCTCTGCCCACCCAGAGCGGCTCCGCGTTCCCCTATTATGACTACACCGCCGACCCCGGCAGGGTGGCGATGGTGCTGCTGATGCTGACGGGCGGCATAAAGACGGACGGCGTAATAATGAGCATCACGTTCAGGGTGGCAGATGACTGCGCGTCCGATCAGCCCCTGACGCTCGTCGTCAAGGAGTTCGGCAACATGCCCGTCGGCAGCACCGAGCCCACTCCCCTCCCCCACTCGGAGGTCTCCGGCGCGATAATACTGGCTGAGGCCGGCGCGCTTATAGGCGACGTCAACTGCGACGGCTCCGTGACCGCCAGCGATATCTCCTCGCTCTTTGCCTACGTTATGAACGCAAGCGCGCTTTCGCAGCAGGCGCTTCTGAACGCCGACGTCGACGGCAGCGGCACGGTGGACTCCACCGACGCCAGCCTGCTTGCCCAGATGGTCTTCGGCGCACAGTAAACGATCCGGACCGACCGCTCCCTCGGGGGGGCGGTTTTTTTGAGCCCGAAAAAACCTTTACACGGGCGGCCAAAGATGCTACAATACAGTAAGGGAGGTATGCCCGCAGAGGGCGAACCTATATGAAGTCCGGATTTTTCAAAACAGCCGTGCTGGCCGCCGCCGCGCTGTTGGCGCTTTGCGCCGCGCCGCAGGCTCCGCTCGGTCAAACGCCCGTGCAGGCGTCCGCCGCCATAGGGTACATAGCCGGCGATCCCGCCGACGAGATAATAGTGTGGCGTGCAATGCGCCTTGCTTTTTTGGGGCGCGGGGAAGGCAGCGTTTCATGGCTGCCCTCCTGCACTTTTTACGCATGCAATTCGCAAAAGCAGTACAGCGCGGGCGAGTATGAGTTCAGCATGCCGTATTCGCGCAGCGCGCTGTTCAACGGCACCGAGTTCGGCGGCCTGCAGCAGTACATAGGCTGGGTCGATCCCGACTCAGGAAGGACCCCTTCGTACGAATACTCCGTTTCGAACTTTGTGAAAGAGGCGAATACGCCGGGCTCGGTTTTTGACCTTGCTTCCCGCGCTGCCGCCGAGCAGGGGGCAAACTGGGGCGCGCTTCTGGGCTCGGACTGTTCGGCGTTCCTTTCGTACGCATGGCAGGTGCCGCATATGACCACGTTCATGTTCACATCGGACGCGGTGGACTGGAACATCTGCCGCGAGGTGCCCGCAACGCGCGGTCACCAAAGCAAGTACGGGGTTATTGACCTTGCCGCCCTGCGCCCGGGGGACGCGATGGTCTGCTGCAACCGCAGCGGCACCGATGAGAACGGCAATCCCCTGTACCGCGGGCACTGCATTATCATCACCCGGGTCGGGGTGGATTCAAACGGCAAGCCCGTTACCGTTGACACCGTGGAGGAGATATCCCCCAGGGCGATAGCCAAGTCGCGCTCCGCCGACGAGTTTTTGGCCTATGCCAACAAGCTTCATTCGAGCGGCGCATACTATAAATTCTACAGGCTCGTTTCAAAACGGCACTTAAAGCTTGAGCTTGAGATAACCTACGATCCCGCGGGCGGCAGCCTTGAGGGGGTCGAGAACGGCATGGAGTTTGTGTTTGCACGCGACGCCGCGGGCTATACCGCAACGTACGACGGGCTTATTTCAAGGACTCCGACCCGCCCCGGCTATGAGTTTTTGGGCTGGGGACTGACGGCGGGCGGCAGCGACGTAATATCGCCCGGCACGCCGATTGCGCTGACATGGGACCACACGCTGTACGCAAGGTGGCGCGCGGCGGACTGAGAACGAATGCCCGCGTCAGGCGGGCGGAAAAGGACCATCCATGAAGAAAAAAACCGAAAACACCGCCCCTGCCGTAAGGCGCTGCTCCGTAGGCGGGCAGGCCGTTATGGAGGGCGTTATGATGAAGTCGGACGTGGGCATTGCAATGGCCGTGCGCCGTCCCGACGGAAGCATAGTAAAGAGCTACCGCAAATTCGTTTCAAAGGCGCAGAAGGGCACCTTCTGGGGGCTGCCCGTTGTGCGCGGGGTAGTGGCGTTCGTCGAGTCTTTGAAGACCGGCATGGACACCACCACGAAGTCCGCCGAGCTTTTGGGCGAAGGCTTTGAGGAAGAACCCTCGAAGTTTGAAAAATGGCTTGCCGACAAACTGCACGTCGATATTATGAACGTGGTCACGGCCGTTGCCGCGGTCCTTGGCGTGGCGCTTGCCGTGGGGCTTTTCATGTTCCTGCCCCAGCTTATCGCCTCGCTGATATTCGGCAAGGCCTCGGGCGGCGCCGACAGCTTTTACGTTTGGCGCTCCCTGCTTGAGGGCCTGCTGCGCGTGGGCATTTACGTCGGGTACCTGTTTGCGGTATCGGGCATTAAGGACATAAGGCGCGTGTTCATGTACCACGGCGCCGAGCATAAAACGATCGCCTGCTATGAGGCGGGCGTTGACGAGCTGACCCCCGAAAACGCCAAGAAATACAGGCGCCTGCACCCCCGCTGCGGCACGAACTACCTGTTCCTCGTCATGGCGATATCCATACTGGTGCTGACGGCGATAGACATAATAATGCACTCGCTGGGCTTTCCGCCCGAGGGGATGAGCCGCGTTCTGCGCTTCGTCATCCGCTTCGGGGTAAGGATCGTTGCGCTGCCGCTCATTGCGGGAGTCAGCTATGAGGTGCTTCGCGCCGCCGCAAAGACCGACAACTGGCTCACCAAAATAATTCGCGCTCCCGGCATGGCGCTGCAGCTTATCACCACGCGCGAACCGGAGCTTGATATGCTCGAGGTCGCCATTTACTCCTTCTACCTTGCGATGGGTGAAAAGAACCCTCTTGAAGAGAAGAAGCTGCGTGAGGAGGCCGAGCGCCGTGCCCGTGAGGAGGCCGAAAAGCAGGCGCATGCCGCTTCCGGGGCGCAGGCGGAGTCCGTGCAGGGCGAAGAAGCGCCCGGGGCAGAGGCCGAGAATGAAGCTTAACGAAGCAAGGCGGGCATTGACCGCGCGACTTGCGGCCGTGACGGACGAGGCCGCGTACGAGGCCGACCTCATCATGGAGCATGCGACGGGCAGGAAAAAGGCCGAGCTGCTGTTTTCGGAGGACGAGCTGCTTCCGGAGGAGGCCGAGGCGATAGACGCCGCTGCCAAACGGCGCGAGGCGCATGAGCCCCTGCAGTACATACTGGGCCGATGGGGTTTTATGGGGCTTGAGTTTTACACACGGCCCGGGGCGCTGATACCCCGGCAGGATACCGAAACTTTGGCGGAACATGCCGTTTGCATTATCAGGGAGCGCGGGTACAAAACCGCGCTCGACATTTGCACGGGCACCGGCTGCATAGCCGTGAGCCTTGCCGTGCTCACGGACGCCGACGTTGAGGCCTCGGATATTTCGCCCCTGTGCGCGGAGCTTGCCCGGCAGAACGCGGAGGCAAACTCCGTCTCGCTGCGCGTGCGCACGGCGGACCTGTTTTCCGGTGCGGGCAGTTACGATATCATAACCGCAAACCCGCCGTACTTGAGCGTCGGCGATATGGCGCGCCTGCAGACCGAGCTGGAGTTTGAACCCGCGCTTGCGCTTCTCGGCGGCCCGGACGGGCTGGACTATTACCGCAGGATAGCGGCGGAGGCAGGGCAGCATATAAACCCCGGCGGCGCGCTTGTGCTTGAGGTGGGAGCAGGTCAGGCGGAGGCCGTTCGCGGCATGTTCCCGGGCCTGAAGGCAAGCCTTATACCGGACCTCAACGGCATAGACCGCGCGGTGGAGATAGATTTTTAAAGGTGTAAAGATGCTTGAAAAGCTTAAAAAAATGAAGGAGCGCTATGAGGAGCTGGGCAGGAGGCTGTCGGACCCCGCGGTGATATGCGACCAGAACCTGTTTCGTGAACTTGCAAAGGAGCACTCCCAGCTCGAAGGTATAGTCGCGGCATACGACGCTTACGCCGCGGCGCTTGCAAGCGCGGACGACTGCCGGGCATTGCTTGCCGGGGAGTCCGACGCGGAGCTGCGCGAGCTTGCGCACGAGGAGCTGCGCGACGCCGAGTCGCGGGCCGGTGCGCTTGAGGAGGAGCTTAAAATAATGCTTCTGCCCAAGGACAAAAACGACGACCGCAACGTCATAATCGAGATACGCGCAGGCATAGGCGGAGACGAGGCCGCGCTTTTCGGGGCGACGCTGTTCAGGATGTATTCGCGCTATGCCGAGAGGCACGGCTTCAGGCTTGAAATAATAGACATGAACGATACCGAGATAGGCGGAATAAAGGAGGCCGTTTTTCAGATAAACGGCAAGTCGGCCTATTCGCGGATGAAGTTTGAGAGCGGCGTGCACCGCGTGCAGCGCGTGCCGGAAACGGAGTCGCAGGGGCGCATACACACGAGCGCCGCCACCGTTGCCGTACTGCCCGAGGCCGAGGACGTGGACGTTACGATAGACCCGAACGACATAAGGGTAGACACCTACCGTTCAAGCGGGGCGGGAGGTCAGCACGTCAACAAGACCTCGTCCGCAATACGCATAACGCATTTGCCTACGGGCATCGTGGTGCAGAGTCAGGACGAGCGCAGCCAGATACAGAACCGCGAAAAGGCGATGCGCGTGCTGAAAAGCCGTCTTTACGAGCTGTACTCCACTCAGGCGCACGACGCCGAGGCCGAGGCGCGGCGGCAGATGGTGGGCTCCGGCGACCGCTCCGCAAAGATACGCACCTACAACTTCCCCCAGAGCCGCGTGACCGACCACCGCATAGGGCTGACGCTTTATAAGCTCGAAGCCTTCATCGACGGCGACATGGACGAGATGATAGACGCGCTGATACTGGACGAGAGGATGAAGCTGCTCCATGGCGAGGACGGGCAATAACTTTATAAGCGGAGGGCAGAATTGCTGAGGCTTGCGGAAATAACCGAAGACAACTGGCTTGAGGTGAGGAGACTGACCGTGAGCAAGGCTCAGGAGGGCTTTTTGGACAGCGCTCTGGGGATCATGGCAAGGGGTTACGTTTACCGGTCCTGCCGGGCAAAGGTCTATGCCATAGCCGACGGCGATACCGTGATAGGCGCGGCTCTTATAAAGGACCTTGACGATGAGCCCGCCTGCTACGATCTGCAGCAGTTTATGATAGACGCCCGCTTTCAGGGCAGGGGGTACGGCACGGCTGCGCTGCGGCTGATACTCTCGGAGCTTGAAAGGGAGCGCAAATACCCGTGCGCGGAGGTTTGCGTGAAAAAGGACGATCGCGCCGCCCTGCGCGTTTATGAGAAGGTCGGCTTTACCGACACGGGCTATGTTGACGCGGACGCGCCGGACTGCCTGAATCTTATGTATCGGTTTGATTAAAAAGATGAACACGGAAGTATTTAACGCCAAAACTCAAAAGGAAAACGGCACTCAGTACGCCGGGCGGGTGATCCGCTCGGGCGGGCTTGTGGCGTTCCCGACAGAAACGGTCTACGGGCTGGGCGCAAACGGCATGGACGGCGAAGCCGTGCAGAGGATATTCGACGCCAAGGGCCGCCCCTCCGACAACCCGCTGATACTGCACGTTGCAAAAAAGTCCGACGTAAAGCAGCTCTGGCGGCACGTTCCGGACGAGGCCAAAAAGCTTATGGACGCCTTTTGGCCGGGGCCGCTTACGCTGATATTCGTAAAGAGCGACGCCGTGCCCGACGAGGTAACGGCGGGGCTTTCGACCGTTGCCGTGCGTATGCCCGACCACAAAACGGCGCTTGCGCTGATACGCGCGGCGGGCGTGCCGATAGCCGCGCCCTCGGCCAATATCTCGGGCCGCCCCTCGCCGACGACGGCCGAACACGTTTTGGCCGACATGGACGGGCGCATAGACGTGGTACTCGACGGCGGCCCCTGCTCGGTAGGCGTGGAGTCCACCGTGCTGACGCTTGTGGGCAGGCCCACCATACTGCGGCCCGGCGGGATAACGCGCGAGATGCTGGAGCAGGTCATTGGCGAGGTAGATGTATCGCCCGCCGTGCTGCGCCCCCTGCGCGAGGGCGAGGTAGCCGCATCCCCGGGCATGAAGCACCGCCATTACGCGCCGGACGCCCGCGTGGTGGTGGCAAAGGGCTCCGCGCGGAAGGCCGCCTCCATCATCTGCCGCGAATACGAAATAGAGGAGGCCATGGGCAATCGCTGCATAGTATTGGGCACGGAGCAAACTCGGGCTTGTTATCACGGGATGAACTGTGATATAATCGGAGACAGGGACGACCCGCGCACACTCTGCGCAGAGCTTTTCGCGGCGCTGAGGCGCTGGTCCGGCAAGGCGGACGTGATATTTGCCGAGTCGGTGGACGCAGAGGAGCAGGGCCTTGCCTATATGAACCGGCTGCTGCGCGCTGCGGGCTTTGACGTGATAGACAGTTGACGCGGCAGTACGCGGGCAATAATTCGGAGGTTATATGAAAGTAGCTGTTTGTTCGGATCACGGCGGGTTTGAGCTTAAAAGCAGGCTCATTCCCTTTATCGAAGGTCTGGGGCACGAGGTGCGCGATTTCGGCTGTTATGACGAAAGCTCCGTTGATTACCCCGATTTCGCCTTTCCGATGGCGGAGGCTGTGGCAAGGGGCGATTTCGATCGCGGCATTGCCGTGTGCGGAACGGGGATAGGCGTGTCCATCTGCTGCAACAAGGTGCGCGGGATACGCTGCGCGCTTTGCGGCGACGTGCTTTCCGCCGAGCTGACACGCCGGCATAACGACTCCAACGTGCTGGCAATGGGCGGCAGGATAATCGGCACGGAAACCGGCAAGGCTATAACCCGCGTTTGGCTTGACACCGCGTTTGACGGCGGCAGGCATTTGGGCAGGATAAACAAAATTGCCGAGTACGAACGTGAATGACCGCACGGGTCCGGGCGGCATATCATAAATCAGAACGGAGGATAATATGAGCGAATTTGCAAACGTTACCGTTATAGACCACCCGCTGGTGCAGCATAAGCTTGCGCTCCTGCGCGACAAGAACACCGGCACCAAGGATTTTCGCACCCTTCTGTCCGAGCTTTCAACGCTTATGGCGTATGAGGTAACGAGGGATCTGCCCCTTGACGAGGTCAAGATAGAGACCCCCGTCGCCCCCACCACCGCGCATATGCTGATCAACTGCAAGGTGGGAGTCGTGCCCATACTGCGCGCGGGCCTCGGCATGACCGACGGCATTATGAACCTTATCCCCACCGCCAAGATGGGCCATATCGGCCTTTTCCGCGACCCGGAGACCCTGAAGCCCGTTACCTATTACTGCAAACTCCCCGCCGACATTGAGGACCGCGACGTCATAGTCGTGGATCCGATGCTTGCCACCGGCGGCTCCGCATGCGAGGGCATACGCAAGGTCAAGGAGGCCGGCTGCAAGTCCGTGCGCCTCATGTGCCTCGTATCCGTTCCCGAGGGCATTCGCGCCGTGCAGGAGATGCACCCCGACGTTAAGATATTCACCGCCGCCATCGACGACCACCTTAACGAGCACGGCTATATCGTGCCGGGCCTCGGCGACGCGGGCGACCGTATCTTCGGAACGATGTAAGCGAGTCAATTCAAAACGGCCTGCGGCGCAGGCCGTTTTTTCATTCCCATCGTGAGACGTCCTTCATGAGGGCGAACAGCATGAAACCGTCCCCGGAATATGAAAGGACGTGCTCCTGCCGGGCAGGCAGGGGCTTGAGCGGCTCGTCCGAAAGGCAGAAGGATTCGCATTCGCCGCCGGGGTAATCGCAGGAGCCGAAAAAGGCAAACTCCCGCTTGCTTTCGAACACCTCCGGATATACCGAGCTTTCGCGCAGTATGAAGCCTGCGCCGTCATACTCCAGTTTGCGGATCAGCACAGGCAAGCCGGCGCTTGGGCGTTCAAGCCCGCTGTACTTCGCTTCAAGGGGATTCACCCGCTCCGTAACGAGCGTGACTTCGCAGGGCTCGCCCGCTTCTACGGCCTTCAAAAAACCGCGCCACAGCTCCTCGCCCGCCGCAATGCGGTAAGAATAATCGTTCGGCACGACGACCCAGCCGTTTTCGTCCGCGATAAGCCGCGCCTCCTCTTCCGAAATCAGCCTGCTCCCGCGCAGGGGGTCGGCAGCGGCCGCGTCCAAAGGGCTCGTCATGAGGCAGCCCGTCAGCATTGCCGCGGCAAGCACCGCCCCGACCGTACCCCACAGCGCGGGCTTTTTATAGTTTAGCACGTTCTTTATCCTGCTCTTTACGCCGCTGCCGCCGAACGTCAGCGGGAATGCCGAAAACCCCGTGCCGCACTTGGAAGAATCCAGAAGCGCCTGCGAATACTCCGCCAGCTCTTCCGCGCCGAAATCCTTTATAACGCTCTCGTCGCAGCAAAGCTCAACGTCCAGCGAAAACAGCCTGTACGCCGCCCATGCGAGCGGGTTGAACCAATGCACGCAGAGCAGGAGCCAACCCAGCGTCAGGGTCAGGTGGTCGAGGCCGCTTATATGCGTCTGCTCATGCAGCAGCACGAGTTCGCGGTATCGCCCGTCAAGCCCGAACGGAACGTATATGCGCGGCATGAAAAACCCAAGCACAAACGGCGTTTTTACCCCGTCCGCCTCATACACGGAGCGGCTTACGCGGACCGCGCTTGCAACGCGCCGCTTCAGGCCGAAGTACTTGGCGCAGGCATACGCAAGCATGCCCGCGGCTCCCGCCGCCCATACCATTGCCGCGCTGCGCAGAACAGCGCTGCCCGCGGGGGCGGAGTTTTTCCGGGCCGCCCCGACTTCAGCCTGCAGCGCCGCATCGGTCTGTGTATCGGGCGCCGCGGCGGGATCCGCGGGGAATATGGCCGACACGGTCTGTGCGGCGGATGAAACGACGCCGTCTATACTCGGCATCAGACTGAACTGCGCACGCGGGCTGAACGGCACCGCAAGCCTTATCGCAACCAGCGCCCACAGCAGCATGCGCGTCCACTTGGGCGCGCCCATTATAAGCAGACGCACCGCAAGCACGGCGCAGATCAGCACCGCGCCCGCTGTACTCATGCCCAAAACCTTCAAAAACAAGTCCGTCATGTCTTCGTCCTCATTTCGTCGATCATTTTTTGAAGCTCGTCTATCTCCCCGCTTGACAGCACCCTGCTCTTTGCAAAGGCGGCTATGAACGCGGGCACGGACCCTTTGAAGCGGTTTTCGACAAGCTCGTCTATCTCGGCGGTCCTGACCTCGTCCCGCCCGACGAGCGAGCGCACCGTGGAACGGGCGTTTTCAAGCGCACCCCTTTCCTGCAGACGCTTTATCACGGTGTAGGCGGTGGTGGGCTTCCACCCCAGCCTTTCGCCCGCAAGCTTAACGAGCTCGCCGGATCTGACGGGTTCATGCTCCCAAAGTATCTCCATAAAGCGGTATTCGCTTTCGAATATCTTCATACCGTTCCTCCCCGATTGCTCTAACGCATTAGAGTACGGGCTTACTCTAACACGTTAGAGTTCATTTGTCAAGAAAAAAATACGCCGGCCTCACGGTCGGCGTTAAAAAGTTCCGTCACAGGAGCTGCGCGTAGCTTATCTCCTCTTTCAGCATGCCGTTTTCAAGGCGCAGGATAAGCGAGTAATCCCCCGCGGAGCCCGTCAGCACGATGCTGCCGCGAGCCGCGTCGTACGCAAAGCGGGGCATAGTGGCGGAGAGTATCTGCCTGTTTTCAAACCCGTTTATCTTCAGACGGGTGCCGTCGAACACTATGCGGTCGGCCAAGCCGTCGCCGTCCATATCAAGCTCAACGGTACGGAAGCCGCCATCCACCGCGGAATACATCTGCGGGTTGTGCAGCATTATATCAAGCCCTGCACGCACCCTTTCCTCATGCGTGGGGAGCGCGGCAAGCGCCTCGGCAGTAACGCCGCGCGCAAACCCGAACAGGCGGCAGTAAAGGTTGCCCTCCTCATCGGGGTAAAAGAAGCGCAGGGTATCGTCGCCCGGCTTCTGTGCGCAGAAGAGCATCGTCCGCCCGTCGAACGAAACGAGGCTTACGCGAAGCCCGCCGTCCATGAACGGCTCGCCGTCTATCATCAGAGTGTCGCCGCCGTCGTATTCCGAAACGGATATCGTCTCCTTGGCCCCGTCGCCGTCAACGTCAAAGCTCTCCCCCGCCCACTCACGCGTAAGCGGCTGCCCGTCAAAGAGCGGATAGACCCCGCCCGAAAGCACGAGGCTTTCATCATCCGACGGTCCCTGCGTGGTCTCAGGCGCAAGCGAGGGCTCCGGGGTCTCAAAGCCGTACCCCTGACTGCCCGTGGGCTCGTCGGTGGGTTCGGGCACACAGGTCACCTCCGGAAGGGCTGTGAGATACGCATGCGGCTCTATCTCCACCGTTTGAGCAGAGAACGCCCCGCCCGCGCTGCAGCCGCAAAACGCGCCCAGCGCAGAAAGCACGGCAAGCAGCAGGCCCGCGCATCGAAGTTTTTTGCCCGTATTATTCACCGTCGCCGCCGATCTGTCCGCATTCGCGCAGGTGTTTTTTGATCGCCTCAAACGACGCCTCCGATATGTAATGCTCTATCTTGCAGGCGTCGTCCGCCGCGGTCTTCTCGTCCACGCCGAGCATGCGCAGCACCTGCGTCAGAATGGTGTGCCGTTCGTAAATGGTCTCGGCCCTTTTCTGGCCCGAGGGAGTGAGCGTGATGGCTCCGAGCCCGTCCACGGTGATATGCCCGCTCTCCTTTAACAGGCCGACGGCACGGCTGACCGAGGGCTTTGAGTAGCCCATATGCTCCGCAATGTCTATCGAACGCACACGCTCCAGCTCGTGCGACAGTATTAAGATGGTTTCGAGATACATCTCGCCCGATTCCTGCAATGCCATTGGTCTTGGGTCCTTTCGGGTTTGTTGGTTTATAATATCACTTTGCGCCGCGCTTTGCAAGGACGGACGGCCTTTCTTTGCCCCGAATGCAAAAGAAAAACCGAAAATATAATCGAAAAAACCCTTGACAAGTTAGCTGAGGGTAACTATAATGAGTATGGTTAGGTGTTGCTAACCGAATCAGGGGCTTCGCCCCGTGCAAAAGGAGGAGTGTGCTGTGATGCCGTTGAATCTGGCTGACGCCGGTGAGGAACTCATCATTAGAAAAGTGGGCGGCACTCCCGACGTCAAGAAGCATCTTGAGGACATGGGCTTTACCGTCGGCGAAAGTATCAACATCATTACCGAGCTTGGCGGCAACATAATCGTCAAGGTCAAGGAATCGCGCGTGGCGCTTTCAAACGAGCTTGCCCGCAGGATAATGGTCTGACAAATCCATCATCAAAGGAGGATCCGAAATATGAAAACATTGAAGGAAGTCGCCATAGGCCAAACCGCTGTTGTGGTCAAGCTGCACGGCGAGGGCGCTGTAAGGCGCAGGATCATGGACATGGGCATAACCCGCGGCGTTGAGGTGTTCGTTCGCAAGGTTGCCCCTCTTGGCGACCCCATAGAGGTGAACGTCAGGGGTTATGAGCTCTCCATCCGCAAGGCGGACGCCGAGATGATAGAGGTCAAATAAGGCCCTGCGGGGCAAAGCCCCAAAGCGCTTTTTTTCAGAACTATGAGTTAGCTTTTGCTAACAGGAAAGGAAGAAACATGGATATTCGCATTGCCCTGGCCGGCAACCCGAACAGCGGTAAGACCACCCTGTTCAACGCATTGACCGGCTCCAACCAGTTCGTAGGCAACTGGCCCGGCGTTACGGTGGAGAAGAAGGAAGGCAAGCTCAAAAAGTTCGACGGCGTTACCGTGACAGACCTGCCCGGCATTTATTCGCTCTCCCCCTACACCCCCGAAGAGGTCATCGCCAGGAACTACCTTATCGACGAGCGTCCCGACGCGGTGCTGAACATAGTTGACGGCACCAACCTTGAAAGGAACCCGTACCTGACCACTCAGCTTACCGAGCTGGGCATACCCGTAGTGGTCGCCGTAAACATGATGGACGTAGTCCGCAAGAACGGCGACAAGATCAACATACCCGAGCTTTCGCGCAGGATAGGCTGCACGATTGTCGAGATCTCCGCGCTGAAGGGCACCGGCATAGACGAGGCCGCCGCTGCCGCGGTAGAGGCCGCAAAGGGCGCAAAGACGATCCCCCTGCACACCTTCTCCGGCCCGGTGGAGCACGCCCTTGCCCACATTGAGGAGGCCGCGGTGCACGGTATGCCCGAGGAGCAGCAGCGCTGGTACGCGATAAAGGTGTTTGAGCGCGACGACAAGGTGCTTGCGCGCCTGAACATCCCCGCCGACACGCTTGCCCATATCGAAAAGGACATTGCCGCCGCGGAGCAGGAGCTGGACGACGACGCCGAGTCCATCATCACCAACGAGCGTTACGTTTACATCGCGGACATCTGCAAGTCCTGCTATAAAAAGAAGAACAACTCGCGCATGTCGACCTCCGACAAGATCGACAAGATAGTCACCAACCGCTGGCTGGGTCTGCCGATATTCGCGCTGGTCATGTTCCTTGTGTACTTCATCGCCATGGCTCCCGATGCCCCCGGCACCAAGCTGACCGACTGGGCAAACGACGGCCTGTTCGGCGACGGCTGGCATCTTTTAGGCATTGGCTCCAAGGCGTATGAGGAAAAGGCAGGCGAGTATGAGGACGCCATGAACGCCGTTTCCGCCTTCTATGAGCTTGATACCGAGGCCGAGGACTTTGACCCCGAGGCCGCCCTTGCAGAGATAAAGGCCGTTCAGGGCAGCGGCACCGCCACCGTGACAGTGGAGGACGAGGAGACCCTTGAAACCATCGAGAAGGCCGTCTACTTCGACGAGGTGCCCGAGGGCGCCAACGAGGACGAGGTAGTGGGCATGAGCTTTAAGGACGCCGTCAAATACCTTGAGGAGAAGGGCTTTGACGAGCCCGACCCCGCCGAGGACGGCGTGTGGGTACCCGGCGTGCCCGTCCTTATCGACAGGCTCCTGCTTGACTCCGAGGGCAATTCCCGTGTTCCCGACTGGCTTTACAGCCTCATTCAGGACGGTATCGTGGCGGGCGTCGGCGCTGTACTGGGCTTCGTTCCCCAGATGCTCGTGCTGTTCCTGCTGCTCGCCTTCCTTGAGGCCTGCGGCTACATGGCCCGTATCGCATTCGTGCTTGACCGTATCTTCCGCAGGTTCGGTCTCTCCGGCAAGTCCTTCATACCCATGCTCATAGGCACGGGCTGCGGCATCCCCGGCGTTATGGCCTCGCGCACCATCGAAAACGAGCGCGACCGCCGCATGACCATCATGACCACCACGTTCATCCCCTGCGGCGCGAAGCTCCCCTTCATCGCCATGATCGCCGGCGCGCTCTTCGGCGGCAACGTGCTGGTGTCGGTATCCGCTTACTTCATCGGCATGGCTGCGATAATCATCTCCGGCATAATGCTGAAAAAGACCAAGATGTTCGCCGGCGAACCCGCTCCCTTCGTTATGGAGCTGCCCGCGTACCATTGGACCACCCTTTCGAACGTGCTCCGTTCCATGTGGGAGCGCGGCTGGTCCTTCATTAAAAAGGCCGGTACGATAATCCTGCTGTCCACCATCGTGGTCTGGTTCCTCTCCTTCTTCGGAGTTGTCGACGGCACCTTCCAGATGCTCTCCGAGGATCAGCTCGATCACTCCATCCTCGCCGCCATCGGCGGAGCCATCGCGTGGATATTCAAGCCTCTGGGCTGGGGCAACTGGCAGGCGGCTGTCGCCTCCTTCACCGGGCTTGTCGCCAAGGAGAATATCGTCGGCACCATGGGCATACTCTATGGCAGCGGCGAGCTTACCACCTGGCAGGCCATCGCGCAGGCCTTCACCGGTGTGACCGGCTACAGCTTCCTGGTGTTCAACCTGCTCTGCGCCCCCTGCTTTGCGGCTATCGGCGCGATCAGGCGTGAGATGAACTCCGCCAAGTGGACGTGGTTCGCCATTATCTACCAGTGCGTATTCGCCTACGCGATCGCCCTGATGATAAACCAGTTCGGCGGTATCTTCACCGGGAACGTCAACGTTATCGGCCTTATCGCGGCGGTCGCCGTGCTGGGCTTCATGATCTACATGCTGTTCATCAGGAAGTACCGCGAGGCCACTACCCTTGACAAGAAGATAAAAATCAAGTAAGATCCCTTCAGGAAGTCGCCCTTCCGGGGCAGGCTGAAAGGTCCGCTTCGGAAGGGCGTTTACAGATACGCGCACAAAAAGGAGGCGTTCGATATGTTCAAATGGATCGCGGAAAACTGGCTTACGATAGTCGTCAGCGCAGGCGTTCTCGCGCTGATCGCGGGGTCCGTCGCCGTGCTCGCCCGCGACAAAAAGCAGGGCAAGTCCTCCTGCGGGAACGGCTGTGCCGGATGCCCCATGGCGGGCAAATGCCACGGCGGCAAATGATCCCCGAAATATACTTTATTTAAGGCTTGACAACCGCCGCCTCCTGCTCTATAATATTGGAGCATTAAGGATGCGCCCTTGGCTCAGCTGGATAGAGCGTTTGGCTACGGACCAGAAGGTCGGGGGTTCGAATCCCTCAGGGCGCGCCACTGACATACGGCCTTTCCTTCTTTCTGAAGGAAGGGCTCTTTTTTTATCTTTTTTCGTGCTAAAAACCCGCATATCCATTGGCTTTTTCAACGCCCAATACCCTGGGATCTTATACCACATTCCTTTTTCAAAAAGCCCTCGTATCCTCTTCTAATTGCCTGCTGAAAACCCGATTCGGACTGCAAAAACTATCACTTTTTGGGCCGCTGTACCACATTTTACCACATTTTCTTTACAACAAAATGAGGATGTCGCCCATTTAACCGCACATAATGAACGACTGTTTTTATTCGTTCAACTTCATTTTCGTGCCGCGCAAATGCTCTCAATTGGCCCGGAACAGGCGATTTTGTCACTCATTTCGACTGTGTGTTTTGAGGAGTTGTTCCCCTCAAGCCAGGGCATAATAATCCAACTCAATAAGATTTCAATATGTGGTCTCCAAACATTCATTCGAAAAATATATTTGCCAAAAATTTTTTTCAGGGGTTACACCCCCCTGTTTTTTTTGCCATAGAACTATAGAGGGACTTTTTCGGAGGAACCTCGCGCAGCTTGACAACTGAATAGCCAACTCGGGCAACAGTATAATGATACTTCCGCTTTGAACGCTTCACAGCATTGAGCGGCTCGGCACAAGCATGCGGGGATCTGAAATACGATATGCGTGAGGACGACGGCCCGACGAGGTAAGAACAACATCTACTTAATATGGAGGCACACCATGACCAAAGTAATCGCAATAGCGAACCAAAAAGGTGGTGTCGGAAAGACCTCCACCACCGTGAACCTCGGTGCCGGACTTGTGAGACAGGGATATGCGGTACTGGCGATCGACTTCGATCCTCAGGCGAACCTCACAATGGCGCTCGGGTTCAAGTCCCCGGATGAT
>JAFYHI010000014.1 GCA_017539215.1 Clostridia bacterium | reverse complement strand
TGCTCACATGCTCTCCTGCGCCCGCTTCGTTTCCGCTGCGGGTCATTCCATGCGTGAGAACAAGTGGGAGAAGAAGGCTTATGCCAAGGGTATCGAGCTTGCGGGCAAGACCCTGGGCGTTATCGGTAACGGCCGCATCGGTCAGAGCCTCGGCCGCAAGGCGCAGGCTCTGGGCATGAAGGTCCTGGCCTATGATATCTTCCGCGTTGAAGGCATTGAGAACGAGAATATGAAGTACGTTGAGATGGACGAGCTGCTGGCTTCCTCCGACTTCATCAGCATCCATACTCCTTCTCTCGACGGCAAGCCCCTCATCAATGAGGAGACCATCGCCAAGATGAAGGACGGCGTCAACATCATCAACACCAGCCGCGGCGCCAACATCGATGAGGCGGCTTTGCTTGCCGCTCTCGAGTCCGGCAAGGTCCGCGCTGCGGGTCTTGACGTTTGGGCGGAGGAACCCTCCAAGAACGAGGCGCTCTACAACCATCCCATGGTAAGCTGCACCCCCCATATCGGTGCTTCCACCGTTGAGGCGCAGAAGCGCATCGGCGCCGAGATCGTCGACATCATCGGCAAGTTCTTCGCGTAATTCGATCATTTTACACAATAAAGCAGCGGGGCGATCGCCCCGCTGCTTTGCTGTTACCGCGTCAATCGGCGTAAGTAGGCTCGATGTACTTACCCTGGTTTATCCCGTTCAGGTACACGGGCCAGCTCGTACCGTCTCCGAATCTGACGTCAACTTTGCCTATTCTGCCGTCTTCAAGCTTGATCTTCAGGTAGGTCTGCCTGTCGGTGGAGTACGCTTCAAACTTGTCGCCCTTTTTCAGGGTGATGGTTTTGCCGCTTTCAAGTGTGACCGTCAGGTCGCGCTTGAGCTCGAACTTCTGTCCTTCGGGAACTATATACATGAACTCGTCGTCTGCGTATCTTATCCCCGTCTTGTCAACGGTGAAGCTGTTGAATACGAACGTGGTACCGAGTATCTCTGTACGCCTGCTGAATCCGAGTCCCTTCTTGGAGTCGAAAGCGAACCCCTCGGGAATGCCGTTGTAGTACCAGCTTTCGATACGCGTTTCATCAAGAGTGACTTCTATGGGCTCAAGGAATTCGTCAAATCCCGTGCCGTCGTCCTTCAGCCTGTAAACGTACGTCAGCGGGTCGCCGTCTTCGCAGTCGTATGAGACCAGGACCTCCGTATGCCCGTCCGTCGGATCGAAATCCACCGCCGCCGCGCAGACGTCTCCGGGATACCCGTCGGTCTCGAACGTGTAAGTGTTTTCCGGGTCGCGGGCAAGAGTGATGTTGACGGTCATTTCAAGATCGTAATCGATGCCGCTGTCACTTTCGGTTATCGAAACCAGCACGGTATCCTCCGCGCCGTCGCCGTCTATATCGACCGCAGAGGGGACGTTCGGCACGATCTCGCAGAAGAAGTCGCCCTCCGGTATCGGAGTGGGGGCGGGAGGCTGCGAGAACCTGGCAACGTACTTATGATCACCGCCGATGGGAACAGCGGAGCCGTCGTCCGTCATGAGGATAGTGATCTCGTTCGTTATGAGCGTTCCGTCCTCGTCGTACCATCCGAGGAAGTTGACGTAGTTGTCGGCGTTCGCAGTCGCGGCAACGCGGTAACCGCTGCCGTCCTCTTCCGTTGAAGCGGCGGATGCCGTGACGCTGCCCATACCGTCCGCCGTCAGATCAAGAGTGAACGGAGTTCCTTTATCGCTTATAAGAGAGCAGTAGACTTTGGTTCGGGAGGTAACGTGAAGCTGATTCACATACCCCGCCTCAACGTACGCTGCGTCCTTGGCGGAGCCGGTATAGACCATACAGCCGTCGGTGAGCTTGGGGCAGTCTGCAATTGTGAGCTTATCGAGAGTCGTGTACCAGATTGCAACCTTCTCGAGCTTTTCAAAGCCCGTAAGATCAAGCTCGGCATGGAGATTATCGTAAGACGGGTAGAAGGTTATCTCCGTAACGTGCCCGGTCGAATCCCACTTCACACCGAAATAGTCGGTATGCCACGATGAGGGATCGTCGATCGAATACGAGCTGTCGGAGTCTCCGTAACAATCCTCTCCGATCGTCTCGCCCGACAAACTGCTGACCGGCGTCGAGAAGAACTCGGCAAGCACGGCATATTCGTGCGGGTCGTATCCCTCCGGAACCTGAGCAGAATCGAATACCGCGGTGATCTCGAGTTCGTGATGCACGCCCGATATGTCTTTGCCGGACTCCTCGCCGTACAGCTCATAGTCATACTCGGTCGATGCAAGAGTTCCGTCCGCATAGTACCATCCGATAAAGTTTGCGCCTTCCATGGGTTCGGCGACGAGATGGAGCTCATAATAGTTTTCGTCGGTCCATGCGTTGACGCCGGCATAACCCGCGCCTTCGACATTTACTTCGACCCTGAAGTCGAACGTAAGCCAATCTATGCCGCTGTTTGCGGCCGTCGTTTCAACGAGCGTCCGCTTCGCCGAAAGTAACCTTACTCGTTCAAGATAATTCCCGCGATAGATCGCTTCACCGGTGACCCGTCGGCAAGTCAGATCGCACAGTTTGTTCGCGTCGATATTATCGTATACGAGGCTGCCGTCAATATCTAAAAACACAGTCCAGAACGTATTGAGCTTCTTGAACCCGGTAAGGTCGAGGTCTCCCGTGAGGGTGACGCTCTCGCTTTCGGCGCAGGTCAGGTTAATGAAAGTTAGCTGTCCTTCATCGTCGAATACTATCACCTTAGCGCCATCGTCTTTCCAGCTGGCGGGGTCGTCGGGGTTATAATTCGGGAAGAGCTTTTCACCGTTCTTGACGCCGTTTTCGTCCGTCAGTTCAAAGTACCGGCGGAGCGCCTGTGCGTCTTCGCTCAATGCAGCGGCGGGGTCCTGTGTGGGCGCTTCCGTCAGAATTGCTTCGGTTATTTCCGGAGATTCCGAAGACTCGGTACCCGGGCGCCAGGGACTTTCGCGCCCGATGTGCAGCAATGATATTACGCCAAGCGTAAGCACAAGCGCTGCAGCTGCTGCGGCAAATGCCGCAAGGCTCCTGCGGCGCGAGGTCTTGGGGTCTATCCTCTGAACGGTATCCTGATCGGAAGAGGCGGCTGCGTCGGCGCGTTTGTCCGTGTTATTCCCGCCTTCAAGGCAGCGGTCTATAAGGTCTTCGTCGATATGCGCAATAGCGTCGAACATTTCAGTACCTTTCATTTTCGCATTCCTCCTTTAAGAATTTGGCAAGCCGCTTCGTCGTTTTCGACAGGCGGCTCCTGACCTGGTTTTCGCCCATTCCGCAGTACAGGGCGATCTCGGCGTTTGACAAAAGCAGATAGTATTTGCGGATGAATATGTCTGCGTCCGTCTGCGTCCGTTCCCTCAGGAACCTGCTGATGAGTGCGGAGAGCATTTCTTGGGACAATCCGCTTCCCGCGGGTATGCATGAGTTCAGCTCCCGAAAAACACATTCGTCCTTTTTGACGATATCGTCGGGCTTTACGCCAAGCGCATCCGCGATCTTAACAGCGGTGCCGTAATCGGGACGCCGTTTTCCCTGCTCCCATTTTAAAACAAGATCCCGGGAAACGTACAGCTTATCGGCAAGCTCCTGTTGGGTCATACCCGCTGCGGTACGCGCAGCGGCGATTCTTTTGCCAATGTCCATAACAGATCTCCTTTCTGCTTGGTTTGCATTTTTGTTATATCAAAGGACGGGACGGTGTTCAAGGGACAGTTCGCACCCGATGAAATCAAAAAAAGGATCGGAGGCCGATCCCGGGTATGCATGACTGCTGTCAGTCAAATATTTCGCCAAGCTTTTCAAACAGTTCGTGCGCGCTCTCATACGGCATGATCTTATAGTACGGGTCGCCCTTGATCATAGCCGAAAGATTGCCGCTGCTTTTGTTGCAAAACACGAAGCAGGGCTTTGAAAGCTTTTCGGCATAACAAAGCTCATATCCCACGCCGAGGGAGGGGCAGGTGCACTCCGCGATAAGCAGGTCGCATTCCCGTATCCATTGAGTGTCCTGCGTATAGATGAGCCTGTCGCGGTCGTATTCACCCTCAAGCTCGCTTAAGGAAAGGTCGCCGACGTGCTCGGTCAAAACGAGAGCGCGCTCCTTTATAAACTCTATCATCCGTCTGTACAGCTCGGCGTCGGCGCGGCCTCCGCGGATAGAACCAGCAAAATAGACTTTTTTCATGTTTCTCCTAAAAAAACGGGCACAAAACCTGTGCCCGGCAATATTATTCTACCGTGACGCTCTTTGCAAGATTCCTCGGCTTGTCAACGGGGCAGCCCTTCTGCACAGCCATATAGTAGGCGAAAAGCTGCATGGGTATGATCGCGGTAAAGGGGGCAAGCAGCTCGTCTGTCTTTTCTATCCGCCAAACGGAAGCGCAGTGCGACTCAACGTCCGGCATAGGACCGTTCGTCACGGCAAGCACGTTTGCGCCGCGTACGCGAACCTCCTCGATATTGCTTGCGGTCTTGGCGGCAAGCGACGGCTGGGTAACAAGCGCGATCACAAGCGTGCCTTCTTCTATGAGGGCTATCGTGCCGTGCTTCAATTCGCCTGCGGCATAGGCTTCGGAGTGAATATAGCTGATCTCCTTCAGCTTCAGCGCGGCCTCCATGGCAAGCGCCGAATCAGCGCCCCTGCCTATAAAGAACACGTGGCGCGCGGAGAATTCGCGGCTGGAGAAATACTGGATCTTTTCCTTCTTTGCAAGTATGCTCTCCATTGCGGCGGGCACGGCCGCAAGACCGTCGATAAGCTCGCGTGAGCGCGCATCGTCAATGCGCCCGCGTACCTGGGCAAGCCTCAGGGCGGCAAGGAAAAGCACCGTTACCTGCGTTAAATACGATTTTGTTGCGGCAACGGCTATCTCCGGTCCGGCGTATGTAAACAGCACCTCGTCGGCCTCACGCGCGATGGTGGAGCCTATCACGTTGCAGACGGCCACCGTACGCACACCCGCGGCCTTTGCCATGCGCATAGCGGCAATGGTATCCGCCGTTTCGCCGGATTGCGAGATCACAAACAGCAGTTCACCGGGCTCAAACTCATAGCCGGAATACCGGAATTCGGAAGCGATTTCGGATTCGCACGGTATCCCCGCAAGGCGCTTGAAATACAGCTTGCCCAAAAGCCCGGCGTGGTAGGCGGTTCCGCAGCCGATAATGCGTATGCGTTTTACGGCGCCGGCGTCCTCATCCGACCATGGGAAACAGTCGGCTTTGAGTTTTCCGCTTTTGAAATTGACGTACTGCTCGGCGGTCTTTCGGAAGGCGACCGGCTGTTCGCAGATCTCCTTCATCATATAGTGCTCATAACTGCCCTTCTTCGCGGCGTCAAGATCCCAATCGATATGGGTGGAGCCCTTGTCGATGGGTGTGCCGAACTCGTCGTAGAAGGCAATGCCCTCTGGCGAAAGCACGGCGATCTGCTTGTCGCCCATAAAGGTTACGTCGCGGGTGTAGGCAAGCATTGCGGGTATGTCGGATGCGATATGGGCGCCGTCCTTGCCGTAGCCTACGACCATGGGGCTGTCCTTGCAGACGCAGTAAATGCGGTACGGATCGTCACGGAAGAGTATCGCAAGCGCGAACGAGCCTTCGATAAGACGCATGGACTCGGTTATAGCTCCGATGGGATCCCCGTGGTACAGATCGCCCAAAAGCTGAGCCACGACCTCGGTATCCGTGTCTGAAACGAATTTGCAGCCGCGCTCCTGCAGCATGGCTTTTAAGCGAACGTAGTTCTCGATAATACCGTTATGCACGAGAACGAGCTGCTTTTTGTCGTCGCCGTGCGGGTGTGAGTTGATATAGCTTGGTTCCCCGTGGGTTGCCCAGCGAGTATGCCCTATACCGCAGGAACCGCTGATGGGATCGTTTTTCAAAATATCTTTTAGATTCTGAAGCTGCCCCTTCTCCTTGCGCATAACGATGTCCGTGCCGTTCCATACGGCGATACCTGCGGAATCGTAACCGCGGTATGCAAGCGTATCAAGGCCGTCAATAAGGATGGGAGTAGCGTTTTTTGTTCCGGTGTAGCCGACTATGCCGCACATACAGGTGAGCTCCTTTCGACTTAATCACGTTGATTTTATATTAAACTATGCTCCGTGTCAAGCGTGAAATGACTCCGAGTCGACGCGCTCAAAAGCGTTTGCATTCTATATTCTTTTGTGGTATAATCCCAAACAGGGAGGAGTGCATATGGCAATCGCTGTTATCAACGACCATTCTATACATTACGAGACCGCGGGTGTGGCGGATTTCAGGCTTCGCACTCCGGCGCTGCTGCTGCACGGCAACGGTGAAAATATGCACGTTTTCGACCGTTTTGTGCCGCTGCTTTCGTCGTCGCGCGGGTTCGTGCTTATGGACAGCCGCTATCAGGGCGAGTCGGAGCCTTTGGACCCTGACGCCGAGGTATCTCTCAGCTATGAAGCGATGGCGGACGACGCGTTAAAGCTTATGGAAGACGTTCTCGGCGTTACCGAATATGACGTTATCGGATCATCCGACGGCGCGATAGTCGCTCTTTTGATGGCGCTTCGCTCCATCAGGGTAAGGCGTCTCATACTTGTCGGCCTCAATACCGATCCTTCCGGTCTTAAGCCCAAGACCGCCAGGGCCATAAAACACGAGCTTAAGCTTTGCGAGCGCAGGCGTGACGGGGAAGGGGCGGCATTATGCCGCATGATGCTGACCGGCCCGCATATCACGGGCGCAGACCTTGCGTCGATAATTTGCGAAACCACCGTCGTTTACGGAAAAAAGGACGAGTGCGTGCGCCGCGAGCAATCCGAGGGTGCGGCCAACGCGATACCGCGCGGCAGCTTTGTGGAGTTTAAGACCGCGGGGCACGACGTGGTGCGCACGCATCCATCCGAGCTTGCGGAGCTTGTCCGTTCGCTTTTGTGATCGTTCGATTATAGGCCGCATAGGTTCGCCTGTGCGGCTTTTGCTTTTTATAGGGGCGGCATCTTCGCGGCGCGGCAGCATTAAATTTTCAAAATCGCTCCGGCGCGTCTTTTCAAACCGCAGGAGCATGTGGTATAATATAGGTTAAGAAACGAAGGAGTGTGTATGAAACGCCGTCATTATCGCATCCATTATAACGACAAGGCGCAGCCCATGCGCCGCGTCAGGCACAAGGAGGTACCCTGGGGCAGTATTGCGCTTGGGGTGCTTGCTTTGGCGCTTGTGGCGGCAGGGTGCTATGCTGTGTTCAAATGGCTTGAGCTTGGCGGCGAGTCCGGATCTCTTTCAGAAATGCTGGGCGCCGTTTTCGGCAGATGACCGGCTTGTTTGTGAGGTTAAAATGAAAAAAAGCGTACGCATCATTGCGCTTATCCTGGCAGGGCTTTTTATCGCTTCTGCGGCATACGCCGTATATGCGATGCTGCTTGGGTGAGCGATGTTTTTCGGAGGGAGTATGGAAAGGTTCAGTTATCGTTCTTCAAACAATCTATGCAGCATAGCGGCCTATAAGTGGCTTCCCGAGGGGGAGCCGAAGGCCGTGATACAGATCGTTCACGGCATGGCGGAGCACGCTGTGCGCTATGACGACATTGCCCGCTTCTTTACCAAAAACGGCTTTGCCGTATATGCCGAGGATCACGTCGGTCACGGTGCTTCCATAAATGACGGCGCGCTTGTCAAGGGATATTTCAACGACAAGGACGGCTGGACGGTCCTCGTGCGTGACGTGATCGCCCTGCATGATATCGCCGCCGCGGAATACCCCGGCATTCCTTACGTTCTTTACGGGCACTCCATGGGGTCTTTTATTGCAAGGACCTGCGCCTCCCGCTTTCCGGATAAGTTTGACGCTTTCGTATTCTCCGGAACGGCGGGCAAAAACCCTGTGCTTGGCATTGCCAAGGCGCTGGCGGCTCATGACGTGAAAAAGCTGGGCCCCTCAAAGCCCGACGAAAAGCTCAACTCCATCGCGTTCGGCTCTTATCTTAAACGCATCAAGGATCCGAGGACGCCTTTCGATTGGCTCACGAGAGATAACGCAATAGTCGACGAGTACGTCAAAGACGAGTATTGCGGCTTTACTTTTACCGCATCCGCATTCCGCGACCTGTTCGATGGTCTGGGTGAGATAGCGGGCAAGCAATGGGCCGAAAAGGTCAAAAACGTTCCTATACTGCTGTTGGCTGGCCGTGAAGATCCCGTGGGGTCCTACGGCAAGGGCGTAGAGGAGGTTGCAAACGATCTTCGAAAGACCGGTCATACAAAGGTCGTTCTTGAGCTGTATCAGGGCGGCAGGCACGAGATGCATAATGAGATCAACCGCGACGAGGTCTACCGCGATATACTAGCGTTCCTGACTTCCGCTGTAAGACGAAATAAATAAAAAGGAGATACACCCATGAAACACTTCAAGAAGCTGCTTGCGCTCATCGTGTCCGTTATCATGGCTGCAGCCGCGGTACCCGCTTTCGGTTCCGCGCAGACGACCAAGGCCATGACGCCTGCAGAGCGCGCCGAAAAGATCCGCCTCTTTGACGGCTTTGCCGACAAAGTCGCGGCCATCACCACCGTCTACGATAAAGACATCGACTCAAAGAAGGATGCCGGCGAATTTGCTCTCTGCCGCATAATCGTAAAGGCTTCGGGCGAGCTTAATGACGAGTCCGCCGTTGCCCAGGCTTCCGGCTACAATGATTGGCACGTTTTCCAGTATGCCACCCCCGAAGAGGCAGAAGCCGCCTGCAAGCGCTTTGACGATATGAAGGGCGTTGAATGGGCCGAGGCCGATGAGATCATGTACGCATACGCCACCCCCGGTTCCAATTCTTTCAAGTCCTGGGGCTTCGGCGCCTCTCATATCAATATGTATGAGTATAACCAGTGGCTCTACGGCGAGTACGGCAGCAACCTGAGCAATCTGCCCACCATAACCGTTGCGGTCATCGACACCGGTGCGGATTCCGACCATCCCTTCCTTGTAGACAGGCTAGTACCCGGCTGGAACTTCATCAACAATACCGCCAATCCCGAGGACGGTCACAGCCACGGCACCCACGTTTGCGGCACGGTCGTCGACGGTACTTTCTCCAACGTCAAGATAATGCCCATCAAGGTACTGTCCGACTCCGGTTCCGGCAGCACCCTTAACGTAGGTCTTGGCATGGAGTACGGCTCTCTGCACGGCGCTCAGGTCGAGAATATGTCGCTCGGCGGCACCTGCGACGGCGGTGAAGAGCACCACTTCATGGCAGAGATTGTCGACGCCGCGTTCGACAACGGCACCACGATCATCGTTGCCGCCGGTAACGAGAGCCAGGATGCCATCAACTGCTGCCCGGCAAATATCGAACGTCTTTGCACCGTTGCTTCCATCGGCACCGGTCATAATCTCAGCTACTTCTCCAACTACGGCGCCATCGTTGACATTGCCGCTCCCGGCGAAGGCATATCCAGTTCCGTACCCGGCGGCGGTTACGGTTCCAAGGACGGTACATCTATGGCATGCCCCCATGTTGCCGCCGTTGCCGCCCAGATAAAGTCCGCCAATCCCGATATGAGTGCGGATGAGGTCGTAAGCGTTATAAAGGGCGCCGCCGTTTCCATCAACTCCTCCAACGCCGGTACCGGCATGGCTCACCTTGCGGCCAATATGTACGGTCTCGATCCCGCCGCCAATGCCGCGGGTCAGGACAACCACTTCACTTCCTCCGGCAGCTACGCATGGACGGTTGACGGCAGCTCCGTCGTCAGCGGCAACGCGGGCGTTAACAGCAGCACCTCTGTGCTTAAGACGGAGCTTAATCTCGGCCTCGACCAGGTGCTCACATTTGATTATAAGGTCAGCAGTGAGCAGGGCAAGGATTTCTTCCGCGTTAAGGCGAACGGCGCCGTTCTGTTCGAAACCAGCGGCGAACAGGGCTGGCAGACCAAGTCCGTTACCGTGCCCGGGCATGGCAGCGCAGCGATCACCTTTGAGTATTCCAAGGATTCCTCCGGCGCATCCGGCTCCGATAAGGCATGGGTCCGCAACGTAAAGGTCGAGGGTTCGCTCTCCTCCGCGGCAAACATCACCGGTGGTGAAGTCCCCTTCACATCTTCCGGCAGCCTTGCATGGGTCGTCGACCCCGATGATAACGCCGCAAAGAGCGGCAATGCCGGCGTACACAATTCCGAGTCCGTGATGAACGCCGTCGTCACCCTCAAAAAGGGGATGAT
>JAFYHI010000013.1 GCA_017539215.1 Clostridia bacterium | reverse complement strand
TTCTCATCCTTCCCCCTCCCGGCATTCAGCCGGAACTCGCCCAAAAAGCCCGCACGGCATCCAACTGCCGTGCGGGCTTTTGCGTTGGTTTGAGATCTCGGCCGCTGAGGCCGCGGCGGCGGGGGACACCCCCGCTTTCCTCTCAGTCTTCCCTTCTCCCGTTCATCCTTTTTATGCCCGCGGCAATGAGCTTGCCGGTGGGGGTCGCGGCAAGGCCGCCCTTTGCGGTCTCGCGGTATTCGGGGCGTATCTCGCGCCCGACGGAATACATTGACGTGACCACCTCGTCAAACGGAATAAGGCTCGTAATGCCGCACAGCGCCATATCGGCGGAAATAAGCGCGTTTGCCGCGCCCATCGCGTTGCGCTTTATGCAGGGGCATTCGACAAGCCCGGCGACCGGGTCGCAGACAAGGCCCTCTATGTTCTTTATCGCGATAGCCGCCGCGTCAAGCACCTGCATCGGTTCGCCGCCGGACAGCTCCACGAGCGCCGCCGCGGCCATCGCCGCACCGACTCCCGTCTCCGCCTGACAGCCGCCCTCCGCGCCCGATATGGTGGCGTTGCGCGCAAACAGCATGCCTATGGCCCCGGCGCAGAAAAGCCCGTCTATCAGCATGTCGTCGTCCCAGCCGCGGGTCTTTGCGTTTTCAAGCAGCACCCCCGGCAGTATCCCCGAAGCTCCCGCCGTGGGCGCCGCCACAAGTCGGCCCATTGCGGCGTTCACCTCCACCACGGCCATTGCCGCCGCCGCGGCGTGGCAGGTCTCCGCGCCCGAGAACGGGTCAAGGTCGCCGTAGCGGTAAAGGTTCATCGCCTCGCCTCCGGTCAGGCGGGATACGGACTGCACCTTTTCGGTAAGGCCCTTTTTCACGGATTCGCGCATAACGCGCAGCGACAGGCGCATCTCTGCGATTATCTTATCGCGCGTCAGGTCGCCTATCTCCTCTTCGCGGCGAATCATTGCCTCGGAGATCTTTATCCCCTCTTCGTCGCAGAGCTTTACAAGCTCAATACCGGAACTGAAATCATAACTCATTTATATCACCATCAGATCGTGCACCGCGGGGCAGAGCCTGCGGATTATATCCTGCATGTCGGGGGTAACGGGGTTGTCGGACTCTATGCACATATATGCGTCCGCGTCGCGCCGCCCGTGGCGGAACACCTTCATATAGGCTATGTTCACGCCGAGCTGCGCCAGCACGCGCGAAACGTCGGATATGACGCCGGGCATATCGCGGTGCTGTATGATGAGCGTGGGGTAGTCGCCCGTCACCTCAACGCTCATGCCGTTGATCTCGGTGATCAGTATGTTCCCGCCGCCGACCGAACGCCCGACGATGCTCGTTTTGCGCTCGTTCACGTCCTCGACCTCTATCCGCACCGTGTTCGGGTGATCCACCGGCTCGTCCGAGTAAACGAAGTCCACCCCTATCCCGTACTCGCGGGCATATTTATAGGCGGAGCTTATGCGCGGGTCGTCGGGCTGACAGCCCATTATGCCTGCGATAAGCGCCTTGTCGGTGCCGTGACCGCGCCCGGTCTCCGCAAAGGAGCCGTACAGCGTGAACTTAACATACGATATCTCCGCCCCGGTTATCCGCCGCGCGATGTATCCCAGCCGCACGGCGCCCGCCGTATGGCTGGAGGAAGGGCCCGTCATGCGCGGGCCTATTATGTCGAACACGGAGAAGTTTTCCATACAGGACCCCCTTTGTTTATACGGGGATTATACCGCAGTACGGGACCGAATACAAGTGCATTTGAAGCGAATCGCGTTAAGGGCCAAAAACCCCTTTACATTCTATATATAAAAATGGTATAATAATGAAAACTCTTTGGAGGAGCACCATGATAAGGTTTGAAAAACAGGGGCATATCGGCATTCTGACCGTCTCGCGGCCCGAGGCGCTTAATGCGCTGAACAGCGAGGCATTGGACGGGCTGTTAAGCACGGTGCAAAAGATAGCGGACGACATTTCGGTACGCGCTCTTATCGTGACCGGGGAGGGCAAGGCTTTCGTCGCAGGGGCGGATATAGCCGAGATGAAGGACCTTGACGCCGACGCCGGACGCGGGTTCGGCCTGCGCGGGCAGGCGGCGCTCTCTGCGGTGGAGGCGCTGCCGATGCCGGTCATAGCCGCTGTAAACGGCTATGCGCTTGGCGGCGGGTGCGAGCTGGCCCTTTGCGCCGACATACGCATAGCCTCCGAAAAGGCGCGCTTCGGTCAGCCTGAAGTCGGCCTGGGCATTACCCCGGGCTTTGGCGGTACGCAGAGGCTGCCGCGCGTGATCGGCGTGTCAAAGGCAATGGACCTTATTCTGACGGGCCGCACGGTAAAGGCGGACGAGGCGCTTGCAATGGGCCTTGTCGACCGCGTCGTTCCCCCCGATGAGCTTATGCCCGAGGCCTTGAAGCTTGCGGGGCTGATCGCGGCAAACGCGCCGTTTGCGGTACGCGCGTCAAAACGCGCGATACGCCGCTTCACCGACGCCGGACAGACCGAGGGTCTGCTTTATGAGGCGGAGATGTTCGGCGAATGCTTTGCTACAAACGGGCAAAAGATGGCGATGGAGGCCTTTGTGAACAAGGCCCCGAAGGACGAATTCATTGACGAATAAAGCATAAAGGAGCATGGTATGAAAAAGATTTTTGTGGTTGGCGCGGGCACGATGGGCCTTGACATAGCGCAGGTTTTCAGCACGGCGGGCTATGCCGTAACCGTCTACGATATGACGGACGCCATAATTGAGCGCAGCGCCGCAAGGCTTGAAAAGGGCCTTGCAAAGCGCGTTGAAAAGGGCAAGCTCACCGAGGAGGAAAAGGCCCGCATAATCGGCGGCATCGTCTTTACCACCCAGTACGACAGCGCAAAGGAGGCCGACCTTGTAATAGAGGCCATAATCGAGAGCGCCGAGGTCAAAAAGACGGTATTCCGCAACCTTGACGGCATCTGCCCCGAGGGCACCGTTTTTGCAACCAATACCTCATCCATTTCAATAACCGAGATAGCTTCCGCCACCAACCGCCCCGACAGGTGCATAGGCATGCACTTCTTCAACCCGGCAACGGTTATGAAGCTTGTCGAGGTCATACGCGGCATGGCCACCTCCGACGAGACCTTCAAGGCCGTCTACGCGCTTGCCGAGGATATCGGCAAGACCCCGGTCGAGGTCGCCGAGGCGCCCGGCTTTGTGGTAAACCGCATTCTGATACCCATGATCAACGAGGCGATAGGCCTTGTTGCCGAGGGCGTGGCCTCCCCGCAGGATATCGACACCGCAATGAAGCTCGGCGCAAACCACCCCATGGGCCCGCTCGCCCTGGGCGACCTTGTCGGCCTTGACGTGGTGCTTGCCATAATGGACACCATCTTCAATGAAACGAAGGATTCCAAGTACCGTGCGCATCCGCTGCTTCGCAAAATGGTTCGCGCAGGCCGCCTCGGCCGCAAGACCGGGAACGGGTTCTATCAGTATTGACGCCCGTGCGCGGCTGCCGGACCGCATATGACGGATAACGAACAACATGCGAAAAAAGCCCGCGCGCGGGCTTTTTTCATTATATCCGATCGGTTTTGGGTCCTGCGCGCGGGGCCGGAGACCGGGCTTCTTATACGTCGAACTCCAAAAGCGCAAGGTCCTCGCGCTTGTTTTCGTGCCCCTCGGTGCGCTCAAGCTCTCGTCCGCCCATGCGTGCGTAAAAGGCAAGCGCCGGGGCGTTATGCGTATTACATCGGCAGGTGAAGCGGTCAAGCCCGCGCTCGCGGCAGGTATCGCGTATCAGGCTGAACGCAAGCGCCCCTATGCCGAAGCCGCGGTATTCTCTTAAAATATAGAGCGCGGCGGCGTACAGTCCGTCGCTCAGATCGAGGAACATGAACCCGCAGGGGCTTTCGTCGGCCTCTATCACAAAGGCCTCCGCCGTGGGGGAGGTGATGATATTCCTGTCCCTTGCCTCTCGGTCGGCGCTGTCGAATCCGTCGAGCAGAGCGTCGGGGTAAATGCCGCGGTAGGTCGTGAGCCATGCTCTGCGCCTGAGCTCCGCCGTGAGCGCGGCGTCGCTCTCCCGCGCCCTGCGAAAGCGTATCACGACGGGAGCATACCCCGGCACCGTGCGGCAGACGGACGCGAATTCGCAGTCCGCAAAGGCGGCTTTTGCGTTTTCGGCAGCATCGGCGGAGTCAAATATCCCGAAAACCGCCGCGCCGCTGCCCGTCATGCACGCGCCGACTGCGCCCGCTTTGCGCATCCTCTCAACGTATTCGCCAATCTCCGGAGCAAGCTTTTCGGCGGAGGGCTGCAGCGCGTTGCCGAATTCACGGCAGAGGCCGTGCGCGTTGCCGGCATAAAGCGCGTTCACGGCGCGTTCCATTGCGCCCTCGGTCAAACGGCTGCGTCTCTCGGGCCCTACGCCGAGCGACTTAAACAGCGCCCCGGTCGAGACCCCGCGGCTGCCGCGCACCGCCAAAACGGGAAGCGCAAACCCCGGCAGCGGCTCCAGCCGTTCGCCCACGCCCCTTGCCGCCGCAAACCCGCCAAGCAGGCAAAACGGCACGTCCGCGCCCACCTTCAGGCCAAGCTCCATAAGCTCCGCCTCCGTGCGGGCAAGCTCCGTATCACGGTACAGCTCGTTAAGCCCCAGAAGCACCGCCGCGGCGTCGGCGGAAGCGCCGCCCATGCCGGCCTCCGAGGGTATCCGCTTTACGATCTTTATTACAACTCCCCGTCCGCTGCCGTCCAAAAACGCCTCCGCCGCGCGGCGGCAGGTGTTGGAATAGGGCAGGGGCAGGTCCGACTCCACGGTTATGCCGTCCGCCGGCTCAAGCGTTATGTCGTCCGCAAGCGAAACGCGGCACATTATCCCCTCAAGCTCGTGATATCCGTCGGGCCTTTTGCAAAGCACGTCCAAAAGCAGGTTCAGCTTGGCGTACGCCTTCAAAAACAATTTCGTTTCCATATCCATATTATGTATTTTTTGTCCCCGTGTTGTCAATCCTAATTTTAGCAAAACCGAAACGAGGTGAGTTTATGAACGGATGGTCTGTGCGGCTTTTGGCGGCGCTGTTTGCCGCCCTGCTCGTGATAACGGGCGCGGCCGGGGCCGAACGCACGGAAGAAAAGCGGGACGCTCTGCGCCTGCACGTTATAGCAAACAGCGACACGGATGAGGATCAGCTTATAAAGCTCAAAGTGCGCGACGCGGTGCTTGAATGCATGGCGGGCTTTGAAGGCGCGGAATCCCGAAACGAGGCGAAAACGGCCCTGCTTGCGCGGGGCGAGGCCCTGCAGGAGGCGGCTGACGCGGTGCTGCGCGCCGAAGGGGCGGCGTACCGGGCGCAGCTTTCGTTTGGGCGATTCGCGTTTCCCGACAGGGACTATTCGGGTGAGGTCTACCCCGCCGGCGAGTACGAGGCCCTGAGGATAACGCTCGGAAGGGGCGAGGGCAAAAACTGGTGGTGCGTAATGTTCCCGCCGCTCTGCGTAATAGACTGCGGCGAGCCCGCAAGCTTTTACCCGGACGGCAGGCTTGAATTCAAAAGCATTTTAGCGGAGCTTTGGAGGGGCATATTCGGATGAAGAAGCGTATGATACGCGCGCTTGGGCTGCTGCTTGCCGCGGCAATGCTTCTGCCGCTTGCCTCCCTTGCCTCGGGCATAAGCTACGGCGCGCGCGGCGACGAGGTCAAAAAAATACAGCAAAAGCTTAAGCAATGGGGCTATTATTCCGGCGCGGTGGACGGGGTCTTCGGCAGCGGCACGCTCGCCGCCGTAAAGAGCTTTCAGCGCAAAAACGGCTTAAAGGCCGACGGCATAGTCGGCCCCGCGACCGCCGCCGCAATGGGAATAAGCCTCCCGTCCGGCGCAGGCACGCAGACCGGCGACGTGTGGCTGCTGGCGCGCGTCATTTACGGCGAGGCTCGCGGCGAGCCCTACAAGGGCCAGGTCGCAATAGGCGCGGTGGTATTGAACCGCGTAAAAAGCCCGTCCTTTCCCAACACCGTAGCGGGCGTCGTCTATCAGCGGGGCGCTTTCGACGCAGTGTCCGACGGACAGATAAACCTTGCCCCCAACGAAACCGCCGTCCGCGCCGCGCGCGACGCCCTTAACGGGTGGGACCCCACGGGCGGGTGCCTCTTTTACTACAACCCCGCCACCGCCACAAGCCGCTGGATGCTTTCGCGGCCCGTGCTGTTAAGGATAGGCAACCACGCCTTCTGCTGAAATGAAAGGAGTAAAAATGATCAGATCAAGGGAGTTTTTGCTGGGTTCGGTGCCGGTGCTTGCGGCGTTTGCGGCGCTTGCCGCCGCCGTATGGGGCGCGGGTCAGGCGCGCCGCGCAAGGGAATTCGAGGCGCTTGCGGACGAGTACATGTCTGTCACCCAAAGCGCCTGCGCGCGCTGCTGCGAGGAGCTGTCCGACGCCGTTGGCGAAATGGCGCTGAGCCTTGAAAAGCTTACGGTCGCCGGCTCTGCCAGGCTTACCGTGACCGCGCTCGAGGACGCTGCTTCAGGCTCCCGCGCGGCTGCGTCGATTCTTTCGCGCCTGCCGCTGGGCTGTGCCGCCACGCAGTCCGACGCGGCGTTCTTAAACCGCGTGGGCGAATATGCAAGGAGCCTTGAGCTTACCGTGCTTGCGGGCGGCGAGCTAAACCGTCAGGAGCGCGACAGGCTTGCCTCGCTGCTTGAGGCGGCGCAGGAGATGAGCCGCGATGCGCTTTGCGCACTCTCCTCGGGCGAGGCGCCAACGGGCCTTGAAGAGCTCGATTTCTACGCCGACGCCGACTCCGCGCACACTTGGCCCCGGATCGACTACGACGGCGAATTCGCGGAGCGCAGCCTGCCAGAGCCGCAGTGCAACGCCGCGCCGGAGGCTTCGCCGGAAGAGGCTCTTGAAAAGGCGCGGATGCTGATCGGCCCCGACGCGCAGCCCGCAGGAGTTACCGGAGGGCGGCTTGCGGTCTACGCCTTTGTTTCGGGCGAACGCGAGCTTGAACTGACGGTGCACGGGCTGGAGATCGTACACCTGTCGGAGCCGCCGCAGACGGGGGAGGACGCCGAGCCCGCAAACTCCGGTGCGCTTGAAGCCGCGGCAAACGCGTACCTTCTCTCACTCGGCTTTGAGGATATGACGCCCGCCGAGCTGACCGTGGACGGGGGAGAGGCGCGTTTCGTGTTCGTCCCCGCTGAGGAGGGCGTGCTGATCCTCTCCGACCGCGTGCGGGTGACGCTCGAGGCGGACTCCGCAAGGCCCGTAGGCTTTGATGCGGGCGAGTATCTTGCAAACAAAAGGGCGCGCGCAATACCGCGCCCCGCGGTCGGCCCCGACGAAGCCCGCGCCGCGCTTTCGAAAAACCTCACGGTCACCGGCCATGCGCTTGCGCTGGTCCCGCTCACGCCCTATACCGAGGAGCTCTGCTATGCCTTTGACTGCACGTCCGGCGGCGGCGAGTACAGGGTCTATGTCTCGGCAATGACCGGAGAGGAGCTGCTCATTCAAAAGCTCCTGCGTGAAAACGACGGATTCAGGCTGCTCTGACACGCGCTTCCTTGCAAAAAAACCTTGCGCCTATTGGGAAAAAACCGCTTTTGAAAATTTTTTTGAAAAAAGGGGTTGCATTTTTGCCCGAAATGTGTATAATAGGAATGCACTTGAAAAGGACGTGGGGTTATAGCTCAGCTGGTTAGAGCGCTACGTTGACATCGTAGAGGTCATTGGTTCGATCCCAACTAACCCCACCATTTTCTTTTCCTGCGGTGTGCGTCACGCTTTGGGTATAAACCCTCAATACACTTTTTCGGGCCTTGTCGGTGATACCGATGGAGTTGAATCGCGGGCCCCATACCTGCTGAGGAAGCGGGTCTTATACTCAGGGCGAACGGCACAATGGGAAAATTGCCGAATTGTGTAATGGTAGCACCTACGACTCTGACTCGTATTG
>JAFYHI010000012.1 GCA_017539215.1 Clostridia bacterium | reverse complement strand
GAAAATGGTGACCCGTCCGGGATTCGAACCCGGGACACCTTGATTAAAAGTCAAGTGCTCTACCGACTGAGCTAACGGGTCAAAAAATGTGGCTGGGGTGGCAGGATTTGAACCTACGATACGGGAGTCAAAGTCCCGTGCCTTGACCGCTTGGCGACACCCCAACGTTAGCCCGTCCTTCAAAAATAAAGCCTTTGCTGCCGCAAAAGCTCTACTTTATAAATGGGGTGAGTGGTGGGGCTCGAACCCACGACCTCCAGAGCCACAATCTGGCATTCTAGCCAACTGAACTACACCCACCATAAGGCTGCCGCACGACCTGAAAAATGGCGCGCCTGCAGGGACTCGAACCCCGGGCCCACGGTTTAGAAGACCGTTGCTCTATCCACCTGAGCTACAGGCGCACGCAGTTCCCTGCCGACGGGAAATTATTGTATCACCTTGCAGCGCAATTGTCAACCTGTTTTTTGAAAAACGATATTATATTTTTTCGGAAAGCAGCTCCGGCCTGACCACGCGGTACGCCGGGCGATACGCCGCGCGATACTCAGCGCTGTGATGGAGGGCCGGACAGCCTGCCTCGATATAGCCGGCGATGAAGCCCGGAAGCGCGGGCATTAGCCGGAAAACGCGCTCATCCGCCGCGAGCCCGCGAAGCATCCGGACAAAGTCCGATCTGTCCCCCGCGGGAACGGCGCTCTTTACAAACGCCTCCGCCGCCTCATCGGGCGTTACGCCGTTGGCGTCAAGCGCGGAAAGCCTGAGCCGCGCATAACCGCTGCCTATGTATTCGAAAAGCGGACCGCTCTCCTGCGGGGTGGAGGAGTATTCCTCCCACAGGAACCTTCTTGCCGCCTCGGGCGAGGGTATTGCGTGCGCGGGGCCGAACTCGCGCTGATAGAGCAGCTTTACAATATCCTGCGGCTGAGAAAGCGGGTATTCCCGAAGCGCGTCCGCAACAAGCCGCATTATCTCTTCATTGGGCATTTTTTGCCTCCCGGATCCTTTTTTTACATTATAACGCAGCGGCTTGCTTTTGTCATCTGTCCGGGGCAAAGAAGACCCGCGCGGCGCCCTCGTTCGGCTGCTTGATTTACCGCGCTCATTATCATATAATATTCACGACAATAAGGAGGAAGATCACATGGATCCGCTTGAAATGCTGAGATACGCCGTGACGCAGCTTTGGCTGAACCCCAATAAGCTCCCTGCCGCGCAGGCGCTTGAAAAACTGCCGTTTTCACTTAAGGATATCGAGGAGGCGGACAAGAGGCTCCGCCGTTTTGCGCCGCTTATAGAGAAGCTTTTTCCCGAGACGGAGGAGGCGGGCGGCGTTATAGAATCTCCTCTTGCCGAGCTTTCCAAGCTGCGCGAGTACCGCGGGGTAAAGGGCCGCCTGTTCCTGAAGCAGGACAGCGAGCTGCCCATCGCGGGCTCGGTCAAGGCACGCGGCGGCATTTACGAGGTGCTGCTGCACACCGAGCGGCTTTTGGGCGAAGGCGTGTATTCGATGGAGCCGGACGAGATACGCGCACGCCTTGCGGGGTACACCGTGCAGGTGGGCTCCACCGGCAACCTTGGACTTTCGATAGGCATTATGAGCGCGGCGCTGGGGTACCGGGCCGTGGTGCATATGTCCTCCGACGCGAAGCAGTGGAAGAAGGAGCTGCTCCGCGCAAAGGGCGTGGAGGTCGTTGAGTACGCCGGGGACTATTCCTCCGCCGTGGCTCAGGGGCGCGAGCTGTCCGAATCCGACCCCAAAAGCTATTTTGTTGACGATGAAAACTCCCTGCCCCTGTTTATGGGCTATGCGGTCGCCGCGCTGAGGCTCAAAGAACAGCTTGCCGTGGCGGGCGTGACGGTCGACGAAGCGCACCCGATAAACCTTTACCTGCCCTGCGGCGTGGGCGGAGCGCCGGGCGGGATAACATTTGGCGTAAAAACCGTGTTCGGCGACGCCGCGAACTGCTTTTTTGCGGAGCCGACTCAGGCGCCCTGCATGCTGGCCGCGTTCCTCATGGGCGGGCCCGTGCCCGTGACGGAGCTGGGGCTTTCGGGAAAGACCGAGGCCGACGGGCTTGCCGTCGGCACGGCCTCTAAGCTCGTTTACGATTCGGTGAAGGAGCTGGTTTCGGGTGAGCTGACGGTTGCGGACGAGATGCTGCAGCCGAACCAGAACCTGCTGTTCGATCGTGAAGGGATATTCATAGAGCCCTCAAGCGCGGCTTCGCTGGGCTTTGCCGAATGCATCGGGAGAGGCGTGCCCGACGGCAAAAACGTCACCCATATCGCCTGGGCGACGGGCGGGAGGCTCGTGCCGGAGGAGGAGCGCAAAAAGCAGCTCTACACCCGCGTTTCGGCGGCGCTCATTTGGAAGGACGGGCGCTTCCTTGCCTGCCGCAGGCCGCCTCACAAGGCGCGGGGCGGGCTTTGGGAATTCGTGGGAGGCAAGCTCGAGAAGGGCGAAACGGGCGAAGAGGCGCTCATCCGCGAATGCCGCGAGGAGCTGGCCATCGAGATAGAGGTGAAAAGCGAGTTCATGGGCACCGTTCATCACTACCCGGACCTGACAGTTTGGCTGACGCTTTACAACGCGGCGATAAAGGAGGGCGAGCCGAAGCTGATAGAGCACACGGAGCTTGCGTGGGTCGCCCCCTACGAGCTGGAAAACTACGAATTCTGCCCTGCGGACGAGCAGATACTTGCCGAACTCGGTAAGGGGAACGCGACATACGGACGGCTTCTTGAGCGCGTCGACAAAAAATACGGGGAGTTCCAGAGGAAGCTCGTGCCGAACGTGGAGCCGTACCGCATAATGGGCGTGAGGCTGCCGGATATCCGCTCCATAGCAAAGGAGCTGCGCGGAAGCGAAGAGGCGGAAAGGTTCATGTTTGCCCTGCCGCATTTCTACTATGACGAGGATATGCTGCACGCGATGCTGATAAACGAGATAAAGGACGTCGACCGGCTGTTTTATGAGATAGACGAATTCCTGCCCCTTGTCGATAACTGGGCGGTGTGCGACTCCTTAAAGCCCAAGGCCTTCAAAAAGCACAGGAAGGAGCTTTGGGAAAGGATACCCGGATACCTTGCCTGCCCGCTTGAATACACGGTGCGCTTCGCGATAAACATGCTGATGTCGAATTACCTTGACGGCGACTTTTGCCCGGAGGTCCTGGAGCGCGTTTACGGCGTACGGCGGGAGGAATACTACGTGCAGATGATGCAGGCCTGGTTCTTTGCAACGGCGTTCGCCAAGCAGTACGAGGCGACGCGTGACTTTATCGAAAGGAACCCGCTCAGCCCGCGCGTCCGGGCGATGACCATGAGAAAATGCTCCGAAAGCTTCAGGATAAGCCCCGACCGCAAAGCCGAGATAAAGTCCCTGCTCGGCTGAACCGTTTTTTTGCGGAAGCGGAGTTTTTGTTGATTCTCAACCGAAAACGTGGTATAATGCCATGAGGAGTGATCTTTATGAGCGTCTTTGCCGGGATCTGCCCCTGCTGCGGAAAGGATATCGGTTTTGACCCCGGGTCAAGTGAGTACACCTGCGTGCATTGCGGCGCCGTGCTGAAAACGGCGGCGCTTAAAGGCGAGCGCGTAGGCGTCCCCGCGGACGGCTCATCGGGCGCAAATCACGAAGATCAGCCTGACGACGAGCAGATCACCCGTGAGCTGATCCGCAAGGCGGGTTTTAAGACCGAACTTAAGAAGGCCGAAAAGGAGCTTGGCGACCTCAGAGCAAGGCGTCCCGCGTTTGAAAAGCGGTTAAAGGCGCTGCGTTCGCTGACCGCAATCGGCATAGTTTTGGCGGCGGCTGCTGCGGCGGTCGTTGCGATATTTGCCGACAGCAGCGGCGACGGGCCGGATACAAGCCTTATCGCGGCGGGCGTTATTGCGGCGGCGGGCGTTTTTATGCTGATACTTGCCGAGGTGCGCCGCAGAGAGATCAAAAAAGACCGAGCAAAGCTCGAAGATACAATACTCATTAAAAAGCAGGAGCGCGACATACTGATAGGCAGGCTCAACAAGATAAACAAGAAACTGCACATACACCACGGGGATAAATAATATATTTATAAAAGCGGGAACCTTTTCGGGCTCCCGTTCGTTATATAGGTGAAGGGCAAGGGAAGTACCCCCCACTTCCCGCCTTCTACAGCAATCGATCCCTCCAAAATTGCGAAAGGACAAAGGCCGAGCGTCACCGCGCTCGGTCTTTGTTATGCAAACGTATTTTGCGAACGGTTTTTGCACATACTGTGTTCAACGAACGCCCGAAAGGGCGAAAACGGAGGAATGCTATGAAAAAGTTTTTAATTGCCGTATGCGCTTTGACCGCGGCAGCGGCGACCCTTGTATGCGCCTCGTGCGCCGGAAAGCCCGCTGCGCCCGCCAATACCGCAAGGCCGAGCGCGAACCCCACGGCTTCCGCCGCGCCCGCAGAGACCGCTGCGGCTTCCGCAAGCCCCGACGCTTCCATGCTGCCGGATGTTTCGGCAAGCCCGGACGCTTCCATGCTGCCCGAGGGATCGCGGGAACCGGGCGAAACAGCAGGTCCCGGCTCCACAGAAGGCGAAAACGAGATCGACGGCTTTATGGAGGGGTTTGTTCTGGACCCCGAGAACCTTCCCGAAATGCTGCGCGCGCTGACCCAAAAGGCCGACTATGCGGGCTATGCGGTGCAGTCCGTAACGTACAGGCTCTATGACGGTCGTCAGGCCTACTACGTCGTGCTGCAGGGCGAGGGCGAAGCGTCGCACCCCGTGTATGTATTTGCCGACGGGAGCGTCATAGAGGAGTGACCGGATGCGCTCCTTTTAAGCTGAAAGAGGGGCCGCAGGTTTGCCTGCGGCCCCTCTTGTTATTTCATCGTCACGGCCGTCATATCAAAACCGCCCCTGTCCGAGGTCGATCAATTCAGGTCGATCCAATATCTACCTATCTCTCGTCCGTGCTTGGGGGAGATATAATACCCTTCGAACACGCCGCCGTTTTTAAGTATCGTTCTGACGCTGCCGACGTTCTCGTCGCCCGCGGTGAGAAGCACCCGCCTGAGGCCAATGGATCTGCAGTACGGAAGCGCCTCGCGCAGCATCGCTTCCGCATAGCCCTTGCGCCTTTCGGAGGGACAGACGCAGTAGCCGACGTGCCCGCCCCAGCTTTCAACGGGGCCGTCGGGCGCGTGCTGAACGCCAAGCATGCCGAGTATCTTCCCCGACGAGGGGCGCACGAAAACGAACTGCGTGTACGGCGGAGCCCCGTCAAGGCCGTCCTCGAGCCGCGCGGAATAATCGAGCCATTCCGAAGGGTCCTCCATGTATCTCAGTCCCCTCGCACCGTGCAGCCAATCGAGGCTGTCGGCAAACTCCTTTCGAAACGCGGCTATTGCGGGGATATGCGACTTATCGGGTCTTACGAGGATCGGCTCGTCGATGCTCATTTCAGCGTCACCACCGTTACGCCGAAGTCGCCCTCGCCGTAGTTGCCGTTGCGGAAGGACTTGACGCGGGGGTGGTTTTTAAGGTAGGCCTGTATGCCCTGCCGCAGGGCGCCCGTGCCCTTGCCGTGGATTATAGATACCTCGTTGAGGCTCTGGCGCTTGCAGTCGTCAAGGTAGCGGTCCACGACGGGCTTTGCGTCGTCCACCATAAGCCCGCGTATGTCAAGCTCAAGGCCCACGGTGTTTGCGGCGGAATACTCCACCTTGGAGCCCGCAGCCGCGGCCTTCTGCTCCTGCACCTCGCGCAGGTCGGAGAGCTTGACGTTGAGCTTTATTATGCCTATCTGCACGGGGACCTCGCCGTTTTTGGGCTTGCCTATGACGGTGCCGGTCTTGTCGAGCGACGCCACCCTGACCGTCTGCCCCGGGTTCACGAACTTGGGCACGGGGCCCTCCGCAATGCGCTTTTCGGCGGGGGTCTCGTAAAGCTCGCTGTCCTTTTCACGCGCCTTGTCGCGCGCCTGCTGTATGACGCGGTCAGCCTCGCGGCGGTCCACGTTTTTAAGCTGGCGGATCTCCATTATGGCGGCCTCCATCTCGCGCTTGGCGTCGGCTATCACGCGGCGCGCCTCCTCCTTGGCCTTTATGCGCATTTCGGCCTTTTCGGTCTCGAACTTTTTGCGCTCCGCACGCATGTCGGCACGCAGCGCCTCAAACTCGCGCCGCGCGTTCTCCGCCTCGAGCCTTTCGCGCTCGGCCTTGGACTTTTCGGACTCCGCCTGTGAAAGCACGGTCTCGAAGTCCACGTCCTGCTGCGTCAGGTACCGGCGGGCGTTGTCGATTATGTAATCGCTCATGCCAAGGCGCTTTGATATCTCAAACGCATTTGATTTGCCCGGTATCCCTATGAACAGCCTGTATGTGGGGCAAAGCCTGTCTACGTCAAACTCCATCGAGGCGTTCTGCATACCCTCGTGCGTCAGCGCAAACGCCTTTATCTCGGAATAATGCGTGGTGGCGGCCGTGCGGCACCCGCGCGAATGCAGCTCCTCCAGAATGCTTTGGGCAAGCGCCGCGCCCTCCACTGGGTCGGTGCCCGCGCCAAGCTCGTCAAGCAGCACCAGCGCGTCCTCGTCGGCGTCCTCCAGAATGCCCACAATGTTCTTCATATGCGACGAGAACGTGGAAAGGCTCTGCTCTATCGACTGCTCGTCGCCTATGTCCGCGAACACCTCGCGGAAGACGGCAAGCTCCGTACCGTACTCGGCGGGAACGAACATGCCCGACTGCGCCATCAGCGTGAAGAGGCCCAAGGTTTTAAGCGTAACCGTTTTGCCGCCCGTGTTGGGGCCGGTGACTATGAGGGTGGTAAAATCGCCGCCCAGTCTGATATCTATGGGCACGACCTTTTCGCGGTTTATGAGCGGATGGCGGCCCTTTTTGATATTGATGCGGCCCTCGGCGTTGAGCTTGGGGCATACGGCCTTCATATCGCGCGCAAGCTTGGCCTTTGCAAAGCACAGGTCTATCTCGCCCAGCGTCATAAGGTCGGCATAGATATCGTTTGCGGAGGGCTTTATCATCTCGGTCAGCTCGGTGAGTATGCGCTCCACCTCCGCCGCCTCTTCCATAACAAGCTTTTTATACTCGTTGCCAAGCTCCACCACGGCGGTGGGCTCTATGAACAGAGTCGCGCCCGTGCCGGACTGGTCGTGGATAAGGCCGGGTATGTTCTGCCTGTACTCCTGCTTGACCGGTATGACGAAGCGCCCGTTGCGTATGGTCACAAGCGCGTCCTGCAGGTATTTGGAGTAGGTGGTGGAATGGATCATGTCGTTGAGCTTGCGGCGTACCTTTTCGTTTGCAAGCTTCATCTGGCGGCGTATGCGCGAAAGCGCGGGAGAAGCGGCGTCCGCCACCTCATCCTCGCTTAAAATGCAGCGGTTTATCTCCTCCTCCAGCGCACGGTGAGCCATAAGCCCGCCCGCCATTGAAGCCAGCCTGTCGGTACTGCCCGCAAGAGGAGAGTTGGGATCCGTCGGCTTCTGCGCCGCGCGCGCAAGCTGCTCCTGCGCGGTGCGTATGGCCTTAAGGCATTTTTCGATATTCAGAAGCTCCTCGCAGGACAGGTGCAGTACGGCGTTGACGCGCTTCAAGCCCGAGCGCATATCCGGAAAATCGTCCACCGGCGAGCTGCCCGTACGCAGAAAATGCGTCTCCGCCTCGCTTGTCAGCTCAAGCTCCGCGCGCACGTCGTCAAGCTCGTCATAGGGCAGGAGCTGCTCAGAAAGCTCGCGGCTCACGCAGCAGGCGCATTTTTGGCGCAGTTCGCCCAGTATCTTTTGGTATTCAAGTGTGGCCAATGCTTTTTTGTTCATAATTCACCTTTCGTTTTGCGGTCAGTCGACCGCCCTTGACCAGTGCCCGCGCGTGACGGGCGCACCCTCGCACCCCTCGGGCGTTACGGCCTCGGCATACGCCGGAATGCCGCTCTCGCGGAAGGCCGCGCGTATGTCCGTCACTGCGGTATTCAGCATCCGAACCAGGCATCTGCCGTTCGGGAATCTCACGTTTTCAAGCGGGAAGCTGCGCCCCTCGCCGTCGGTCAGCATGCCGACCTTTCCGCGGCAGCGGCGGCATCCCCTGTACTCGCGCACAGGGCAATGCAAAAGCTGCATCAGCGGCGCCCTGCCGTAGGTGGGCACTATGAGCCTTGCCCCGAACCCCTCGGCAAGCTGCGCAAGCTGGCGGCGCGTCAGCTCCAAAGACGGCATTATATGCGTAAAGCCCAGCCTCAGCGCCTCCGTTGCCGACGCGGAATTCATTATATTCAGGCCGACGCCGGCTATCCTTACGGGCAGCTGAAGCCCAAGCCGCGCATGGCTTATATTATTCACTTCGACGCCTTGGAACATACCATCAGCCAGAAGCCTGCGGTACGCTTCAAGCGCGTCCTCGCCCGGAATGACGTTGGGCAGTATCAGCACGCGGCCAAGCCTGCCGCAGGGGATATCCCCCGGCACGTCCGCGGGAAATACCGGGTCATAGCCCACAAGGTCCGCACCCGCGCACTCATAAGAGCCCGAACGCACGCGCACATAGCGCAGCGGCGCGGTTTCGGCAGGGCCGCAGGGCTCGATATGCCGTTTGACCGTATCGGCGTCTATGGGCTTTTTTTCACGCGGCTCCGCAAGCATCGTTTGCTCAAGCTTTGCGCAGGCCTCGCGCCGAAGCGAGTTTATCACGGAGGCGGGCGCAAACCCCGCCCCCTCGGAGCGGAACCCCGTCAGGCGGAACACCGTGTCGCCGAAGCGGTCCGTCTGTGCGCGGAGCTTTTCGGGGCTAAGTGGGGACTTTGCGGGCTCGCAAACGGGGCCGACGGCCCTTGCCGTGCAGCCGCCGGAGGTGAGTTCAAGCATTATCGGTTCGCCCACGACGTGGGTCAGTACCGCCTCCGCCTCCCTTGCGGGACGCTCGCGGCGCACGCTCTCATGCGCCCGCGCGATAAGCTCCCTGTCCGGCGCGGCGCGGCCGACGTGCCCGGTCGTGACCGAGTCCCCATGTAAATGGGCGGTCGAAAACTCGCCCCTGTTGAATATTGAAAACAGCTCCCCGCGCGCCCCCGGCGGCGTTTCTCCGTCAAGCGCGGCGCGGTAGATGCGCGTGACCGTCGCAACGTATTCCGGGCTCTTCATTCGGCCCTCTATCTTGAACGAGCATACGCCCGCGTCCGCAAGCGCACCAAGCTCATCAAGCATTGCGATATCGTTCGTCGAAAGGGCAAACTCGTCACGCCCGGCGTTCCTGCCGAAAACGCAGGCGTTCTTTCTGCAGGGCTGGGCACAGGTGCCGCGGTTGCCGCTCCTCTCCCCCGCCATCGACGAATACAGGCAGCTCCCCGAAAAGCCCATGCACAGCGCGCCGTGGCAGAAAAACTCAAGCTCCACGGGGCTGTTTTCGTGCAGGAAGCGGATATCGTCAAGCGACATCTCACGCGCAAGCACCGCCCGGGCTATCCCCCGCTCTTCAAGGTATCTGAGGCCGCCCAATGAATGCACGCCCATTTGGGTGGACGCGTGTATGCAAAGCTCGGGCAGCTCGCGCCGTATGAGCGCAGCAAGCCCTATATCCTGAACGATGACCGCGTCGGCACGGAGCCGGAAAAGCTCCGCCGCAAAGTCGAGCGCCGGCGCAAGCTCGCCGTCAAACAGCAGCGTGTTCAGCGTGATATGGGTCTTTACCCCGCGCAGACGGCAGTAATCTATCGCCTCGCGCAGGGCGTCGCCCGTAAAATTCTGCGCTCCGCGGCGCGCGTTGAAAGCGCCGCCTCCGAAATAGACGGCGTCCGCACCGTTAAGCACGGCGGCCTTCATACATTCAAAATTGCCCGCAGGGGCCAAAAGCTCGGCTTTTATCATGGGATTCAAAAAAGGGCGGCAAAAAGACCGCCCCGTATCAACGACAGTTAGCCCCGGGTCATACCCCGACGGGCTTCTTAGCGGCGTTGGCGCGCGCAAACGGGCGCTTTACAGGGGCCTGCACGGGGGCGGACTCACCCTCGCGGATGGTGCGAAGCTCGTTTATTTTGCGCTCCACCTCGTCCCTTTCGGTGCGAAGGGAGTTGAGCTCCTCCTCCATTTCAAGCATGGCAAGCAGCGCGCAGCGGGAAATGCTCTGCTGCGGATAGCGGCTGCTCACGGCGTTGATGCGCTTGCCCACACGGGCCGCCAGCTCCTTCATGTATTCCTCGTCGCCCGTCGAGGTGATGCGGAAATCCTGCCCCGCAACGTTCAAAGTCATCCTCTTCTTTTCCATGACCCGTACACCTTTCGATATTTCTTCTCATTAATGATACCACATCCGCACCCGAAGTGCAAGCACTATAATGCGCTTTTGCCCGGCCTTTGTCGAAAAAACGCAGCGCATATGCATAAAAAAAGCGCCCCGCCGCGACGGGCGGAGCGCCTAGTGAAATGTGAACGGTCAATAAACGCACCGCTTACGATTGAGCTGACGTCAGGAAAATGTCGCGTATGCTCTGTATCCGGTCAGCCGTAACTGCGCAGTCAAGCAAGCAGCGTGATCCCGATCGGTGAAAAAAACCGTGCCGAATCCCCTGTTAACGGCAGGAAAGCCCTTGGACGGGAGCTTTTTTGCGGGGGAACGTAATACGGTTTTTTTCTTTCGGGAGGTTTTCCGCCGCAGCCGTCCTGCTGTGCGGGACGCCCAGACATGAGTTGACCTTGCCAACATATTTCCACCTTCGCAACGAATTGTCAACCGAAATTATTATACGAGAAGCTTGCCTGTCGCGCGTAAAAAACAACGTTTCGGGCCTTAATGCTTGAAAAGACAAAAAATACTTTGCTTTTTCGTTCGCGTTATGTTATAGTGATTTTGACGACCGATATACAATGCAAAGGGGTGCCTTTACATGACCAGGTTTTCTGCAGTATTAAAGGAAAAGGGTTATTCCGGCCGCACATTCGCCGAGGCTGTCGGCCTTGGCAGCAGTATCATTTACAAGTATATGTGCGGCAGCCGCAGGCTTTCGAAAAAGGTGGCGGTGCGCTTCGCAGCAGCTTTGGGCGTTAAAGCCGAGGATCTGCTGGAGAAGTAGAAGGACGGGCTTCGAGCCCTGTCCGAAGGGGCAGGGCGGGTTTTGTTTGCCGAAAAAAGCGGACGCAATACCCCCGGGACACCGACAAACCCGCTGCAAAAGGCGAAAACACCGGCTGCTGCCGGGCCGGAACTGCGATAAGCCGGGCGGCAGCGCACCCGCGGTCAGCTCCGCCGCAGCATAAAAACACGACCCGGTGCAAAGGCTATCCTCCGCGCCGGGTCTTCTTTGCTTCGAATATCGGTTTGCTGCGTTTTATGCGTCACATTCGGTCCGTCATTGATACGAGGGGCTGCCGCGGTTCGCGGCAGCCCCTTATTGATCATACATCAATAGTGTCTCATGAAATTGCGGCCCAGCGTAAAGCCCTTTGACTCATACCCGCCGGCAAGCTTGCGTACTGCCTCGCGGAATTCCTCATCCGTTTCGGAGTTGACCATCATTTCAATGACCTGCTCGGCAACGTCCGTGGTGTTGCCCGCAGAGAGCATGCGCCGCAGCGTATTGGCGCACTCGGCGTCCTCGGGCGAAAGCAGCAGCTCGTCGCGGCGTGTGCCGGACTTGTAGATGTCGATGGCCGGGAAAATGCGCCTTTCGGAAAGCTTGCGGTCAAGGTGTATCTCCATATTGCCGGTGCCCTTGAACTCCTCATAAACCATATCGTCCATGCGCGAGCCGGTCTCGACGAGGGCGGTGGCGATGACGGTAAGGCTGCCGCCGTTTTCGATATTCCTTGCGGCGCCGAAGAAGCGCTTGGGCTTATGCAGAGCGCCCGGGTCCATGCCGCCGGAGAGCGTTTTGCCCGTGGAGTTGATGGTGAGGTTATACGCGCGGGCAAGCCTTGTGATTGAGTCGAGCAGCACGACTACGTCCTTGCCCTGTTCGACAAGGCGCATTGAGCGCTCCATGACCATTTCGGCGACCTTTGTGTGCCTTTCGGGCTGCTCGTCGAACGTGGAATAGACGACCTCTCCCTTTATGCTGCGCTGCATATCGGTGACCTCCTCGGGCCTTTCGTCGATGAGCAGCACGATGAGCGTAACGTCGGGATAATTGGTCGAGATGCCGTTTGCTATGTTTTTGAGCAGCGTGGTCTTGCCGGCCTTGGGCTGGCTTACGATCATGCCGCGCTGACCGCGGCCGATGGGCGCCATAAGGTCTATGAGCCTTATCGCAAGGCGCTCGCGGGGCTTGGCGTCGGGCAGATCCAGCGTAAACCGCTCATTGGGGAAAATGGGCACCAGCTCCTCAAACGGGCGGCGGTTGACCATGTCCTCGGGAGGGCAGTCGTTAACGGCGGTGATGTACAGCAGTGCGGGATACTTATCCGTCTCACGCGAAGGGCGGGTCTTGCCCGTGACCTTGTCGCCGTTTTTCAGGCGGAAGCGCCGTATCTGCGCATTGGAGATATAAACGTCCTTGGGGCCGGGCAGGTAATTCTCGCACCGGAGGAAGCCGTAACCGTCGTTTGCGATGTCGAGGATGCCCTCGGCATCGCCGCAGTCGCCGTTTTCAAGCAGCTCGGGCACGGCGGGGTTGCTCGTGCCATACTCGGCGTTATAGTAGCCCTGTCCGCGGAAGGCGGGATCCCCCTCCTGCGGGTAGAAGCCGCGCTGCATATCCTGCGGATACATGGGGTAACCCTGCCTGTAATCCTGATAGTCGCGGGACTGGTCGTAATTGCGGCCCTGTTGATATGTGCGGTTGTAGTCGGCCCTGTCGTTATAATAGCGGTTCTGATCGCGCTGCTGATAGCGGCCGCCCCTGTCGCTGCCGCGCTGCTGATAGTCCGACCCGGAGTAAGCCCGGTCGTACCTTGCGCGGGGCTGATAGTCCTGCTGGCGTGGATACTGCCTATCCCACTGAGCGGGCTGGGGAATGTCCACGCGCTGATAGCCGCGCATGCCTGCGGGCGCGGGCATATCCGGCGCCTGAGGCACGGGCTGCGCCTCCTGCGCGGGCTTCTGCCCGGAAGCCGGGGCCTCGGCGGCCTCGGGCGAGGGAGCCTCCGCCTCCTGCGCGGGAGCGGGAGCAGGATCGTTTATCGCCTTTCTGGGCCTGCCCCTGCGGCGCGGCGCATAGTCCACTTCGGCGGACGCGGCCTCCTGCGCGGGAGCGGGAGCCGCCTCGGGCGCGGGAGCGGGAGCCGCCTCGGGCGCGGGAGCGGGAGCCGCCTCGGGCACGGGAGCGGGAGCCGCCTCCGGCTCCTCCTTCCTGCGCTTTGACTTGCCCGCCGCAACGGACTCCGGCACTACGCCGCTGTTCATTATGATATCGGCAAGTTCACCCTTGCGATACCTGGTTATGGCCTTAACACCCATGGTCCTGGCTATCTCGCGCAGGTCCTCAAGGCTTTTGGTAAGCAGCATTTCTCTTGTCATAACACACCCCGTGTACATAAATAGGCATAAGGAAACTCACGCGCTGATGTAATAAAACGTATAGTTGTCACACGTCGACCCCTGTAAATATTTTTCTTAATTCCCTGATTTCATTTTAATACCGCCGCAGGCATTTGTCAAGCGTGAATATTGTCGCAAAAAAACTTTTTCTGCGCAAAACAAGCCGTTTTTTAAGGTTTTCAAGCAGTCGGAGCAGAATGAGCAAACGGGGCATAAAACGGGCCGTGTGCGAGTATTATGAAAAAAACACAACGGAGGGTCTTATGACATCAAACGAACTGCGCTCGGGCGAGGGGCTCAGGCTCCGCTCGCACACCGTGCATCTTGACGACCGACGGATCTTGAGCATAACCGGAGTGGCCGATGTGGGCTCGTTTAACGAGCGGGAGATAACGCTTTTGACCGACGCGGGCGCCATGCTGATAGAGGGCGAGAGCCTGCATATAACGCGGCTTGACCTTGTCGAGGGCGTGATAGGCGTTGAAGGAGAGATAGCCGCCCTGGAATACGAAGAGGACCTGCCCCGGAAAAAGGGTTCGCTCCTTTCGCGGATGTTCCGCTGATGCGCAACACGCTTGCGGAGCTGCCCGTGCTTTTGATGTGCATACGGGCGGGGCTGATCGCGGGGGCGGCGGTATTCCTTCTGCGTCTGCCGCGCCGCCTGCGCATGGGAGCGAAGCGGGGCTGCCGCACGCCGTTTTGGCTTTGCCTGCTTTTTGCGGCGGCGGACGCGCTTGCGGCGCTGTTGACGCTTGCCCTGTTCGCGGCGGCCCTTCTTAAACTGAACGGCGGCGAGCCCCGCCTTTACGCCTGCGCGGGGTTTGCCGCGGGAGCCGCCGGCTCGTGGGCGGCGCTTAAAGCGGCGGCGGGGTTATAGTGCGCTTCGCCCGCCGCTGACCCGGGGAGCGTCCGGACTTTTCTGCGCCGTTACGCTTGAAACAAGGCTCAAAAGCGCCTGCATGCTCTTTTTGCCCCATACGCCGTCGGCGTTGAGCGGGGCGCCGCTTTCATCGCGGTAACCCGCGGAGTTCAGCGCCTCCTGCATTTTAAGATACGCCTCGCCGCGCTTTCGCGGGACGGTCACGGCAAACTCCGCCTTCGGCACCGTAAGCCGCGAAAAGTCCTCAAAGCTCACGTCAAGGTCGACCGGGCCGTTTATACCCGGGACTTCACCCGTGCCGCTCTGCCACATGGCATAGGCAAAATCCTCCTCGGGCGGTTCGCTGCGCCACCTTGCAAGCCACACGCTGTAACGCTTTGCGGCGGCCTTGGGTATGACGCGACGGAACCAGTCGCTGTTCGAGTATATCATGGGCAGACGCCCGGCTGCCTCTATCTCGGCGCAGAAGGCGTCTATCACGGCGAGCCGTTCGGCTTTTGCAAGCCTATAAAAGCCCTCATGCTCCAGGTCGAGCGCGATCGGCCAGCGCAGCTCATACGGCTCCGTCAGCTTAAGCACCGCGCGCGCCTCCGCCCTTGCGGCGTCTTCATCCTCCGCAAGGCTGTAAACGTACGCCCCCGCATACAGGCCCGCCTTTATTGCGCCCTCGATATTCCTTTTGAATTTCGGGTCTTTTTTCGCACCCTGGCACGCCTTTATCATGGCAAAGCGCAGGCCCGCTCCGGCCGCCGCCGCCCAGTCGATATCGCCCTGCCAGCGCGAAACGTCAATACCGCGTATCTCCATCGGGTCTCCTCCTTTTTATTTATTATATGCGATGCGAAAGCGGACCGCCACTCTTGCGCACGCCCTCCGCTTATGGTAAAATCAAATATCACCCATTGGAGGTACGCCATGCAGCGCATAACTAAGGACGAATACTATCTGGGCATTGCCGCAGCCGTCGCGCAGAGGTCCACCTGCCTCAGGCGCAGATACGGCGCGGTCATCATAAAGAACGACGAGATAATCTCCACCGGCTACAACGGCGCCGCACGAGGCGAGCCCAACTGCTGCGACGAGGGCGAGTGCTGGCGCGCGAGGAACAACATACCCCACGGCGAGCAGTACGAAAAATGCGTTGCCGTGCACGCCGAACAGAACGCGATAATCTCCGCCGCGCGGCGCGATATGCTGGGCTCGACGCTGTACCTTGCGGGCTTTGACGAGGGCGGCGAGATGGCAAGCCCCGCGCCCTGCGTGATCTGTTCGCGGCTTATTAAAAACGCGGGCATCGCCGAGATAGTCGTCCGCACGGAGAACGGGATAGAGAGGAAAAAGGTATGCGAGTCATAGAACCCGGCTTTGAGATCGTCACTCCCATAGACCGCGATGCGGTCTATCGCCACATAGAGCTGTGCGGCAGGGTGTGCTATAAATCCGAAGGCAAAATAGACGAGGGCAGCGCCGAGCGCCTGATACGGAGCATGCTCGCACGCGGGCACGAGAGCCCGATCGAGCATTATTCGGTGAGCGTGCGCATAATATGCGACCGCGGCGTTTCGCACGAGTGGGTGCGGCACAGGGTCGCAAGCTATTCGCAGGAATCCACCCGCTACTGCAATTACTCCAAGGATAAATTCGGCGGCGAGATAACATTTATAAAGCCCGCGAAGCTCTGCGCGGGCAGCCCCGAACACGCCGCGTGGGTCAGGGCCATGGAGAACGCGGAAAAGAGCTATTTTGAGCTTTTGAATATGGGCGTAGCGCCCGAGACCGCGAGGAGCGTGCTGCCCAATTCATTGAAGACGGAATTCATATGCACCATGAACCTGCGCGAATGGCGGCATTTCTTCAGCCTGCGCACCGCGCCCGCCGCGCACCCCGATATGCGGGCCGTGGCGGAGCCCCTCTACGAGGAGTTCAAGCGCCTGCTGCCGGTGTTCTTTGAGTGAGAGGATGCAAGTGCATTGAAGCCCCCCTCATCAGTCAGCGAATCTGTCAGCCCGCCCCGGGAAGCTTCTGTGCATTTACTCCTTTCCAAGCCGGAAAGGGCTGCAGGGCTATTTATCAATTCTGAAACCAAGGAGCTGTTTTGAATGAAGCGTCAAATCAAAAAGGCATTTTGCATCCTATTATTCCTCATCCTCTCCGCCTGTTTTCTGTGCTCATGCAGCAAGCCGGTGCATTATGATTACACGGGCGAGCTTGACAACGTAAAGTCGATCGAGTTTATTAACATACCGTCTCTTGAAGATTTTTACAACGACGCTCCGAATTACGAGCTGATAAAAAGCATCCCGGCGGACGAGTGGCCGGATGTTCTTGCCAAAGCCGCCGGGCTCAAATACGGTCATCTGTTTGGCGATCCGCCCTTTCTGAGGGCGGGTGAAGCGTTAAAAGTCGAATTCCTTGAGCCTGTGGACGGAAGGATATTCATCCTTTATTCGCCGGATTCGTTTGCCGAAGCCAAAATGGTGAACGGCGCGGTCGACATAGATTCGTTTGCCCCACACTGTATTGAGGGTTGGGATGAATTTGCGGATACTCTGAGATAAAGAGGGCAGTATGCAGACCGTTATCGAAGAAATCGACTCCCTCCGCGCCTCTATCCCCGCGCTTTCCGGCGGGGTCTTTTACCTTGAAGAATACATACTGCTGCCGCATTACGGCGGCAACGTGATGCTGCGCTTCGGGCTTGACCGCGAAAGCGTGACGGCGGAGGAGCTGGACGCGCTCGAGCGGGAGCTTTACAGCCTGCTGCCCGCCGGGTTTTTCGCCGACTTCATGGGAGAGGTCTACCGCAGGGCGGGCTTCGGCTTTGAGGGGCTCGAGGAAAAGCTCATCCGCTGCGCCGATGTTTTCCGTGAGGAGAAAATTCCCGTTTCGCCCTTCAGTGAAGAGGTGAAAGCGGAGGCGAAGCGCCTGAAAAAGCTTGTCGGCCTGTCGGAGGACGCGCCCGTGTGGGAGATACAGCCGGACGAGGGCGCGACGGCGCTGCTGATATTGGGCAATGCCGAAGGCGGGCGGGGGCTTATTCGCGAGCTTACGCTTTACGGCGTGCGTTACGAGGCGAGGCTTGTCGATCCCATCCCCTGCGAGGGGCTTATGCGCGCCGCCGTATACGCCCGCGAAAGAGGCGTTTCGCTGATGCGGGCTGTGTGCAATGCTGTTCAGGAGGCATCATTATGAAAGAAGCAAACGGAAAGGACAAAAAGAACGGGAAAAAGAAAGTGATTTGGATCGTGCTTGCGGTCATACTCGCCGTACTGCTCATTCCCATCCCCATGCGATTGAAGGACGGAGGCTCGCTTGAGCTCAGAGCCATACTGTATGAAGCGGGCTTCATGAATCAGCTTGCCGAATACCCCGAAACGAGGGAGCCCGCTGTCAGGAAGGGCTTTCACCTTGACGTGCTGGGCCATACCGTGATCGACAACACTTATCTTGTCGCGCCGTAAAAATAACATATATTCTATTGTCCCGCTTTTTTCCTTGACAATACTTGGAAAAAGTGGGATAATATTTTTTGCGCCCGCGGAGTATTTCGGGCAAATATTTTTTTGATTTGGAGAAATGGCTTTAATGGAAAAGATCGTCATCGCGCTGGGCGGCAACGCCCTGCAGGAGGCGGGCAAGCCCGCGACCGCCGCAAACCAGCTTGAAGTCGTTGAGAAGACTTCGGAGTACATCGCCGACATTATCGAGCAGGGCTACACCGTGGCTCTTGCCCACGGCAACGGCCCGCAGGTGGGGCGCATCGTTCTGCAGAATGAGGCGGCAAACAGCATTACCCCCGCTCTGCCCTTTGACGTATGCGGCGCGATGAGCCAGGGCTATATCGGCTACCATATGCAGCAGGGGCTTGAAAAGGTCCTGCGCAGGCGCGGGAACAAGACCCGCGTCGCCACCATCGTAACTCAGGTCGTGGTCGACCGCGAGGACGAGAAGTTCAAGAACCCCTCCAAGCCCATCGGCCCCTTCTATACCGAAGAGGAAGCGAAGGCTTTGGAAGCCGAGCGCGGCTACGTCATGAAGGAGGACGCGGGCCGCGGTTGGCGCAGGGTCGTCGCGTCTCCCAAGCCCGTTGAGATAGTGGAGCTTGACGCCGTGAAGTGCCTGATGGCGGGCGGCTTCGTGCCCATCACCGTGGGCGGCGGCGGCATACCCGTATATAAAGATGAAAACGGCAACTATATCGGCACCGCGGCGGTCATCGACAAGGACCTCGCTTCCGAGAAGCTGGCAGAGGATATCGACGCCGACGCTCTCGTCATTCTCACCGCCGTCGAAAAGGTCTCCATCAACTTCAACAAGCCCGACCAGGTCGACCTTGACGTGCTTACTGTAGACGACGCCAAGCGTTACATTGCGGAGGGCCAGTTCGCGCCCGGCTCCATGCTGCCCAAGGTAGAGGCCGCAATGCAGTTCGTCACCTCCAAGCCCGGCAGAAGGGCCATCATCACCAGCCTTGACAAGGCCGTAGACGCGCTGAAGGGCGAGGCCGGAACCACCGTTAAATAAATTTACCGATATGAAAGCCCGATGCGCCGCGCATCGGGCTTTTTATGTGGGCGGGCGCATTACCCGGGCAGTACGAAGCGCCAGCTTTCGCCGCCGTCCTCCGTCAGGAAGCAGGCGTTTGCAGCGGGCCGCCCCTCATAGAGAAATTCAATTGGAATAACGCCGCGCTGCCCGTCAAAAACGGGTGAAAACGCATATGCCGAATAATACCCCGCGTACTCCTGCGGGACGGGCAGGCTGACCCTCTGCCAGCTTTTGCCGCCGTCGAAGGTGGAGTACACGGCAAAGCCGCTGCCGTCGCCCTCATCAACCGCGCTGAAGCACAGCCATGCCGTATCTGCGTCCATAACGAATCCGCCTGTAAGCATCTTAACCCCGAAATCGGCGCAGGGGATCTGCGACCACCGGCCCGATTCTTCCCTGTAAAATACCGCCTGAGCCGTGACGTGCATAAGCACCTCTCCCCCGGTCAGTATCAGGTGATCCCCGCCGACGTACCCGCGGCAAGGGTAAATGCCCTTGGGCGCTTCGTCGGGATCCAGACCGTGGATATCGCAGTAATTGCGCAGTACGGCCTGTTCGGCGTCCTTTGCAAGCTCGGCGGGCAGGCTTAAAACGGGGTCCGCGCACAGCCAATAATACTCGCCCCCGCCGCTGCCCCTTATGTTGAACATGACCTTGTTTGCGGTCAGCGCTCCGCCGTCGAAGTCCATCAAATACGCCGTTTCATACCATGCAAAAGCAAACGGCTCGAACGGCCTGCCCTCAAGCATGGCGCGAGCGGCCTCCATACACTCTTCGGCACGGCTTCTTTCCGCGGTAACGCTCCACTCCGGCCGGGGCGCCTCATAGGCCGTGGGCGCGGGCGTCACCTCCGCGGGAGCTTCGGTCTGCGCCGCGGGTGCTTCGGTCTGCACCGCGGGCGGCTCCGTAGGATCCCCGGCAGCGTCTGAAGGCGCGGGAGTCTGCGCTTCGGTCTGCGGCGAGTCGGAAAGCACGGGCTCTGCGGGCGTTTTGCCGCCCCCGGCGCACCCCGTCAGCAAAAGGCACAGCGCAAGCGCACAGACAAGAGCGCATATGGGTTTATTCAGTCGGTTCATCATCCGGAGCCTCCTGTGTGCCGCCAATTATCCCTTGAAATCCACAAACCGTGCATCTGGTTCCCGTAGAATCAGGAACATGATTTTCGTATTTGTAGTTATGGCAGATAGAGCATTCTTTCCTATGCCGTACTGCATTCCCGTAGTTTTCCCATGTCGAAGGGAACGAGTGATATTGCCAACCACCATAATTGGACGCATTTGTTTCGTCAAAATCCACTTGAACTGTAACTCCATTCAAAGTCGGATGTTGTTCGTTGGTTGCTTTCGGTCTTTGCTTGATCGTCCATGTAGAATAGTTTCCCTGAGGGTTTCCACTCATTGTAAACAGGCCCGGGAAATAGCCCTTTAAGTAGTTACATGTATTGCCAGGTCCATACATCCCCAGTTTATAGTGTCTTGGGTTTTGACTCGCGTTTGAGAGCACTGTGCTGATTTTATTAAAGTACGCTCGCAAACTCGTCTTTTGCGCACTCGTAAGTTTTCCAACGACCACCTCGGCTGCAAAGTAAATCGGGGTATAAGTTGTTTGCATCAAGCTGTTTGCAGCATCGATAGCTTCCAACGCATCGGTTTCACCTTGCGTTTCCGTAAAGTAATCGATATCTGAACCTATATTTTCAAATATAGAAACGATGTCGATGAACTGCGCTGATATTCGCTTTACTTCGCTCAGCGTCATTTCCTTAGGGGCAGGATTTGTCACATGGGCTCTGGTAAGATATCTACCCACAAAGAACTTAGGCGTGTGCCTGCTGTCAGCAATCAGCACATTTAGCTTCTCGGTTGTCAGCTTTATAAGCGTGTCATACCCCTTCGTAGTGCTCATATTAATACCTCCTTTTGTTATCTTGTTTTATTTTAGCATCAACTTTTAGTTGTGTCAAGTACTAATTTTGGATTTATCATGTTTTTTATCATGTTTTTTTGAACGATTCCTCGCACACGCTACCATTTTTTCCCGGATACATCTAATGCGGTTGATTATTTGCTTCGAAGTGCTATAATGTAATCATGGATAACAAATACACCACATTCGGCATATCGAGGAGGGACCCGCTTTGCTGGGCGGCGGCGGCGCTTATGGTGCTGGCTGCGGCGGCCCGCATAGTGTATTATGCCATGGGCGGCGCCGAGGGGCGCAGCATTGGCTGGTGGGTCTTCCTGCTCGTCGTGCTGCCTGCGCTTGCCGCGTTGTCGTTCGCGGCGGAGCTTTTGGGGCACGGGCATGACAGGCTTTACAAAACGAGCTTTCCCGTGCTGATGGGGGCGGTGTTCTTTACGGCGCGCATAATTGCCCTGTACCGCGAGGAGGGTACTCCCGTGACCGCCGTTTGGCAGGTCATACTCTGCATTGCGCTGTACGCCGCCGCTTTCGTGATCTGGGACCTTACGGTGAACGCCATGCGCATACGGACGAAAGTCCCCGCGATACTGGTGTTTGCGCTGCCGCTTGCCTACCACCTTGCGGTGGAGGATATACCCCTGTGGGTGCGCGGGGAAAGGAGCTTTTTCGAATCCCTGCCCAAGATAAGCGTGCTGCTGATGATGGCGGCGCTTCTCATCTGCTCCTGCATAATGGTAAAGTATATGTGGGAGACGTACCGTCCCCGCCGCGGCGACAGGCCCGACGGCAGGCTGGTGCGCTCGCTTGACCCCCTGAACGGAGTTGCGATATACATAATGCCCAACCGCAACGGCGCGGCGACGTACTTTCACGACACGATAGAATGCTCTAAGGCCGAGGACTACATACGCCGCAAGCGCGAGGAGGGTATGCCGGGCTTCGGCATGCTGCACATTATCGCGGCGGCGTACGTAAGGGTAATCGCCAAGCACCCCGCGTGCAACCGCTTTATAAGCGGGCAGAAGATATTCACGAGGGACACCGAGATAGAGCTTGCCATGGCCGTTAAAAAGGAGATGACCGCCGAGGCGCCCGAGACCATCATAAAGGTCTATTTCGAGCCGACGGACACCCCTGCCGACGTTTACCGCAGGTACACCGAGCAGATAGCGGAGGCCAAGGCGACGCCGCTCGATTCGAGCTTCGACAAGCTCGCCGGGCTTATAAACGCCGTGCCGGGCGTTATTAAGAAGTTCCTCGTCTGGTTTTTGAAGCTGCTTGACTATTTCGGCCTGCTGCCCAGGTGGATAATGCGGCTTTCGCCCTTCCACGGGTCGGTTTTCGTAACGGCGCTGGGGTCGCTGGGCATACCGCCCGTATTCCACCACCTGTACGACTTCGGCAATATCCCCGCGTTCATCGCCTTCGGCTCAAGGCGCACCGTCACCGAAACCGGCGACGACGGGCAGCCCGTGCGCCGCAAGTACATGGACTTTACGATAGTCTCCGACGAGCGCATCTGCGACGGGTTCTACTACGCCTCCGCGTTCAAGAGCTTCCGCCGCTATCTCAACAACCCCGAAAAGCTCGACACTCCCCCCGAAAAGGTGGAGAAGGACGTGTTCTGAGGGCGCTGCCCCGAAAGGACGCGCTGTGAAAAACGTCAGCTCATTTCCGCGCTAAAAAAAGGCTCAATGTCAATAGTTGGGGTTGAGTCAGTAGAACGAGATTCCCACGAAGCCTACGCCCTGCAGGGCGTAGGCTTCGGCGCGTTCACGGTCAACATGATGCGCTGGCGTAGATTGCCGAAGTTTCGATAGCCGAAG
>JAFYHI010000011.1 GCA_017539215.1 Clostridia bacterium | reverse complement strand
TCGAAGATCTCGTCGGAGATGGAGTTGTCGAACGCGGTGGGGTCGGTGTCGTCGGCGTGCTTTATGCGCGGGACGCTTATCGTGTGGGGGCCGACGCCGTGGACGGCCTCAAGATGCTCCGCGTGCATGACAAGTCCCGCGAACTCGTACTTGTAAAGCTCAAGCCCGAAGAGCACGCCGAGGCCGACGTCGTCTATGCCGCCCTCCATTGCGCGGTCCATGGCCTCGGTATGATAGGCGTAGTTGTGCTTGGGGCCTGTGGGATGGAGCTGCTCATAGCTCTCCTTATGATAGGTCTCCTGAAAGAGAATATATGTGCCGATGCCCGCGTCCTTGAGCTTTTTATAGTTCTCGACGGTGGTGGCGGCAATGTTCACGTTGACGCGGCGGATGGCGCCGTTCTTGTGCTTGACCGAGTAGATGGTCTTGATGCAGTCCAGAATGTACTCGATGGGATTGTTGACGGGGTCCTCGCCCGCCTCTATCGCAAGGCGCTTGTGGCCCATATCCTGCAGGGCTATGACCTCATCGCGGACCTCGTCCTGGGTGAGCTTCTTCCTTGCGATATGCTTGTTCTTCAGATGATACGGGCAGTACACGCAGCCGTTCACGCAGTAGTTCGACAGGTACAGCGGCGCGAATATGACTATGCGGTTGCCGTAGAAGGCAAGCTTTATCTCCTCCGCTATGTCGAACATGCGGGCGATGCGGCTTTCGTCCTCGCAGGCTAACAGCACGCTTGCCTCGCGGTGGGTAAGGCCCGAACATACATAGCCCTTGCCCTTCTTCACGGGGCGGGCCTTTTCGAGTATGGCGTCGATCAGCTCAAAGTCGTTCTTGTGCTCCTCGGCGTAGGCAAGGGTCGCGCGGATCTCCTCATCGTTGATGAACTCCTCCGCCTTTAATGATTTGGGGTCGTACTTGCAGGATGCCATGGGTTATTTCTCCTTTTTATGTAAAGATTGTGATTCTGTGTGCGCGGATCAGTCGATCGGGGGCCGGAAGTCGCCCCTTTCGCTGACCAGTTCGTACCCGATATGCGCCATTCTCCTTTCAAGGCAGCCGCGGCACTCCGCCGCCTCCTCGCCGGTGCATATCTTGTTGTCGTAGAGCTCGTACTTTTTGCGTACGGAAACGGGCGAGAGATTGGGCATTACGACGTTTGCTCCGCATAGTATGCCGCGCTCGCGGCCCATGGGATCTATCGTGCCGAGGGCGGTCGTAGCCGGCAGCAGCACGGGCGGGTAAATCAGCCGTATCACCGACAGCAGGAAGCAGGTCAGCTCCAGCGTGCCCGCCGTGTGCTTTGCAAACGGCGTTTCGTGATGCGGGACGAACGGGCCAATGCCGCACATCTCGGGCTTGAAGCTCTCTATGAATTTGAGGTCCTTAGCGAGCGTTTCGGGCGTCTGGAAGGGCGAGCCCACCATGAACCCGCAGCCCACCTGATAGCCCAAAGCCCTTAAGTTTTTAAGGCAGCGCATACGGTTTTCAAAGCTCATCTCAGCAGGATGGAGCTTCCTGTAATGCTCCTCATCCGCGGTCTCGTGCCGCAGGAGGTAGCGGTCGGCGCCCGCCTCGCGCAGGCGCTTATAGCTTTCAAAGCTCCTCTCCCCAAGCGAGAGCGTCACCGCGCAGTCGGGATGGCGGCGCTTTATCTCGGCGATCAGCGGGACGAGCCGCGCGTCCGTAAAGTAAGCGTCCTCCCCGCCCTGCATGACG
>JAFYHI010000010.1 GCA_017539215.1 Clostridia bacterium | reverse complement strand
CTCGTCCCTTTGTGGTATTATTGTTTCGCTCCATAGTGATGGTCTCCTTTCTTTGTTTTTCGCCAACTACATTGTAGCAGACCTCTTGCTATGGAGCTATTCTTTTTTTATTCTTTGGACACTTAATTATACAACTTACCTTTCGTCATACTTTTTTGACTTTGCCGGACAGCTCGATATATAGTGAGATAATGCGAAAAAACTGTTGCGTTTGCGCGCTGTTGGTGTTATAATCGGTTTGCTTCGGGGCAGGGTGAAAGTCCCTACCGGCAGTATAGTCTGCGAACGGCGGTCGAACCGCTGTTGAATCGGTGTGATTCCGATACCGACGGTCAAAGTCCGGATGGGAGAAGCGGCAACACATCGGGAAATCACCTCCTTTTGCGCTCCGCTTTGCACGGGAGCAAAAACAAAAGGAGGTTTTTTTATGTTTGAAACTCTGAAAAAGACTTTTGAATCCGCCAAGGAAAACATCGGATTCATCGCCGTTTGCATCGGCGTATTCGCGGGACTTCTGCTCGTGGCGTGGCTGTTTGAACGCCTGCTCGTCAAGAACCGCAAGAAATTCTCCGACACGCATTACATCACCTACAACGCCCTCTTTTCCTGCATGGCGGCGGTTCTGATGCTGCTGGAGATACCGCTTTTCTTCGCACCGAGCTTTTACAAGATGGATCTTTCCGAGCTGCCCATTATGATCTGCACATTCTATCTGGGGCCGGTTTCGGGCGTCGTTGCGGAGCTTATAAAGGTTTTCCTCAAGCTGGTTCTGAAGGGTACGACCACCGCGTTCGTGGGTGATTTCGCCAACTTCGCCGTCGGCTGTGCGTTCGTGCTTCCCGCAAGCATTGTCTATCACGCGAAGCCCGGCAAGAAGACCGCCCTCATCGGACTCGGCGTCGGCACTCTCATAATGACCGTATTCGGCAGCGCGTTCAACGCCCTTTACCTCATTCCCAAATTCGCTCAGCTCTTTCACATGGAGCTTGACAGCATTATCGCCATGGGAACCGAGGTCAACGGACATATCACAAGTCTGTCAACGCTCGTGCTGTATGCCGTCGTTCCGTTCAATCTTCTCAAGGGCGTCGTCGTCAGCCTGCTTACATTCCTGCTCTACAAGCACATTTCGCCCATACTGCATCTGAATGACTCAAGACGCGGCGCGAAACGTCTGCAAAAGGGAGATAAGTAATTCTTAATTTTAAAAGCGCGGTTCACGATGTGTTCCGCGCTTCATTATCATTATTTATGCTTTATCAAAACTCTATTGTTATAGGCTGACTGTCAACGATTCCATCATAATTATCGGAATTAAATACATTGAATGAAAGCTCCACATTTTCGATCGTTTCAATCGAGTTTTCTTCAAGCTCGGAATCCAAGAATGTTATTCCGTCAACCGCATGTTTTCCCGGATTCAACTCACAGGAGAATATAGCGTTCATCATAAAGCCGTTTATCGAAACATCCCTTACTTGAACCGTTATACTCTCATCGGTATTATTCGCAATGTATAAAAGGATTTCCTTTCCCAAGAACGCATCCTCGTTCACTCCCTTGGAAACTATCTTGATATTGTTTTCATCAAAAAGCACAGTACCTTCCTCATTGAAGCTGTACTCATATTCTCCGGCTATTGACGTCGATATTTTTATCATATCCGAATCATATGACTTGAGCCAATCATTCGATTCAAATATATGGAATGACAATTCAATATCAGCTATCTGCGTTATCCCGCTGTTTTTAAGCGAAGATCTTGTTATGGTAAGGTCTTCATTCGCTTTTTTTCCGTCGGCAATATCAGCCGACATAATTGTATCCACCATATAATCATTAACCGAAACATTCCTTGACTGCACGGTCAACGCTTTACCGGATTCGTTTTCGATCAGGAATTTGATTTCGGGGCCGAAAAGTCCATCCATATCCAGCGATTTTGCTGTTATTTTCAGCCCATTGTCGTCATAAACAACAGTTTCCTCGATTGTTGCTTCTCCTGTCGGAGCGTCGGATGGCTCATTGCTTTCCTCGACCGGCTCATCCGATGAGACCGTTTCTGTTTCAACCGGCTTATCGGTTTGTGCTTGCGGCTCATTTGAAGCGGCAGGGTTGTCCGTCGGTGCTTGAGTTGTTTTGCCGTCCTGCTTATCAGCCGTCTTGATCGAGCATCCGAACACGGAAACAGCCATTAAAACAACAAGAGCAAATACGATTATTCTTTTAATCTTATCCTCCTCAAAAATGTTTTCAAAAGCCCTCATAGGCATTTCTGATATAGTTTATGCGTCCTTTCGCGTCAACCTCCGCTATGTCGAATCTTATAACCTTGCCGCTCGTGTCGTGCTGTGAGCAGTAGCCCTTTGCGGCGGTCACTATGTTATACCGCTTATGTGCCGTCACGCTTGTATGCGGGGCGACCGAGGCATCCCGTCTTGTCTTGACCTCGACAAAGGCAATCGTCCTTCCCCTTGAGGCGATTATATCGACCTCTTTATGTCCGAACGTGTAGTTCCGCTCCAGTATTCGGTATCCGCGCAGCAACAGATAGAGAGTGGTTCTCCGCTCCCCCATATTGCCCGTCTTTCGCTCAGTGGTCGGTTTTTTCATATTACGCATCGGGACAAAAATTCTTGATAAAGCTCCTTCGATGTATGGGGCATGCGCCGTACTTTTTGAGTGCATCTATATGCGCAGCCGTGCCGTAGCCCTTGTTCTTCTCAAAGCCATATTCGGGATACAGCTTGCTCTGCTCCGCCATATACCTGTCCCTTGTGACCTTTGCCATTATCGAGGCGCAGGCTATTGAGTATGAGAGCGCATCCCCGTGTATTATGGGAACCTTTCGGCAGGGAATGTCAAGACCGTCAACAGCGTCTATCAGCGCGATATCGGCATCCGTTCCCATATCGGCATAAGCCTGAGCAAACGCCCTCTTGGTCGCGTTGAGTATGTTTATCTCGTCAATAACTTTCTCGTCGCAGAAGCCATAGCCTATCGCAAGCGCGGTATCGCCTATTATCTCAAACAGCTTTTCCCTTTTCTTCTCCGAGAGCTTTTTGGAATCGTTCACTTCCTCTATCAATGGATGGCTCGGCATTATGATACAGCATGTGACGACGGGCCCCGCGAGCGGGCCTCTGCCGACCTCATCCATTCCGCACACGGAAAGCCCCTGTTCACCATATTCGCGCTCGTATTTTGTCAGCTCGAAAAGGCGTTCCCGCTCGTCCTGTTTTACTCGCATATTTCCCGTGCTTCCTCCGGTCTTTCAAAAGACAGCTTGGCTATCTTTCCCGCGCGGAACTCGTCCAGCACTATGCGCGCCGCCCTCTCGGTATCGAGGACGCCGCCCGAAAGTATGAAGCCCCTGCTCCGGCATACGCCCTCAAGCATTGACTCCGGGACGTCCCTGTCCTCCACCGCTTCGAGCTTGGGATAACGCTTTATGAGCGCGTCATGGCAGAGCTTGTCCAGATCGCAGAGCATAAGCCCCGCTATCTCCTCGACATTCATAACGTCGTCGCGTATGGAGCCTATGTATGCTATATGCTTTGCAAGCTCCTGATCGTCGAGCTTGCCCCAGAGCAGACCCGGCGTGTCCATAAGCTCAAGGTAGGGCGATATTTTGACCCATTGCTTGCCCCTCGTGACGCCCGGTCTGTCCCCGACCTGCGCCCTCGTTATTCCGGCAAGCTTGTTTATGAACGTGGATTTTCCCACATTGAGGATTCCGACGACCATTGCCCTGAGCGTCTTGCTGACGCCCTTATCCCTGTATTTTTTCAGTATCGGCTCGCCCGCTTTCTCTATGAAAGCTATGGCGTTCTTCCTCGCGCCCGCGCCTGTGGACACGGCTTCCATGACCGAAATGCCTTTAGAGCCGAAATACCTCACCCACTCCTTATTGGCGGAGGGGGACGACAGATCGCTCTTGTTGAGGAGCATCACCCTTATCTTGTTCTTGAAAAGCACCTCAAAGTCGGGATTCCTGCACGCGATGGGCGCCCTCGCGTCAACTATCTCGACAACGACGTCGATGAGCTTGAGATCGTCCTCAAGCATCCTCTTGGCCTTTGTCATATGTCCCGGATACCAGTTAATTGTCTGCATATAACACCTCGGTTTTTCCGATATAGAAATACCCCCAACGCCGAAGGCATCAGGGGTAACACTCTCATAATTACTTGGTAACGATGCGCTCCTTGATCTTGGCGGCCTTACCCACGCGATCACGGATGTAATACAGCTTCGCACGACGGACAACACCGTGACGAACGACCTCTATGCGACCGATGGAGGGGCTGTGATAGGGGAATGTACGCTCAACGCCGATACCGTAGCTCATACGACGGACTGTGAATGTCCTGCGGATACCGCCGCCCTGCATCTTGATGATGATTCCCTCAAAGTTCTGAAGACGCTCACGGGTTCCTTCAACAACCTTGACGTAAACCCTGACCGTGTCGCCGATCTCAAGCTTGGGCAGGTCTGTACGGAGCTGCTCTTTTTCGAGTTCCTGAATGATGTTTGCCATATTATTTGACCCTTTCTCTATAGATGTTCTTAACCGGCTCGCGGACAGAGGACCATCGCATTAACTTTTGCAGTATACCACGTTTTTGTTTTTAATTCAAGGTGTTTTGGAAAAATGATTCAAGTATATTTTTTAAAAAACCGCCCCAAGCGGGGCGGCAGAACGGTGAGCTTCGATTACGGCTTTATGACCGCAACCATATCCACAGAGTCGAATAAAGGATCGATAAAGCCTTCCCCTCCAACTTTAACGATATATTCCACATCAATGCAGGGCGAACCCTTTATATTAGTCAGGCGTGCCGAATCCTTATCTATCTTGAACTCTATAAGATATTCGCCGAAAAATTCTTTGATCTTCGCTTCGAACGCATCAGTATAGTCGTCCACGCTTATGTTATCGGGTACATTGTCAAGTCCCAAGTCCACATTGTTTGTCATCCAGAGATCGCGAACATTACCGTCATGATCAAGGCTAACCGAAACATAACTATTGGTAAGTATTCCGCTTATCTCTTTATACCAGATTATTCGGTAGAAAATATGGTCCAACTCCGGGCTTGGTCCTTCTATTTTGCACACATTGAAAGCACTGAAATCTATCTCATCCTTAAACACTTCCTCCACAGCTTTACGGACATCCTCACCGTTTTGGCAATTCTTCACGTTAATTTTGCCTGCCGATTTTGTGCGTATTGCGTATGGCGTTCCGTCAGGTAAAAGCTCAACATGACCCATGTCAGAAACGTACACAGGAAAAACGTTGTTCACCTCAATCTCATATTCATCAACTACCGTATTAAGAAGAACGTATTCTATTGTTCGCGTATATTTCAATTCATACTTGTTTCCGGCAAACTCTATTGTCTTTGTGTCATTGAGTAAACCCTCGTTCGTGCTGAAGCGAACGCTTTCATTAGTTTTTACTTCGCCGCAAGAGTACATTTCAACGTTATTCAGAGCATCGACGTTATCATCAGGCTCTGCTGTTTCAGAGGGTTGGACAGTTTCTTCCAACACCGATTCGGTCGGAGCTTGGGTAACAGCTTCCGTCTGCTGATTAATTGAGGCGGTCTGCTCCGACGCTTTATCCTCCGCGCACGCGGGCAAGAGGAGCATTGCTCCCGAAGCGATCACAGCTATTGCTGCGGACATTAAATAATTCTTGCCGTTCATTTTTCCTCCTTTGCTCATTGAGTCAGACGCTCAATGGATGATTTATACTGTTCTTTCGAATCATCAGCATCCAGCCGATGTCAAATCCACAAATTTGTATTCTTATCCCATCCTCCTTTCGCTTCTGCCATCTTATATTCATAATTATATTATATAGACATTCAGTTATCAAGGTTTATTTAAAAAAAATAAAAAGAATTCCGGCGTTGGCAACATAAAAAGACGGCGCGGACAAAAGCTTCCGCGCCGCCATACTATAATCATTATTTAAACAATCCTTTTTTCTTGGGCTTTGCCTTTGAAGCATCGCCGTCGCCCATCTCCTCGGCAAGCTTAGCCACCAGCTCACGCTGCTTTTCGGTGAGCTTCTTGGGTATCTCGACCGTGACGTTGACATACATATCGCCCTTTTCCGACGAGTTGAGCTTTTGGATACCGAAGCCCTTCATACGGAACGTCTTTTGAGCGGGGGTTCCTTCGGGAATGGTCAGCTTAACGTCCTTATCGAGCGTCGGAACATTTATCGCGCCGCCGAGTATTGCCGTCGTGACCGGTATCTCGATATTCTGGTGGATGTCGGCTCCGTCGCGTATGAAGCGTTTATGCTGCTTTACGCGGATGCCAATATGAAGATCGCCCTTTGGCCCGCCTCGCAAACCGTCGTCACCGCCGCCTGAAACCCTTATTGTCTGTCCGTCGTCTATGCCGGCGGGTATCTTTATCTTGCGCTTTTGGAAGGTTCTCACCCTGCCGTTGCCGTTACAGGTCTTGCAGGGCTCCTTTATGACCTTGCCCGTGCCGCCGCATGCGGAGCAGGGAACCGTGGTCTGCATTGCGCCGAGTATCGTATTCTGAACCTTTGTTACCGAACCGCGTCCTCCGCAGACGTTACAGGTCTGGGGCTGTGTGCCGGGAGCCGCGCCCGTGCCTCCGCAGGTCGAGCAGTTCTCCTCACGCCTGTACTGTATCTCCTTTTCGCATCCGAAAGCGGCCTCCTCAAACGAAATGGTGATCGTCTGACGCAGATTTTCGCCCCTTATGGGCCCATTCGGATTGGCTCTCGTCGAGCCGCCGCCGAATATGTCTCCGAATATGTCCCCAAAGCCGCCGAAGCCGCTAAACGGCGAACCGCCGCCGAAGCCCGACCAGCTTGAATAGCCGCCGCCCGCCGACGGATCGAATGCCGCATGTCCGAACTGATCGTATTTGGCACGCTTGTCCGCGTTTGAAAGCACCTCGTAAGCCTCGTTCACCTCTTTGAATTTGGCTTCCGCTTCCTTATCGTTCGGATGGAGGTCGGGATGGTACTGCTTTGCCATTCTTCGGAAAGCGGATTTTATCTCATCGTCGCTTGCCGTCTTGCTTACACCCAAGACCTCATAATAGTCTCTTTTATTCTCTGCCATGAAATCCCTGCCTTTCAGGAGTTTCTGATTATTTCCGCTTTACATGCCTCAGTGGAGGGAGCAATTCCCTCCACCTCATGCACCTATACTATTTCAGACTTTATCAGTTCTTGTTGTCGTCAACGACCTCATAATCGGCGTCAACAACACCGTCGTCGTTGGGAGCCTGAGCCGCGCCCTGCGCCTGCTGCTCCTGCGCCTGCTGCTGATAGATTCTGCCGAACACCTCATAGGATACCTCGGTGAGCTTCTCGGTGGCGTTCTTGATATTCTCTGTATCGTTGGAGGATACGGCGTTCTTGACGTTCTCTATCTCGGCATTGATGCGCGCCTTGTCGGAATCGTTTATCTTATCGCCCATTTCCTTCATGGACTTCTCCGTCGCGGCAATCATGCTGTCGGCATGGTTCTTGACCTCGACCTCTTCCTTATGCTTCTTATCCTCGGCGGCAAACTGCTCTGCCTCGCGGACAGCCTTCTGGATATCGTCCTCGGAGAGGTTCGTGGAGGCGGTAATCGTTACCTTCTGCTCGTTGCCGGTTCCCAAATCCTTTGCGGAAACATTGACTATGCCGTTGCCGTCGATGTCGAATGTGACCTCGATCTGAGGTATTCCGCGGGGAGCGGGAGCTATGCCGGAAAGCTGGAACCTGCCGAGTGTCTTATTGTACTGCGCCATCTCGCGCTCGCCCTGCAGAACGTGCACCTCAACGGAGGTCTGCCCGTCGGCAGCGGTGGAGAATATCTGCTTCTTCTGTACGGGGATGGTGGTGTTGCGGTCGATCAGGCGGGTGAATACACCGCCCAGCGTCTCGATGCCCAGGGACAGCGGAGTAACGTCAAGCAGCAGTATGTCCTTTACCTCGCCGCCCAGGATACCGCCCTGGATAGCGGCGCCCACCGCCACGCACTCGTCGGGGTTGATGCCCTTGAAGGGCTCCTTGCCGGTAACGCGCTTTACAAGCTCCTGCACGCAGGGGATACGGCTGGAACCGCCCACCAGTATGACCTTGTCGATCTGGCCGGTCTTGAGGTTGGCGTCGCGCAGGGCCTGGTCCATGCACACGCGGGTCTTGTCGATAAGGTCGGCGATAAGCTCCTCAAACTTGGCCCTGGTGATGTTCATATCGATATGCTTGGGGCCGGTGGCGTCCGCGGTGATGAACGGCAGGTTCACGTTGGTGGTAAGCGTGGCGGACAGCTCTATCTTGGCCTTTTCGGCGGCGTCCATAAGACGCTGCTTTGCAATGCGGTCGTTCCTTAGATCAATGCCGTTCTCGCGCTTGAACTCCTCTGCGATGTAGTCCATAAGGCGCTTGTCAAAGTCGTCGCCGCCCAGACGGTTGTTGCCATTGGTGGCAAGCAGCTCGAACACGCCGTCGCCTATGTCAAGCAGCGATACGTCGAACGTGCCGCCGCCCAGGTCGTAAACCAGTATCTTCTGCCTGTGCTCTTTGTCAACGCCGTAGGCAAGGGACGCTGCGGTCGGCTCGTTGATTATACGCTTTACGTCAAGGCCCGCGATGCGGCCCGCATCCTTGGTGGCCTGACGCTGAGAGTCGGAGAAGTAAGCGGGTACCGTGATGACGGCCTCGGTGACCTTTTCGCCAAGGTACGCCTCAGCGTCCTGCTTCAGCTTCTGCAGTATCATAGCGGAGATCTCCTGCGGGGTATAGGACTTGCCCTCGATGGTGCGCTTGTAGTCGGAGCCCATCTCACGCTTGATGGACGAAACGGTGTTGTCGGGGTTGGTGATGGCCTGGCGCTTTGCAACCTGACCCACCATACGCTCGCCGTTCTTGAAAGCCACTACGGACGGGGTGGTGTTTGCACCCTCCGCATTGGGTATTACCTTGGGGCTGCCGCCCTCAAGGACTGCTACACAGGAATTGGTGGTTCCCAGATCGATACCGATGATCTTACTCATATTATTAATCCTCCATTCGATTATGTTCGTAATTATTTATGTGCGCCCCTCGGGGGTTCACTCGTTTACCTTTACCATTGAGTAGCGGACTATTTTGCCCTTTACGCGCCAGCCCTTCTGCAGCACGGCGGTAATGTGCCCCGAAGGCACGCCCTCAACGCTGTCCTTCATCACGGCGTCGTGCAGTTTCGGATCGAACTCGCCCTCTGCCTCTATCTCCTCAGCGCCGCATTTGCGAAGCGCCGTTTCAAACTGTTTTGATATGTTGCGTATGCCCTCGGCAAATGCGTCCTCGGGGGCGTTTTCAAGCGCCCGTTCAAAATTGTCCGCCACCGGAAGCAGGGCCTTTACCGTTTCACGCACGCCGTCGTCGCGGCTGTCTGCGGCTATCTGGGCGTTGCGCTTGCGGTAATTTTCAAACTCCGCCTGCAGCCTTTGCGCCTGACGCACCGCATCGTCGCGGTCCTCCTGAAGCTTGTCGAGCTTTTCACGCAGAGCCTTGACCTCTTCCGCGGTAAGCGTCATCGGCTCGTACACGGGCTCCTGCTTTTGCTCCGCGGGTTCCTTTTCGGCCTCTTCGGGCTGCGTCTTTGCGTCTGCAAGCTCCTCTGCGGGCTGTTCGTTCAGTTTCTCTTCTGCCATTTTCGCTGCTTTCCTTTTTCCTTTTCTTGACATTTGCCATCACCTTATTTCAACAGCTTGCTCAAAATCTCGCTCAGGCTGCTGCTCATGTATTTAAGCACCGCCATGACCTTGCCGTAGTCCATGCGGGTGGGGCCGACAACGCCCATAGTGCCTATGTTTTTGCCGCCTGCCTTGTACGTTACGGTCACGACCGAGCAATCCTGCATCTCGGGGTTGTCGTTTTCGGTGCCTATCCTTACGCTCATTTCAACGTCGGAGGACTCCGCAAGCACCTTTTGCAGATAGCTGCCCGTTTCGACCTCCGTCAAAAACTGCCTTGCCTTGGCGGCGTCGCTGTACTCGGGGTAGTCGAGTATGTTGCTTGCGCCCACCACCTCAACGTTCGTTTCGGACATGCTCCGCTCGATATCCTCGATCATCTCGCAAACGGCGTCGGCCTGTTCGCCTATCTCCGCCCTTATCTGCGGCAGCACGGACTCCACAGCCTCATTGAGCTTATGACCGTCCAGCTTCTGCGTGATGAGCTTTGAAAGCTTTTCTATATCCTCCGGCGAAAGCGCCTCGGGTATCCTTATCATGGCGTTTTTGGTCACGCCCGTGTTCGTCACAACCACCGCCATTGCGCTGCCCTCGGACACGGGTATCAGCGTGACCCGCTTTACCTTGAGCGCCGAGAACTGCGGCACCATTACCATTGAGGTGTAGTTCGTCATATCGGATATGACGCGGGCGGTCTGGCGGATCACCTCGCTCACCTCATGCACCCTGGTGTCAAGATGCTTTTTGATGTAGTCCGCCTCGTCGTCTGTCAGCTTGGCGGAATCCATCAGATGGTTGACGTAAAGCCTGTACGCCTTTTCGGAGGGGATGCGCCCCGCGGAGGTGTGCGGCTGTTCCAAAAAGCCCAGCTCCGTCAGGTCGCTCATCTCGTTCCTTATGGTGGCGGGCGAAAGGCCCATATCGCTCCGCTTTGAAACGGTGCGGCTGCCAACGGGTGCGGCCGTCATGATATAGTCGTCAACAATGGCCTGCAGTATGCGCATCTTGCGTATGTCAAGAAGACCTTTGTTTTCACTCATGCCGTCACTCCCTTTCGCTTTGAATGTTGTTAGCACTCATCCCTTTCGAGTGCTAACAGTATGATATCACCACCGCGGGGCCGTGTCAACATTTTTAATCGGAATTGCCAAATATATTTTGAGTTTCGCCGCCCTGCGCAGCGGCACGCAGCCGTAAAAGCGCCTTTTTTTCGGCACGAGAGGCCTGCGCCTGCCCCATGCCAAGCTTTTGGGCCGCCTCCTTTTGGGTAAGGCAGTCAAAAAAGCGCAGCTCCACGAGCCTGCGCGCGGCCGGGTCCAGGGCGCGCAAAAGCTCCCGCACCAGCACTCTGTCCGTCGCGGTCTTTTCAACGTCGTCCGGGGCGGCGGCGCAGCCCGCTTCAAGCGGCGCGCAGGGTTCAAGCGCCGCAAGCAGGCATTCAAGCTCCTCCGGGGCAAAACCCAGGGCTGCCGCCGCGCGTTCTTTCGGCGTCCCCTCCAATATCAGCCTTTCATACTCGAACGCAGCCGCCTTTACGCGCCGTCCCGCCTTCACCTGTCCGTTTTCGCGCAGGGCGTGGCGTATCTCGCCCACGATAAATGCAAACGCGTACGTCGAAAAGGCGGCGGGGCCGCCGCCGCAATAGCTTTGCGCCGCCCGCACAAGGCCGACGGCTCCGGTCTGCACAAGGTCTTCCATGGGCATACCGCGCCCGGCAAAGCGCCGCGCCGCCGCCCGCACAAGGGGCAGGCATTCCTTGACGCGCCCCTCCGACAGCGCCTCAGGCATTGCCGCCTATGCGTTTTTTCATTATAACGCGCGTACCGCGGCCCGGGGCGGACTCCACCTCGACCGAATCCATGAATGCCTCCATCACCGCAAAGCCAAGCCCCGTCCGCTCCGCTTCGGGAGCCGTGGTATAAAAGGGCGTGCGTGCAAGCTCAACGTCCTCTATGCCCCGACCCGTATCCGAAACCGATACGGTAAGCTCGCCGTCAGCCTCGGAAAACTCAAGGCTTACCTCGCCTTTTCGCCCCCGGTAGGCGTGGACTACCGCATTTGTCACCGCTTCAGAAACCGCCGTTTTGACGTCGGAGAGCTCCTCCACGGTGGGGTCCATCAGCATAAGAAACTGCGCTGCAAGCCCGCGCGCAAGCGCCTCATTGCGCGATACCGCCGGAAAGCTTGTCCTCAATCCGTTCACCGTTCGTCCCTCCTTTTATCGCACAGCGTGTAAACGCCGGACATCCTCAAAAGCCTGTCAACGCCGCCCCGGGCGTTGATTATACCCATACTGCCGCCCGCTGCCGCCGTCTTTCGGTATCTGCCGAGCAGCACTCCAATGCCCGCGCTGTCCATAAACGTGACTCCGCCAAGGTCGAAAACGAGCCTTTCCGCCCCGCCCCCATCAAGCGCGGAGTCTATCTCACGGCGCACGGACGCCGCCGAATGCTCGTCCAGCTCGCCCGAAAGCACCGCCGTGAGCACTCCGCCCTCCCGTATCAAAAGCATACACAGCCTCCTTTTGTTTTTTGTCTGATGTTCTGCGAATGCAAAAAAAGCCCTGCCTCGAAAAAACGCGGCCTTTGTCGATTGCAAAAACTCGACCTTTGAGTTATATTATTGACAGGAACCGCGCGGCTTATGCGCGGGGGAGGCGGATATGACGACTGTTGAATTCCCCGTCGGCGGGGGCTATAACGCATACATCGGGCCCGGCGCGGCGAGCCTTTTTTCCCGCGAGGCGCAGGCGGCCTTTCCCGGAGGGCGGTGCGCCCTTATTGCGGACGCAAACCTGCCGTCTGCCCATATACGGGCGGCGCAGGACGCGCTCGGCCCGGGCTGCACGCTGATGCCGCTAAATGTGAGCGAGGCTCAAAAGACCCTTGAAAAGGCAAGCGAGATATACGCTTTTTTGAACGACGCGGGCTTCACGCGGGCGGACGGCGCGGTGATACTGGGCGGCGGCGTGACGGGCGACACGGCGGCGTTTGCCGCGGCGACGTACCTGCGCGGCATACCCTTTATACTTGCGCCCACGACGGTCGTTTCTCAGACCGACAGCGCATACGGCGGAAAGACCGGCGTGGATCACGCGGGGTGCAAGAACCGCATAGGCGTTTTCGCCCACCCAAAGGCGGTAGTCTGCGACGTGGATTTTTTGAAGACCCTGCCCGAGCGTGAACGCGTCTGCGGCATGGGAGAGGTTATAAAATACGGCGCGATAGCGGATCCCGGCATATTGGAGCGCGTTTCGCGCGGGGCTCCCGACGAGGCGCTCATCAGCACCTGCGTACGCATAAAACGCGGGTTCGTGGCGCAGGACGAACACGACACGGGCGAACGCCGCATATTGAATTTCGGCCACACGGTCGGTCACGCGATAGAGGCGGCCTGCGGCTTTGCCGTTTCTCACGGGCAGGCCGTGGCCTACGGTATGCTTGCCGCCGTGCGCCTGGGCGAACGCCTGGGCGTGACCCGCGCGGGCGTATTTGACGCGCTGCTTTCGGCCTGTGAAAAGGCCGGCCTCGATACCGATTTTGAGCCGCGCCTCTCCCCCGCCCTGCCCTACCTCCGCCGCGACAAGAAGTCCGACGGGGCGAACCTCGACTTTATACTCCTTGAGAAGCTCGGCCGGCCGGTAAGAAAAAAGCTCCCCTTCGGGGACGCCGAAAAGCTGCTTGGCTCCATAGCCGCACAGGGTCGATAAACGCACAAAAAGCCCGCGCAAGCAGGCTTTTTCATTTGCGATGCAGCTCCTTTTATTCTATCACCGCGCTGAAGCAGGGGTTCTCCTCGGCGGAATCGTCCAGCACGTGCCAAAGGCGGTTGGCGTAATCGCCGAGGTTTCGCACGGCGGCGGACCAGTTTTTGATGACGAGCGTGGTCGGCTCAAACACCATGGTAAGGCAGTCGTGAAGGGCGTCGAGGTTGCTGCCCCAATAATACTCCTGCCCGAGCACGGCGCGCAGGGCCTCGTGCATTTCGTGCTTTGAAACAAAGCTTGAGGCGTCAACTGTAAGTGTGCGCATATCAATCCCCTCCGTATAAAAGCGTGAATGTTTCGTAATGGTCGGCGGTGTAGTAGATAAGCCCGTCGTTGGAGAATATTATCCTCTTTGCGCCGCGCGGCTTGCCCTTGGTGTCTATGTCGCATTCGGTGTATTTGCGGCCCTGCGCCTTGGGCAGAAGCCCCTCGTAATTGCCGAAGTGGTCGCCGCCTATCGCGCAGCCCGGCGCGTAGGGCTCCAGCTTGCCGCCCGTCCAGCCGAGCTTCCTTGCCTCGTTCTTCGTAATGAAGTTGGAGGGCAGGTGCCCGTAAAGGTGGATGTAGAGGGCGACCTCATCCTTTGAGAAGTACTTGCCGTCCTCGCTGACGGGCGCGTTCGTGGGCGCCTCGGTGGGGGCCTCGGTCGGAGCCTCGGTCGGAGCCGCCGTCGCCTCCTGCGTCGGCTCCTGCGTCTGCTCCTGCGTCGGCGCGGAGGTTATCAGGTTGAAGTCCTGCGTGGGCTCGCTCGTCGCCGCGGCCTGCTGCGTGGGCTCGCCCGTTATAACGGGCAGGTCCTGCTTCTTTCGCGTACAGCCGCAAAGCGCGGCCACAAAGAGCAGCAGCGCAAGCGCAAGCGCCCCAAAAGTCCTTTTATGCATTAACAAAACTCCTTTCGGAACTAATTATCGAACAAAGCTATGAGCCTGTCGCGGCAGGTCTTGTCGAACACGCCGTTTACGGGCAGGCCGCAGGTGCTTTGGAACAGGCGGACATACTCCTCTGTCAGGTCGCCGAAATAGCCCGTGCCGGTCAGCCTTGAACAGCCCAGCGCCTTAAGCGCGTGCTGCAGCCACTTTACGTCGCTGCCGGAATTGCCCTTTTTAAGCGTGCGCGTGGGCACGGGGTACTGCGTGGGCAGCTGCCCCTGAACGTACAGACCGGGGCCGCTGACGGCCTTTTGGAGCTTTTCACGGGTAACGGGGCCGAGGTTGCCCGTGGGGGTTATGCCCCACGTCCTTTGCAGGAGCTTTACACGCGCAAGCGTAAGCTCGCCGAAATAGCCCGTGGTATGCGCGTCAAAGCCCATTATGCGAAGCGCCGCCTGAAGCCACATGACGTCGTCACCGGAGTCGCCGCAGCGCAGCGTCCTTGCGGGCACGGGGAACTGCGAGGGGGACACGGGCTCTATCTGCTTTTCGGCAAGCTTTGCGTGCAGGGCGGCGCGGGTCAGCGACCCGCAGTTGCCCGTGGTGTTTATGCCGTTGTCCCTTTGAAACGCGCGGACCTGCGCGGTTGTCATATCGCCGAAGCTGCCGTCCACCGGGCAGGGGTAGCCCAGGTGCAGCAGCGCGCACTGCAGCCAGCCTATGCCCGCCCCGGATGCGCCCGGGTACAGCGCGGCGGTGGGCGGCGTGTAATATGACAGGTCGAACGCGCGCGTATCGGGGCTTGCGTACGCGGGCACGCCGTAGCCGCGTATTATGGAGCTGTTTAAGGGGCGGCGGAACATGCGCACCTGCTTGTCCATATTGCCCTCGACGGTAACGACGCGGTCCTTTTCAACGTAGGCGACTATGCCGACGTGGCTCCACTTTTCGCCCGTGCCGGTGAAGTCGTAAAAGATGAGGTCTCCGCTCTTGGGAAGATACTCGCCCTTCGCCCTGTACTCCATGTGAAAATGGTACGGGTTCACGCCTATCCTTGCATAGGCCGCGTTGCTTATCACCGAAACGGGAATGAACGCCTGCCTTGCGCACCAGGCGGCGAATATGGCGCACCACGGGGAGTAAAGCCCGCCCCTGTCCTGAACCTGAGTGCCGAACCAGTAGCCGTACTCGGTATAGTCGAGCCAGCCGTTAAGGTTGCCTCCGCCAAGGTCCGAGACCGAGTTCCCCTCATGATAGCCCGCCTGCGACAGCGCAACGTTGACGTAATCGCGCCGCAGGTCGCCCGTCAGGTCCGCGTCCATGAGGTTTGAGTAGTAAACGCCGGCGCTGTACTGTGAGGATACGGGGTACTGCGCCTGGGTCCTGCCGACTCCCTCGGAGTCCGGCATTATCGGGAAGGTAAACGCAAGCGCAAGCAGCGCAGCGGCTAAAGGTTTGAGCTTCATACCGGTTGACCTCCTGCTTGTATTGAGGGAGAGACGCCGTGTCAGATCCTTGCTTTAAGCGCCTTTCGCGTAGCGGGGCCGACTATGCCGTCCGCGGCAAGCCCCGCCGACCTTTGAAACGCCAGCACGCAGTTTTGCGTACCGGTGCCGAATATGCCGTCCACGCTTATTGCATAGCCTATCTTTTTAAGCGCGGCCTGCACCCATTTGACGTCGCTGCCCGTCGAGCCTAAGCGAAGCACCCGCGTGGGCTCCGGGTAGCCCGGGGACTGCGATCCGCCCGCTGCCGACTGCAGCTTTGCGCGCGTTGCGGGGCCGACTATGCCGTCCACGGTCAGGCCCTTTTTGCGCTGAAATTCCTTTACGGCGGCAAGCGTTGCGCTGCCGAAATAACCCGTTACGCTGAAATTCGACCCGAGCTTGTTAAGCGTTGCCTGCAGCCACTTTACGTCGTTGCCGCTCATCCCCTGTTTCAGCGTGCGCGTGGGGACCGGGTAAGTATTGCCGGAGCCCGACGAGCCCGTGCCCGAGGAAGAGCCGCCTTCTATCCTTGCCTTTATCTTATTGCGCGTTACGGGGCCGACAATGCCGTCCTGCGTAAGCGAGAGCTGCTTCTGCGCCCACTTGACCTTGGTTTCGGTCGCGGGGCCGAAATCGCCGTCTATCGTGACGGAGGCGCCCATTTTGCGCAGCGCGGCCTGCAGCCATTTTACGTCCTCGCCCGTCATGCCTTTTTTAAGCGTGCGCGTGGGCACGGGGTAGCTTGCGGGGTCGCCCGACACGACGGGGCCGGAGCCGAGCCTTTGCTTTATGGCGTTTTTGACGGCGGGGGTGCATACGCCCGTGGCCTCAAGCCCGACGGCGCGCTGAAACTGCTTTACCTGCCTTTTGGTGTTGGAGGAGTAGCTGCCGTCTATAGGGCAGGGGAAGCCCAGACGCAGCAGCGCGGCCTGCAGCCACTTGACTCCGCTGCCGTAGCTGCCGTATGAAAGCTCGCCCGTGGGCTCGGTGTAATTGGAGGGGTTGAGCGCGCTTGTCTGGCCCGCCGTGTACGCGGGGCAGCCGTAACCCTGTATCTCATAATTGTTGATGCTGACGCGGCGGATGAGCACCTGCTCGGATGCGTTGCCCTCCACGGCGGAGATGTATCCGTTCTCGACGAACAGCACGATGCCGACGTGATCCCATTTGCGCTCGGTATCGGCCCAGTCGTAGAAGATGAGGTCGCCGGGCTTGGGGGTGTATGTGCCGCTTGAATGGAATGTGACGTTGAAATAATACGGGTTGCCGCCCGCGTGCGCATAAGAGGCGTTGTTTATGACGGACTTTGGCACGCCCGCCTGCCTTGCGCACCACGCAACGAACATGGCGCACCACTCGTAAAAGAAGCCGTCGCTCTGCTGAAGCACCTTTTTGCCGAACCAGTAGCCGTACTCGGTGTAGTTTTTGGAGCCGGCCGTATTGGAGCCGTCAAGGTCGGCCTTGCGGTCGCCCTCGTGATAGCCCACCTGCGACAGCGCGGCGTTGATTATATCAAGACGCTGATTGCCCGTTTTCTGCACCTCGCGCAGGTTCTGATAATAGACGCCGGAGGCGTACTGCGAAGAAGGAGTGTATGACAGGGATACCTGCACGCCGCAGCTTTCGGGGAGCTGCTCCGTGCCTCCGGTCACCCCGCCCTCCCCGGGCAGGCCCACACCCATTGCCGCGGCGGGAAATACCCCCGCCGCAGTGAGCGCGGTAAGCAGTATTGCGATGCAGCGGATCAACGGTTTGTTTGACATAATGCCTCCAATTATTCATTCCTGAAGGCACTGAAAAAGCCTGCGTGCCTTCTCCCACGATACTATTTTATCATTGCGTCAAGGTCGCCGCAACCCTTTATCTTGTATATTTTGTTAACATTTCATCAACATTTGGTGTGTGAGTAACGGGATGCGCGGTTATCGTTGACAAAGACGGCCGCTAATTATATAATAAGAAAAATACCCGATTGGAGAATGCTATGAAAAGTATTTGCAGCGGATGGGAATTCACGCATGAGCCCTCGGCGGGCTTTCTTGCGGGCGGGGAGTGCGGCGAAACTAGCCGCGTCACGCTGCCGCATCAGGTCTGCCCGACGCCCCTTCACTATGCCGACCCGCGGCTTTATTCCGGCGTGTACGGGTACCGCCGGCACATCACGGCAGACGATCTTTCAAAGCGTTATTACGTTATATTCGAGGGCGCAGCGCACGTCGCCGAGCTGTTTGTAAACGGCGTTAAGGCGGGCGAACATTTTTGCGGCTACACCTCGTTCCGCACCGAGGTGACGGGGTTTCTGCGCCCGGGCGACAACGTTATCGCGGTAAGGCTCGATACGACCGAGCGCGCGGACATACCGCCCTTTGGCGGCGTGGTGGACTACCTTTGCTACGGCGGGCTTTACCGCGAGGCATGGCTTGAAGTCCTGCCGCAGGTGCATATAGAGGACGTTTTCGTATACGGCGACGAAAGGGGCCTGTTAAAGGGCGGCATCGAGACGAGCGGCCTTTGCGCCGCGGCCCGCTGCCGCGTGCTTGACGGCGAGCGGGAGGTGTACTCGTTTGAATGCCCTCGCCTTGAGATAGAAGAGGGCGTGCCGGGCGTTGAGCCGTGGTCGCCGGACAGCCCCAGGCTTTATACCCTGGAGGCCGCTATATACGGCGAAAACGGCGCGGAGCTTGACAAAAAGCGCGTTCGGTTCGGCTTCCGCCGCGCCGAGTTCAAGGCGGACGGCTTTTACCTGAACGGCAAACGCTGTTTTATGCGCGGGCTTGACCGCCACCAGTGCTGGCCGTACATCGGCTATGCCGCGCCGGAATCCCTGCAGAGGGAGGACGCACGCATACTCAAAGAGGAGCTTGCGGTGAACGCCGTACGCACCAGCCATTACCCCCAGAGCCGCCATTTCATAGACGCCTGCGACGAACTGGGGCTACTTGTATTTACCGAGACGCCGGGCTGGCAGCACATTGGCGACGCTCTGTGGAAGGACCGCACAGTTGAGAACGTGCGCGAGATGGTGCGCGAATACCGCAATCACCCCTCGATAGTGCTGTGGGGCGTGCGCATAAACGAAAGCCGGGATGACGACGAGCTGTACCGGCGCACCAACGCCGCCGCGCACGAGCTTGACCCCTCGAGGGCCACGAGCGGCGTGCGGTTTATAAAAAAGAGTTCGCTTCTGGAGGACGTTTACGCCTTTAACGATTTTTCGCACAGGGGCGACAACCCGGGCTGTCTGCCCAAAAAGGACGTCACGCCCGATATGGAAAAGGCGCTGCTCATTTCGGAGCACAGCGGGCATATGTTCCCCACAAAGGCGTTCGACAACGCCCCGCGCCGGCAGGAGCACGCCCTGCGCCACGCGCGCGTGCTTGACGCCGCGTACAAAACGGGCGAACACGCGGGCTGCTTCGGCTGGTGTATGTTCGATTACGCCACCCACCGCGACTTCGGCTCCGGCGACCGCATCTGCTATCACGGCGTTATGGACTCCTTCCGCAACCCCAAGCTTGCCGCGTCAATTTACGCAAGCCAGGGCGAAAACAGGCCCGTGCTGGAGCTGAGCTCGCCCATGGAGATAGGCGACTACAACGCAAGCTTTATAGGCCCCGTATATGTTTTTACCAACTGCGACGAGGTGGACCTATATAAAAACGGCGAGTTCGTCACCACCCTGCGCCCCAAAAAGGCCGGCCTTCCCCACCCGCCCATTGAGGTGGACGATATTGTGGGCGGTCTGCTTAAAAAGAACGAGGGGTTTACCGGCGCGAAGGAGCGCGTGATACGCGAGTGCCTGAACGCCGCCGCCAAATACGGCATGGAGGACCTGCCGCTTTCCGCCAAGCTGAAGTTTGCCGAGGCGATGGCCCTGCATCACATGAGCTATGAGCAGGGCTACGCGCTTTACGGCAAGTACATTGGCAACTGGGGCGGCGAGGTGACCGAGTGGCGCCTTGACGGCAGGATGGGGGGCGAAGTCGTCGCCTCCATAACAAGGCGGCCGACCGACAGGCTGAAGCTTGAAGCAATTGCCTCGGCCACGCGGCTGCGGCTCTCCGACACATACGATATGGCCGCCGTGCGCATACGCATAACGGATGAGTTCGGAGCCGCCGCGCCCTATGCTCAGTACCCCGTGACGCTGGAGCTTGAGGGTGAAGCGGAGCTTGTCGGCCCCCGCATCGTGACCGCCGAGGGCGGCATGTGCGGCGCATATATCAAAACAAACGGCAGGTCGGGCAGCGCAAGGCTCACCGTATCCTGCCCGCAGCTCGATCCGGTTATTATTGATTTTTCAATAAATGACGCAAATTAAGGAGGAATCAAGATGAACACCAAACCCAAGCTTTCGCTCATGAGCAAGATCTCATACGGTCTTGGCGCAGTGGGCAAGGACATGGTCTATATGCTTTCGGCAAGCTATGTCCTGTACTATTTTCAGGATGTGCTCGGCAGCAAGTTCGGCGACGCCGGACGCGCCGCGATCACCGTGGCGATGGGCGTAATACTGCTTGTCGCGCGCATTTTCGACGCCTTTAACGACCCCATAATGGGCGTTATCGTTGCAAAAACCAAGACCCGCTGGGGCAAGTTCCGCCCCTGGCTGCTGATCGGCACGCTGACAAACGCCGTCGTGCTGTTTCTGCTGTTCTCCTGCCCGCCCTCCATTGACAAGCCCGGCGGAATAATCGCCTACGCTGCGATCACCTACATACTCTGGGGCATGACCTACACCATGATGGACATACCCTACTGGTCCATGATACCCGCCTTTACCGAGGGCGGCAAAGAGCGCGAGGGCCTTACCACGCTTGCCCGATCCTGCGCGGGCGTGGGCAGCGCGATAATCACCATCGCCACCATGATGGCCGTGCAATTCCTGGGCAAGGCCGCGGGCGGCGCGACCGACAACGAAGTGGAGCTTTTGGGCTTTAAGTGGTTTGCGCTGGCAGTCGCCGTGATCTTCATAATATTCACCGTGCTGACCTGCATCTTCGTCAAGGAAAAGTCCACCGCGGACATGAAGACCGTTTCCGTTAAGGAGATGTTCCGCGCCCTTATAAAGAACGATCAGGCAATGACCGTGGTTATTGCGATAGTGCTTATCAACACCGCCATATACATCACCTCCAACCTCGTCATATACTTCTTCAAGTACGACTTCGGCGGCGGCGACTGGTGGGGCAGCTACACGCTGTTCAACATTTTCGGCGGCGCGGTACAGATCATTTCCATGATGGTATTCTACCCCCTGCTCAGGAATGCAGCCAAGCTCAAGAACACCACCATTTTCTACATCTGCCTGGGCATGAGCATACTGGGTTACGCCGTGCTGCTGGCGCTTGCGATACTCGGCATGGGCAACGTTTATGTGCTGTTCATACCCGGCTTCTTCATATTTGCCGCAAGCGGCCTTTTGAACATACTCACCACCGTGTTCCTTGCCAACACGGTCGATTACGGCCTGCTTAAAAACGGCACCAGCGACGAGTCCGTCGTGTTCTCCATGCAGACGTTCGTCGTTAAGCTTGCCAGCGGTATCGCCGCGTTCGCCGCGTCCATCTGCCTTGCCGTTGCAAACCTGCAGTCCGGCACCGAGGTATCCGAGGCCGAAAAGGCCATCGACTTCTCTGCGGGCGTTACCACCGCACAGAAGATGGGCCTGCGCATGACCATGACCGTTATACCCATAATCGGGCTTATAATCGCAATACTGTGGTTCCGCAAGCGCTTTATACTGACCGACGAAAAGGTGCTTGAGATTTCGGAAAAGGTCAAGGACATGAAGAAGAATATCGAGGAATGACATGGATAAGTCAAGCATCATATTCGGCAACCCGATAGACGCAAAGACCGTCCGCAAGGCCGAAAAGAGCAAGGCGAAGTTCATTAAAAAGTTCGGCGACGACTCGAAGACCCTCTATCACCTGGGGCTGGAGCCCATAAAGCAGATAGACGGCATGGGCATACAGAACCTCGTCCACGCCGACACGCCCCTTGTGATGCCCGAAAACCCGCTTATCGTGGGCAATATCCGCATGGGCTTCGGGCACTACCGCATTGCGCTTGCCATAGCCTCCTGCGCAAGGCACATGGGCCGCACCCCGCTGTGGCTGGACCTTGCCTCGTTCGACTCCACCGGCTCCAAAATGATACGCAGCCAGAACGACCTTTACTCGCTCGGCTCCAAGCTCTCGCAGAAGATAGGCCTGTTCAACAAGCTCGTTTGGGAGCCGATGAACTCCGAAGGCTTCCGCAAGATAACCTACAACGCCGCCGATCAGAAGAACTCCGAGCTGCTTGTGCCGCTCTTCTGCGACATACCCAAGGATACCCCGTACGTCGGCACGCACGTCTGGCCCAGCCAGGCGGCCGTGCACGCGGGGCTGACCCACGTTGTGAACGCCATACCCGACAACTGGCCCATGGGCCTGCATTTGGCGGAGGGCAGCATACACACCGTGCAGACGCCGTTTGCGTACATGGGTTATAAAAAGCTCAACGGCATGGCGAAGTACCCCTTAAAGCCCATGCCGGACGGCTCGCTGTACCGTGTGGGGCACTACATAGACCACGAGCTCGTCTCGAATATAGAGGCCGACTGCGCCGCACGCACCGAACGCATGAAGCGCGGCGAGCCCGTGCGCTTCCTTATGACGGTGGGCGGCGCGGGCGCCGGCGGCGACCTGTACCTTGCCATGGCAAAGCACCTTATGCCCTACGTTAAAAAGGGCATGGCAGAGCTGTGGATAAACTTCGGCGACCATCTTTCCATGTGGGAGGTGTTCAAAAAGAAGCTGCCGGAGCTTACGGACTGCGCCGATACCTATTTCGACGATTACGAAGGGCTTAAAGCCTGGGCGGCGACGCTTGACGGCGCTTCCTCGGGCGTTACCGCGTTCTGCCACAAGGACATTTTCGAGGCGGTTTATTCGACGAACCTGCTTATGCGCCATGCGGACGTGCTTGTGACGAAACCCTCGGAGCTGGCGTTCTACCCCGTGCCCAAGCTGATGATGCGTCATATCGGCGGGCACGAGGTCTACGGCGCCGTTTACGCGCGTGAGATGGGCGACGCCACCTATGAGTGCGAGACCGCCTCCGCGCTCTGCGACATGATAGATTCTCTCATATCGGATAAGGCGCTGATAACCGCCATGTGCGGCAGGATAGTCGACCTTTACCGTGCCGGCGTGTACAACGGCGGTTACGAGGTCGTGCGCCTTGCGATAGAGGGCAAATAACGGAGGCCTTATGGAAATCGACTCCATCCGATTCAAGGCGGAATACTCGGCGGATAAGATCGCCGCAGAGCGCGAAACCGCCGGCGTGCATTGGCAGGAGCTCTCAAAGGGCGGGCGCGCGGCGACCGTCGTATATGCCCCCGTCCTGCCCGAGGCGCACATAGTTTCCTGCACGGCGGAGCTGAGCCTGCCCGGTTCAAAACAGTGCAGGGTGTTTATGAACGGGTATCAGACCTGGACCTACTGCCCCGAGTACACCGCAAACAGCCGCATACGGGGCCTTAACGGGCTGCCCAAGGCGATAATCTCCTCATGGTCGCTCGATCGCTACGGCGATTACCACTTCGTCCGCTACCCCAACAGGCGCGGCCGCCTGCACGGGTTCAGCTACTGCTACTTCCGCAGGGGTGACAAGTACCTGCTCATAGCCTCGCTGACCGAAAAGAACGGCTACACCATGTTCGATTGGGACGCAAGGACCGAGCTTTTGACCGCTTCGCGCGATTGCTGCGGCCTGCGCGTGGGGGGCGAATTCGAGGCCTTCCGCCTGTTTTTGGCGGAGGGCGGCGAGGACGAGGTATTTGACGCCTGGTTCGACGCCATGGGCATAGAGCCCATCACGCGCGAGGAGCTGACCGGCTACTCAAGCTGGTACAACCGCTATGAGGACATAAGCGAGGCCTCCATAATGGAGGACCTTGCGGGCTGCGCCAAGGTGATGCGCGGGGGCGAGCTTTTCCAGATAGACGACGGCTGGGAGCCCGCCGTGGGCGACTGGCTGGAGCCGGACCCCGTCAAGTTCCCCTCCGGCATGAAGGCCGCCGCCGACGCCATACACAGGAACGGCTACAAGGCGGGGCTGTGGCTTGCGCCCTTTGTCGCAAAGAAGGGCTCCAAGGTGTTTGACGAGCACCCCGACTGGCTCTATAAGCACGACGGCGAACCGTGGTGCTGCGGCTCCAACTGGGGCGGGTTCTATTCGCTGGACATCGACAACCCCGAGGTCGTCGCCTATATAGAAGAGACCTTCCGCCGCGTGTTCGACGAGTGGGGCTTTGACCTGGTCAAGCTCGACTTCCTTTACGGGGCGGCGCCGTTTGGCGGCGAGTTCGAGACCCGCGCCGGGCGTATGATACGCGCAATGCGGCTTTTGCGCCGCGTGTGCGGCAGCCATCCCATATTGGGCTGCGGCGTGCCGCTCATGCCCGCGTTCGGCCTTGTGGAATACTGCAGGGTGAGCTGCGACGTGGGCCTTGACTGGGACGACAAGCCCTGGATGCGCATAATACACCGCGAGCGCGTTTCCACCCGTCAGGCCATGTGCAATTCGCTGTTCCGCAGGCAGCTGAACGGGCGCGCGTTCCTTTCGGACCCCGACGTGTTCTTTTTAAGGGACGACAACATAAAGCTGACCGACGGGCAAAAGCAGAAGCTTGCAAAGGTAAACGCGCTGACAAGCGGCATACTGTTGACCTCAGACAACATAGGCGAGTACAAGGGCAGCCAGCTAAACGCCTATCGGCGCATACTTGCCCTGCGCGAGGGGCGCATAATAAGCGTAGAGCCCAAGGGGCGCGCCGTCACCGTCACCTATGAGGCCGGCGGACAAAGGGAAAGCCTGACCTTCAAATAATCCGCTGCTGTAAATAATTAAAAATACGGTTGATTTAGCCGCCGAATCGTGGTATAGTTGTTATACTATATACACAAGGAGGCGGCTTTTACCGTGTTTGACAACCATAAGATATTCGGGATGAGGAGCAATATCGCCTACGGTGTATGCTTCATACTGCCGATCGTGGCCGTTGCGGCGCTTATATTCGACCGCAATCTCAACCGTGAGAACAAGCAGTTCATGTGGGAGGCGGTGTTCGGCTGGCTTGCGGCGTTCATACTGGGCGCGCTGAGTTTCTTTATGAAAAACGCGCTGGCATACGTCGTACACGCCGTAATGGTGTTCTTCGGGATACTGAACATAGCGGGCAACGTCACCCATCTGCCCTTCGTTTCGGTGTTGGCCGAAAAGCTGGTTAAATAAGCTTGTTTTCACAGGCCCCGCGGCGCGGGGCCTGTTTTTTGCGCGGGCGCAAAAAAAGCCGGGCGGCTGCCCGGCTTTATGCCCTAAAGCTTACTTCACGGTAACGGAAGTGATGTGGGGGTTAACGCCGTTGTACCAGTAGAGGAAGCCCTCCACGTCGATGGTATCGCCAACGTTCAGGGCCTTGACAGCCTTGTAAACGTCGCTGTCGGCGCCGCAGAGGTAGCTCTCAACGGTGAAGGTGTAAACCTCTTCGCCGAGCTTGACCTTGAAGTAAAGGTCGCTGCCCTCTTCGCCGGAATTGTCATAGCTGTACCAATAGGCGGCGCCGTCGTCCATAGCCTCAACGGTCAGGCCCTTAACGGTGAACAGCTCGTTCTGATGGTCGATCAGCTCATCCTTGCCGAAAACGTCGGTAAGGTCAACGGGGGAAGCGATGTAATTGCCCTCCTCGATCTCAAAGGTCGCGCCTTCGGCAACCTCGAACTCGCCGGCCCACTCGGACTTGAAACCGGTGACCTTGATCTTTGTGCCGGGGGTCAGCTTGGCGTACTCCTCCTCGGTGCAGGCCATATTGTAGATGAAATATGCGCCCTCGCTGTCGGCGGTGTACAGGGTGGCCTTGTTCTCCCACCAGCTCTGCTTGGCCTGAACATAGGTCTCGATGACTACGGGCGCCTCAATCTCGGCGGCCATGTACTCGGCATGGGTCATAACGCCCTTGGACTTGGCGTCCTTCGGCTCCTTCTTGGTGCAGCCGACCAGCGCGGTCACGGCAAACAGCACGACCAGCGCCATGCACAGGATCTTCTTCATAAAGTGTTTCCTCCTAAAGATTCTCGCCCTTGCGGACGGGTCTATTATACTTCATTTTCGGAAATAATCAATACGCCCGCCGGAATTATATTGAATTTGTCCGGCGCTGCTCCGCGAGTTTTTTAACGGCGTTCCGCCCGAAATACGCGCCTATCAGCACCCACGCGGCGGCAAGGGCAATAAGCAGCGTCTTTGCCGTGGGCGACAGCGGCCCGAACTCCTTTTTGCCGACGTTCGTCCCCGAGCCCCCGTCAAGCCTGTAAAGGCTCGTCACGTCGGAAAAGAGCTTTTGCATATAGGCGTCGTCCACCTTTTCATTGCGGCGCACGGAGCGCACGGTGTTTTCGATGAGCGTGCCGGCGGCGTCGCGCAGCGAAGCGGAGCCCCGCCACACGGGGGTTATGAACGTGTTGTCGGCGTTTTCAAGCAGCAGCTTTGAAGCCTGCAGCTTGACGGAATAGTAAAGGTCGTCGTCCTCGCCCTCGCGCGAAAGGTAGTCCACGTATTCGGGCGACTGCCGCGCCTTCTCCGTAACGGGAACATAGCCCTCGGTCTGCGAATAGGCGGTCTGTACGGAGTTCGTCAGCAGGAACTGGGCAAACAGCCAGCTTGCCAGCACCTCCTGCGGGTCGCGCTTGTTGAACACGCATACCGACGGCCCCTGCGATATCATCTTCGGAGACTCCGGATCGAACTGCGGCACGGGGCGCACGACGGTCTCGAACTCGACGATGGAGTCCTGCGCTATGTCGTGATGCTTTGCGTGGGACCCCATCCACGTTGCCCCCGCGGTGGAGTCGATGGCGAAAATGCACTGGCCCGCGTTCAGAAAATTGCCGGGATAGCTCGAGATCTTGAACGTGGAGAACGAGCGTTTTTCGGCGTGCTCCGCGATCTCGTATAAAAGGGCCTTCGTCTCGTCGTTAAAGAGCAGTATCCTGCCCTCATCGTCGGAATAGCCCGCCCCCTTTTGGCGGAGCTGCTGTATCATCATATTGTCGGTGGACTTGTATATGAAGGGTATCAGCACCTTTTGCCCGTTCACTTTATAATTGCCGTCGGAGTCCTGCTCCATGGCGGCGTCGGAGACCTCCCAGATAAAGTCCCATGTCAGCACGTCGGGAACCTCATAGCCCAGCTTTTCGACCATGTCGCGGTTGATGTAGCAGGCCTCGGTGGAGCGCATGAAGGGCAGCGCGTAGTACTCCCCCGCGACTATGCACTCGTCAAGGTACTTGCCCACCACCTCGGAGCGTTTGGGCGCGTCGAACCTGACCTTTTCCCCGCCCAGGCCATAATCCGGGTCGTCCATGATGCCGCCTATTGGCAGCACCACGTTCTCGCCCGTTATGTATGTGGCGATGTGGTCGGGGTAGGTTATGCACACGTTCGGCGTGGTGCCCGTTGCAATATTGGTTATAACGTCGTTGTAGATCTTGCCGTAGTCCGTGTAAAGGCGCAGGTTCACCTTTACGTTGGGGTAAGCGGCCTCAAAATCCGCAATGGCCTGCTTATAGATATTGACCTGCGTTATGTTGGTGTCGTTCTTGGCCCAGAACGTTATCTCATACTCGCCCGCGTCGTCGAACGCCTCAGGCATCCTAAACTCCGGCAGGCCCTTCTGCCCGTGGCAGGCCGCAAGCGGCAGCAGCGCCGCCGTCATTATAAGCGCAAGCGCAGTCAACAGCAGTCTTTTCATCAGCCCTTGGTACCTCCCCTTGAAACGCCCGCCATTATCTTTTTCCTGAATATCAGGAACAGCACTATGAGGGGCACCGATATTACCACCACCGCCGCCATCATTGCGGGAATGTTCTCGCGCCCGAATCCGTTTTCGCGTATCTCCTGTATGCCGTTAGACACAAGGAAGTACGCCTTGTCGTCGGTAATGAGGCGGGGCCAGACGTAGCTGTTCCAGCACTCGATGACCTTTAGTATCACGACCGTTATGATCGTGGGCCGGCAGATGGGTATCATCACCTTCGTCAGATACTTGAAGTCCGAAGTGCCGTCTACCTTGGCGGCCTTGTACAGCTCGTCGGGTATCTGCTCGAAATTCTCCTTTAACAGGTAAATGTAGAACACCGACGTCACCGACGGCAGTATAAGGCCCTGATAGGTGTTGCGCATGCCGAGGTTCGTCACGGTCTGGAAATTGGTTATTATGACCAGCTCCGACGGTATCATCATAAGCGCCAGAAACAGCGTGAACACAAGGTTTTTGCCCTTGAAGTCGAGCCTTGCGAAGGCAAACGCCGCAAGCACCGTGACCGCCAGCATAAGCGCCGTTGTGCCGACGGTGAACACCAGCGTATTCAAAAAATACCTTGCAAGCGGCACCGCCGTGAATGCGTCGAAATAGTTTTGCAGAGTAGGCGCCTCCGCGATGAACTTGGGGACGTACTCCGAGTTATAGGCGCTGTAGCTCTTGATGGAGGTCAGCACCATCCAGTAAAACGGGAACAGCACCATCAGCGCCCACAGGGTCAAAAACGCGTACACCGCTATGCGCCCTGCAAGCTTCCTCTGCCTCTCCCTTTTAAGATACTTATCGTCCATGCCGCCCTCCTCAATAGATCGCGCGCCTGCGGCTTATCGCAAGGTTTATCACGGTGATGGTAAAGACTATCGCAAACAGTATCAGCGCCGCGGCCGAGGCGTAGGACGGGAACCCGCCGCTGTCGCCGTACAGCATATCGTAAACGTAGCCCACGATGGTGTTCATGCCGGCGGCGTTGAGGTTAGTGCCGAACAGCGCCACCGCGTCGGAATACGCCTTGAACGCCCCGATAAAGCCCGTGATGACGAGGTAGAATATCATGGGGGATATCATGGGCAGCGTTATGCGCGTGAATATGCGCCACTTGCCCGTGCCGTCGACCTTTGCGGCGTTGTAGTAATCCTGCTTGACGGAAGCAAGCGCGCTCGTCAGGATGAGTATCTTGAACGGCAGCACCACCCACACGGTATAAAAGCACAGCACGAACATCTTTGCCCAATGCGGGCCGTCTATAAAGTCGACGCTCTTTCCGCCGAAAAGCCCTATGAGCAGGTTTACCATGCCGTCGGTGTAAGGGGTCTTTTTGAAGAGTATCATAAACACAAGGCCCACCGCCAGCGTATTGGTAACGTAGGGCAGGAAGTAGACCGTCTGGTAAAGCTCCTTGAGCTTTTTTATGGAGTTAAGCCCAAGCGATATGAGCAGCGCCAGCCCCGTTGACACCGGCACGGTGATTATGACCAGTACGAATGTGTTTTTGACTGCCTGCAGAAAGTACGGGTCATGCAGTACATAGGAGTAATTGTAAGTACCCACGCCGAGGAATGTCTGAGAAGCGGAATTATACCCCTCCTCAAACGAGTAGATCAGAACGTCCACCAGCGGGTACACCATGAAAAACCCCAAAAACAGTATGGCGGGCAGCAGATACAGCCACGCCTTCAAGCCTCGCTTATGCCCCGGCCTCGCTTTCCGGCGGGGTAAGCTCCGCCCGTATGCGGTTTTCATTTACCACGCCAAACAGATGCACCTTGGAGGGCTTAAGATCGAACGAAACGGTATCGCCTCCGACGCCGTGCCGCGACTCCGAGCTGATTATCGCGCGGATGCCGGAATTCAGGCTGTTGGGATGGGTGCAGACTACGCTCGTGTCCCTGCCCATTACCTCCACTGCCGTAAGGCCGCAGGTCAGCGCCCCGCCCTCACGCGGGATGAAGCCCTCGGGCCGTATGCCCACGGTAACGCTGCCGTCGCCTGCGCCGCGCACGGAAAGCACCCTTTGCTTGCCTATGTAAAGGCCGCCGTTCTTGACCTCCCCGGCAAATACGTTGATGGGCGGCGTGCCCAAAAACTTTGCAACGAAAAGGTTCTCCGGATCGTCGTACACATCCTGCGGCAGACCGAGCTGCTCCAAAACGCCGCTGCGCATTACCACGATCATATCGGAGATGGACATGGCCTCCTCCTGGTCGTGCGTTACGAAAACCGTCGTGATGCCCGTTTCGCGCTGAATGCGGCGCAGCTCCTCGCGCGTTTGCAGGCGCAGCCTTGCGTCAAGGTTCGATAAGGGCTCGTCCAGCAGAAGTATCCTCGGCATTTTGACGAGAGCGCGCGCTATCGCAACGCGCTGCTGCTGCCCGCCCGAAAGCTCCGACGGACGCCTTTCCAAAAGCTCGCCTATCTGCACGAGCTTTGCGGCCTCGTTCGCCTTTTGAAGCATCTGCTCCTTGGTGAGTTTTTTGTCGCCCTTTAGGTTTTGCAGGGGAAAGAGTATGTTCTGCAGCACCGTCATATGCGGATACAGCGCGTAATTCTGAAACACCAGACCCACGCCGCGCACCTCCGGCGGCAGGTCGGTCACGTCCTCCTCGCCGAAGAACACGCGCCCGCGCGTGGGCTTTTCAAGCCCCGATATGAGGTTGAGCGTGGTGGATTTGCCGCAGCCCGACGGGCCCAAAAGCCCGACGAGCTTGCCGTCAGGTATCTCGAACGTAAAATTGTTGACCGCGACCACCTTTTCCTTCGACTTTTTGTTGCGCGAAGGAAATTCCTTGGTCAGTTCCCGAAGCGTGACTTTCATTTGAAGCTCCCGTTTTTCAGCGCCTCAGCGCGTTTTTTGCGTATATATTCTATAACGGATGGGGCGGCAAGTCAAGCGGCGAAACGCGGCGCAGCGCCGCCGCGGGCAAAACAAAACCACCCGCCCGGGCGCTCGCTGCGGAGCCTCCCTGCGGGTGGTAAAGCATTGACCCTTTAGTCCTCTACGAACCAGATGTACGCCTGGGGAATGCCGTCGGCATTCATGCCCATGGGACGGCCGTAGAGCGCCTCGTACTTTTTGCCGACCTCTATTACGCCGGCGGAGCCGTAGTGGGGATGGTACTCGATAACGAGCTTATCGCCGCTGTCAAGCTCCAGCATGGCAAGGTAATAATCGCCCTCCTCCAGTATCTCGGTAACGGTGCCCTTGATCTGGTAGGCCTGCCTGCTGTCATAGGCGAAGGATGCGTAATTCATCTGCCACGCGCCGCGCAGGTATGTGCTGTACTCGGGTGCGCGCTGCACGTGGATGATCCTTTCGGATACCTTGCCGTCGGCGGTGTTGCAGATGATGCTTATCGCATAATCGCCGGCGTAGGCCATCTTCACGTTAAAGGTGAAGCTGCCGTCGTCGTTGACAACGGGCACGGAAAGCGCCGCGTTGGACGACTCGCAGTTTACGGTGATATCGGAGCCCGCGGGCGCCTGTCCGCGCACCTCGATGGTGTCGACGGAGTTCTTGACGCGCTGGCTGAAGGAGGTGTCGCCGTACTCCCAGGGGAGCTGCACGAGCGCCTCTGTGGTGTGCGCCTCGTTAACGGTCACGTTGAAGCTGTGCCTGTAAACCTGGTAACCGCCCAGCCTGCCCTCAACGGCGATGGTGTGGGCGCCGGCCTCCTCATAATTGAGGTCATGGCTGAAGCTGCCGTCCTGGTTTATAACGACGTCCTCGCCGTCAACGGTCAGCTTGGTGCCGATAAGGTCGATATGACCGGAAAGGGTCACGCTGCCGTCCTCGGAGACGATATTGTCATCGTTATCCCAGCGCACCTCAATGGTGGGCACGCTGAGCGTGATAGCGGGGATATTCTCGATCTGGGTCTCGGTGCCGTCCTCGGCGCGTACGAATATCTTGGGCACGGCGTCGTAAGTGGCGGACTCAACGGGATCCACGGTCATAAGGCTGCTCTCGGGTACCTTGAACACAACGTGCTTCTTGGAATCCACGGTGACCTCCTGCCGGCGTCCGTCGGGGGTCTCATACACAAGCACGTCACCCTCTTTGCCGTAAACGGTCACAAAGTAGTAGCCGGGCATATCCTCCTTGGTGTCGACGGTGGGCACCTTTGCCGCCTGATTGCAGGAGCTGATCTTGCCGATTATGAGCCATGCGGCAACCGCAAGCACGGCAAGCGCGGCAACTATCGCCGCGATCTTGATGGCGCGGCTGAGCACAGGGGACCTGCTGCCTCGGTCGTAGGTGCGGTAATCATCCTTTTCCGGGCGCTGCACCCTGCGGGGAGCGGGCTTTGCGGGCCTTACGGCACGCTCCGTATGCTCGGGCCTCTCGGCCCTTTCCGTTTTTTCGCGGCGCCTGAACATGCCGCCGATGGTCGTAAGCAGGCCTTCGCCGCCCTCATCGTCGTCATCGTAATCACGGTAGGAGCGCTTTGCGTTCCCTGCAGCGGCGTCCTCCTCCGCCTTGCGGCGCTCGTCCATCAGCCTCTGCTGCTCGGCCCTGCGGGCGGCTGCGCGGCGCTCGGCCTCTTCGGTCTCACGCGCTTTTGCGGCCTCCGCGGCCCTCTGCGCCTTCTCCTCTTCGGCCCTGCGATCCGCTTCGGCGGCGGCCTTTATAGCGGCGGCCTGAGCGGCGAGCTTTGCCTTCTCCGCCTCAACGGCAGCCTTGGCTGCCTCCGCCTCTTCCTGTGCGCGGCGGGCCTCCTCACGGGCAATGCGGGCCTCCTCGCGTGCGCGGCGAAGCGCCTCCGCCTCCGACACGAAATCGGCGGGAACGTCGTCCTCGCTTACGGTATCGGCGGAAAAATCGGGATCGGCCCAGGTGGGAGCCTTTACAAAGCCCCAGGACGGACCCTGCTTGCCCTCGGTTTTGGAGGCAAGGGGCGCAGAACAATTCTGACAATACTCAAGATAGTCGGGGTTATCGAACCCACATCTTTCACATTTCATTGTGTTCACCATACCTTTTTCATTTGCGCGTGCATACAGCACGGCATTTTCATACACTCCATTATAACATCTCATCGGCTGCAATTCAATGATTTCGCGCTAAAAAAAGTGAACAAAATTAAAATTAGGCCGTATTTTGGGCATTTTTTGAGGACGTATAATAAACGCGCCCCCTTCGCGCACGCAAAGAGGGGCAGTAAAATATATTATCGTCTATTTGTGGTAGGGCTCGCCCGCCGATATCTTGAACGCGCGATAGATCTGCTCCAGCAGCATCACCCGAAAAATGAGGTGTGAGAAGGTCATTTTCGAAAAGCTCAGCACCATGTCGGCCCGTCTGCGGAGCCCGTCGGTAAGCCCGTACGAGCCGCCTATCAAAAACGCTATGCGGCTCGTCCCCGCAAGCTTCAGCCCGTCGATATGCGCGGCAAGCTCTTCGCTTGACAGCATCTTTCCGCGGGGGTCTAACGCGATGACGTACTCCCCCCGCACGAGCTTTGCCTCCATGCGGGCGCACTCGGCCTGTTTTGCGCGCTCTATCTCGGCGGGCTTGGGGTTGTCCCCCGTCTTTTCGTCGGCAAGCTCCACGGTCTCAAGCTCGCAAAACCGCGAAATGCGCTTGGCAAACTCCGCCGCAGCATCCGCCCAGAACCGCTCCTTAAGCCTGCCTATGCAGACGATCCTCACGTTCATCCTATCACTCCGAACTCCTGCAGACCGGCTATCACGTTAAGTGCAATGAGCAGCCCGAGCGTGACCCACAGTATGGGATCGGACCACATTGAAAGCTTCTCGCCCGTGTCGGGGTCGTACAAGGGCTCAACTGCTATCCTCGATCCCTCGGGATAGACCTCCTCGGAGTACGCGCCCAGCTTATTGCGCCTGTAAATGCCGCGCAGGGCAAAGAAGAGCGGCACAAGGAAGGCGGCCGCAAGCCCGGCGTAAAGCATCGACGCAAGCAGCATTGAAACAGGCGAACCCGTCATCAGCTCCGCGATCTCGCCCGCGTCCGCCCCGTCAAGCCCGGCGAACGCCCCGAAGCGCAGCAGCAGCGCCGCCGCTACGGAGAAGAAATTGTTAACGAAATGCACCGTGACGCTGAGCCACACGTTCCTTGTGATAAGGTAGACAGCGGCAAGCAGCAGCCCGAGCGCAAAATAGACGAGGAGCGAGCTGGGCGCGGTGTGCAGCAGCGCAAAGAGCAGCGCCGTAACCACCGCAGCCCCCCACGGGCTGTACCTGCGCCATGATTCAAGAAGCGTGCCGCGCATAAGGAATTCCTCGGATATCGGGGGTATTATCGCAAGCGAGAGCAGCATATTCAGCGGATCAAGCTCCGCAATGGTCTGAGCGGTGATGGAATTGGACTCAACATCGACATTGTAAAGCAGCGCGCCGTTAAGCATGCTGAGCGCCTGGTTAAGATAGACCGTGCCTACGCCTATCGCCGCGCAGAGCATGATGTGGCTGAAGCGGGGCGCTTTGAACCTTGCAAAGCCCTCGCGCCTGCGGAATATCAGCGCGGGCACAAAAAACGCAGGCAGCGACACGGCAACTGCGCTTAAGAGGAACGTCAGGTCGTAGCTTCCCCCGCGGCGAAGCAGAAAGCTGACCGCAAGCGACAGCAGAAGGTATGCGGTAAGGCAGATCAGAAAAAGCAGCGAAGCGCGTTTATTCAATCTCATACAAAGTTCCTTTCGATTCAAAGCTCAAATATGCCCGTCACCCCGCCGCGGCGCGCAACGGTCAGGAAAAAATCCTTTTCGGCAATGCCGTTTTCCGCAAGCACCCCGCGCACCGTGGATGCGGCAAGCTGCTCGGTGTTGTTTTCGCGGCTGAGATGCGCCAGTATCGCCCGGCGCACGCCCGTTTCATACAGCTTGACGAGCGTGAGCCCCGCGTCCCCGTTGGACAGATGCCCCTTTTCGGAGAGTATGCGCCGCTTGAGCTGATACGGATACGGCCCGTTTTTGAGCATTACCGGGTCGTGGTTGGATTCCATCAGAACAAGGTCGGCGGCCCGCGCGTTTTCGCGGCAGGCGTCCGTAACGACGCCCGTATCGGTCATACAGACGACGCTGCGCCCCTTGTGAAACAGGCGGAAGCCCACGGGCTCCGCCGCGTCGTGGCTGATTGCAAAGGGGGTAAGGTCGACGTCGCCTATGTAAAAGTTCTGCCCTGTGGTGAACGTGCGTATGCTCCTTACGGGTATGTTGCCGACGATGGGCGCCATGGCGCGCCAGGTGGCCTCGTTTGCATAGACGGGCACTCCGTATTTGCGCGACAGCACGCCCACGCCCTTTATATGGTCGATATGCTCATGCGTGACGACGATGGCGCTGAGCTTTGCCGGGTCCTCGCCCGCGCACTCCAGCGCGGAAACTATAGCCTTGCCGGTAAGCCCCGCGTCCACAAGCACGCGCGTGTCGCCCGCGCATACGAGCGAGCTGTTGCCGGATGAGCCGCTGTAAAGCGGAATGAATCGCATAGAATGAATCCTTTTATAGTTTGGAGTAGAAGAACCACAGCAGCCATACGGCAAGCATATGCAGCGGATAGAAGAAGTAGCCGAAGAGCTTTGCGCGCCTGCCGGGCTCGTGATTGTAGAGGAGCATTATGAACGCGGCAAAGGCCGTGGCCGCACAGTAGAGTATGCTCGTTGTGACGGTGATCTGCGTGCCCGGCCCCGCCGCAAGCTGCGTTATGAGCTTTTTGATGGGGTCTATGTAGAAGAGCATCGCAAACACGACCATAACGAGGAAGCGGCGGAATTTATTGGTGCGCGACATATACAGCGCCGCAATGAACAGCACGCCCAAAAGCCCGTAGTCCATGCCCACTGTCCTGTCTATGAGGAATGCCGCGGCGAGCGCGAACGCGCCCAAAAAATGCTTGCCCTCATGTATAGCGGTGCAGAGGCACAGCCCCAGCGTAAGCGTTACCATTACCGAAAGCGATGTGTACAGCGGCACGGCAAGGCCAAGCATATCGACCGTTACGGATGGAATGCGGGTGCCTATCATAAGCGAGAACGGAAGCTGGGCGAGCAGCGCGAAAAGCAGCATCCTGCCTATGTATTTTGACGACGAACGTGTGTGGGTCACGCCCTCCGCTATGCCCATGGCAAACAGCGGGAACGCGATCCTGCCGAACATGCGGCAGCCTATATAAAGCCACGGGCTCACGGCGGACAGCTGCTCTTCAAAAACGAATGCGCTGTGATCCACCAGCATGGCAATGCAAGCGACAAGCTTGAGTACAAATGCTGACATGGGCGGTCTCCCCTCAATTTATGGCATGATTATATCATATCCGACGGGACGTGACAAGGTGTGCAAAACCCCTATGCAAGCACCGGGTCGCGCAGCGGCGCGTCCCAGAACACCTTTGCGCCCTGCTCTGCCGCAAGCCCGTCCACGATATCGCGGAAAGACTCCATAAACGCCTTTTCGCGCTTTTTGGAGCGGCGGCCCTTTGCGGAATAGATCTGCTTTTCAAAGCAGGCGTCGTAGGTAATGCAGAAATCCTCCGGATCGCGGAACGGGAAGAACGTCGCGGAAACGGTGTAGGTGATGAAGCCGGCCTCCGAATCGGACGTGAGCTTGACGAGCGCGGCGCGGCGCGGCACGGAAGAAAACTCGGCCTCTGCGGAAAAATACTGCGAATAAACGTCTATAACCACGAAAAAACTCCTTTCATGCAGGCTTTATTCGATTATACCGCGGCGAGCGGTTTTGTCAAGATTTGACAGCGGTCCGCGCGGGATTTATAATGGTTCGGGAGGTGCGCAAATGAAGCCCTTATATTTGCAGACCACAGACTGCGCCGAAGCGGCCCCTTACGCGGGGCTGACCCGCGCCCAGCTGAAGCGCGCGGGCGGGAACGGTCTTTTCATAGCCGAGAGCATTACCGTGGCAGCCGCGGCGATAGAGGCGGGCTATGCGCCCGTTTCGTTTTTGACGGAGGAAAAGCACCTGGCCTCGATAGAAGCGGCGTTCCCCGCGCTTGAATGCCCCGTTTACACGGCCGCGCCGGAGCTGCTTGAGAGCCTTACCGGCTACCGCATGAGCCGCGGCGTGCTCTGCGCCATGGAGCGCAGGCCTCTGCCCCCGGCTGCGGAAGTGCTGTCCGGCGCAAGGCGCGCAGCCGTGCTTGAGGCGCTTGCCGACCCCACGAACGTGGGCGCGGTATTCCGCTCGGCGGCGGCGCTTGGCATGGACGCGGTGCTCATTTCCGAGAGTTGCTGCGACCCCCTGCACCGGCGTGCGGCAAGGGTCAGCATGGGGGCCGTCTTTCGCGTGCCGTGGGCGGTGCTGCCCTGTAAAAACGGCGCGGCGGCAGACCTTGCGCCCCTGCGTGAAGCGGGCTTTACGTTGGCCGCCATGGCGCTTGAAAAGGACGCCTTGCCGCTGACAGAGCCGCGCCTTAAAAACGCGGAGCGGCTTGCCGTGGTCATAGGTTCGGAAGGGGGCGGGCTTGCGCCCGAAACGATCGCCGCCTGCGATATGACCGTGACGATACCCATGGCGCACGGGGTCGATTCGCTTAATGCGGCTGCCGCCGCTGCCGTGGCGTTTTGGGAGCTTGGCGGCGCAAAACGCAAAGAATAAACCGGGAGGATCCCATAGATACGGAGAGGCCGTGTGCTTTCGCACACGGCCTCTCCGCTTAAACTTTTGGTGGATTACCAGTTGATCTGTACGTTGCCGAAGAAATCATCGGGTACAGAGCCTTCATTGTCGCCCTTGCTTGCGAAATTGGTCGCATCGGCGATCTCGAAGCTGACAACTTCCACTTCGGGGTCAGTATAACGCTTCATTTGTCATACTCCTTTCATAACTTTATCGCCAAGGCCGGTGCGGGGTGAGCCCCCGCACACAGCCCGACATAACGGTGATCAGTCGTTGTAAGCCGCTGCCTCGTCGACAGAGGATACAAGAGGATCGCAGGTGACCTCGATGGTCTCACCGTTCATGGTGACCTCGAGGGTGGGCTTGGCAGTGATGGAAACACTGTTGTAATCAGCCTTGATGCCCTTAAGGACAGCGGTGAACTCGAAGCTGTCGTCAGCCATGGTGTAGATCTCACGGCCTTCGATGGTCATCGGGTTGCCGGTGGCCTGCAGGACAATGTAGAACCTGGTGATCTCATAGTAATCGGTGGTGGGACCGTAGGTCTGGCCGCCGTTTACGATGAAGGAATCATTGAAGGTTACCTTGAAGATGAAGCGCAGGTCGGACTTGCCGTCGGCAGTGGGCCTCTCGCGCAGCTCGGCATGCTCGCCTTCAACGGTGGGAGGAGTGGGAACGAAGTTCTTGGTGTAGTGGACCTCAACGGTGACGTCTTCGTCGCCCATGGTGCCCTCAACAACAAGGATGTCCGCGGTGTAACCCTCGATAACGGGGCTTACAACGGAGTACTCGTCGCCGTAAGCGTAGTCGGCAAAGTAACCGTTCGCAAGAGCCATTTCGGTCTCAGCATCGAGGTAGTAGATGGTGAGGCGATGTACGTTCGCGGTGTAGGTTACGGTGACGACGATGGGCTCGGTGCCCATGGTGCCCTCAACAACGGTCACGTCAGCGGTGTAGCCGGTGATCGCGGGGCTCGCTACGGAGTAGGCCTCGCCGTAAGCCAGCTCGGCGGTGTAATCGTCAGCGGCGGTGGTGCCGTCGGCAAAGACGTAGTGGATGGTGATGCCGTTTACAACGGGAGTGTAGATAACGGTCACTTCAACGTTCTCGGTGCCGATGGTACCGGAAACGGTGCCCTGATCGGGGGTGTAGCCCTCGATGGCGGGGCTGACGACCGCGTACTCATCACCGATTACGTAGGTCTCTACATAGTCGTCGGCGACGGGGTTGCCCTCGGCGTCAACGTAGTGGATGGTCACGGTGTAGGGGATAGCGGTGTAGGTAACGGTGACCTCGACGTCCTCGGTGCCCATGGTGCCGGAAACGACAGCCTGAGAAGCGGTGTAGCCGGGGATCACGGGGCTCTCAGCGGAGTAGGTCAGACCGTAGCCGCAGGTGCCGGTGTAGTCGGGAGCCATCTCGGCGCCTTCACCGTCAACATAATGGACGGTCACGTTGTGAACGTCGCGTACGTAGTAAACGTCGATCTCGGTATCGCCCGCGCCCATGGTGCCCTCAACGACGGGGGTCTGGCAGGTCCAGCCGGTGATAACGGGGCTGGTTACGCTGTAGGTCTGGCCGTAGGGGATGGTGGCGATGTAGGCGTTGGCAAGAGCGCCCTCGGTCTCGGCATTCAGGTAGTAAATGCGGAGCTGATAGTTGTT
>JAFYHI010000009.1 GCA_017539215.1 Clostridia bacterium | reverse complement strand
GCCGGTGCCGTCTTCCCAAACGTCCGAGGGACCGTTCCGGATAATGGTGGCATTGCCGCCCGCGGGTGGCGTGGTGGGCTCCTGGGTGGGAGGAGTGGTGGGCTCCTGGGTGGGAGGAGTGGTGGGCTCCTCGGTGGGCGCGGGGGTGACAGGCACTACGTCGTCGGCCATGTTGATGGCGCCGTCAACACCCACGGTGTCCAGCGCGGTGGCGCTGCCGTTGAGGGGGTAGTTGAAGCACTCGTCAACGCGCATGGTCAGAACCTGATCCAGCGAGCAGTTGTCGTTAACGGTGAACTCCATGGTAAGGAGCAGACCGTCTTCGGTCATACCGTCGCCGGTGGGGGCCATGAAGCCGATGGCAACGTCGCCCTCGAGGGTCGTCCAGTCAATGATGGGGACGAGACCGCTGAGCAGCGGGCCGTTGGTAACGGTATTGATGGTAAGATAGTTGGCATCGAACAGAACGTGCGCAACAAGGGTGTGCGCGCCGACGCCGGTCGTGTTCGTCACGGTGAGGGGTACCTCAACGGTATCACCGGGATGAACGTCATTCACGGTGGCTACCGTGAACGTTACCTCACCCTCAGCGGCCGCGGGGACGGCGACAAGCGCCAGCACCAGGGCTACCGAAATGAGGAGAGCGAGGAATTTCTTCATTTGGAATGTACTCCTTCCTGAAAATTATTTGTAACCGTATGCCGAATTGCGCGATCGGGCCAAAACCACTATCGCCCAATCCAACAAGGGTACACAATTACGCTTACAATATACCACAACGCTCTTTGACTTGCAATAGGCAAAAAGGGGTTAATTCTAAAAAAATTTTTCCGGAAAGGGTATTTTCTCCCTTTTTCTATACGCGCGAAGGATTTTTTGCACAGATTCGGAGTATAATATATTTTCGTACGGGCGTACGACTAAATTCGGACGACCGTACGAACCCGCCCGCTTTTCCCCTGTTTTCGGCGGTTCCCGACAAAAACGCTTGTTTGGGAACGGCACACGGACTGCGGCATTGAAAAACGAGCCCCGCCGGAGGCAGGGCTGAAGCGCAGACATCATTTGCCTTTTTTCGAGTACCTTGAATAAGAGCCGTAGCGGGAATACGATCCGTATTTGCCGTATCTGCCGTATCTGCCGTATTTGGAGTACTTGCCGTAGGAGCCGTAGCGCCCATAGCGGGAGTAGCGCGAATACTTTGAGTATTTTCCGTAGCGGGAGTATTTGCCGTAGCGGGAATACCTGCCGTATCTGCCGTATTTTCCATAGCCGCCGTAACCGTAGCCGTAGCCGCCCGCGGCGTCGGCGCTGTTCAAAACGTACCCAAGGAAGGCCGCGCGCCCGTTTGAAAGGTGGTTGAGCCCGTCAAGTATGCGGCTCTTGCGGGCAAACTCGCGGCGGATGACGTAGATAATACCGTCGGCGATGTTTGAAAGCACCACGGCGTCGGCAATAACCGAGGCGGGGGGCGAATCGAGCACTATGATATCGAACCTTTCAAGCAGGGCGTCCGTCAGCTCCTGCATGCGGGCGGTGCCCAAAAGCTCCGCCGCGTCATCTGACGGAGCCTTGCCGCAGATGACCGCAAGCCCCTCGGGGGTAAAGGCCATTATATCGTCAAGCTCCGCCTCGCCGTTCAGGTACTCCGCAAGGCCCGCTTCGGTGCCGCCGGCAAGCGCGGCAAGGTCTGAGGGCTTGCGCATATCGCAGTCCAGCAGCGCCGTCTTTTTGCCCGACATGGCAAGCGATACCGCAAGGTTCACCGCAACGGTGGTTTTGCCCTCGCCCGGCATGGAGCTGGCAACGAGAATTATGCGCGAGCCCTGTTCGTCGCAGGCCTTTACCGCGCGCGAGCGAATAAGGCGTATCGAGTCGGAAAAAGTTTTGGAGGCGTCCTCACGGGTTATCTCGAGCATGCTCTTTTCATCGCGCCGGCGGCGGGTGACAAAGGGCAGCGTGCCGAAGCAGCGCAGATTGAGCATGGACTTTAAGTCGTCGGTGTCGCGCACGGTGGTTTTTGTAAGGGTCGCAATGACTATCACGATGAGCGCCGCGAGTATGCCCAGCCCCACGCCCTTTATAAGCTCCGTCTTATAGGAGATGCCGTTTATGGGCTTTGAGGGTATGCCGGAGTCGGTGATGAGCGTGAGCGACGTGTTGCCCACGACAAAATCCGCCACGCGGGGATAGTTGTCGATCGCGCTTTGCAGCACCTGATACGAGGTCTGCGGCGTCCTTGAAAAGACGTGTATGGTGAACAGGTTGTTCTCGCCCACCGACTCGGCCGTGATGGTGGCGGGTATCTCATCCATGCCAAGGTCCTGACGTATCAGGTTGTTGAGCACGTCGCTGTTGAATATGTAGGGGAAGGTCTCGGAAAGCTGCTTTGCAAGGTTTATGGAGTATGTGGAGCTCGTCTTGGTGCTGACGTTTGCCACGTTGACCGTAAAGGTCGCGGAGGCCTCGTAAATGGGGTTGAAGGCCGTCCTTGCGTGAATGCACAGCAGCGTACAGCAGATGACCGCGAATATGACGGGCAGCAGATACAGCCTGCGGGCGCTTGACAAAAGCTCCTGCAGAAAGTCCGTCACGCTGACGGGCTGTATGTTGGCGGTGACTGTGCCTATCCTGTCCAGCTCTTCGCGCGGGTCCTGCGGGTACCCTTCGCGCAGTTCTTCGGTATTGGGGCGTTCCCTGTTGTCTTCCATTGCCTGCACCCCCTTAATTCCTGCGGTCAGCGCCGTAGCCGTAACCGTAGCCGCCCTTTTGGACGCCCGCCTTTACCGCATCGGCGTGCGCCTCGGTGCCGGAGCCCAAAAACTCCAGCGGATAGACGTTGTTGAATATGCAGCCCAGTATCTCCGCTCCGGACTGGCTTACGGCGTCAATGCACTCGTTGACTACCCTTGCCTTTGCGCCGCCCTGCTTGATCACCATCAGCATGCAGTCGGCGATCTCGGCAAAGCACTCGGCGTCCGTCGCCACGGCAACGGGAGGAGTGTCTATCACTATATAATCATAGACCCGCTTTGCACGGTCGATAAACTCCTTCATCTCATTGGATCCGATTATCTCGGTGGAATTGGGTATCGACGCCTTGCTCAAAAGCAGGCTCAGCGTGGGCAGCCCTTCCATGGTGGGTATGTCTTCGGGGTCGCCGCCGTTCATTATAAACTCGTTTACGGACATGCCTCGGCGCACCCTTGTGGTGAGCGCCTTGTAAAGGGCGGGCTTTAACATATCGCCGTCCATAAGCAGCACGCGCTTGTTGTTGAGCGCGAGTATTATCGCCGTGTTCGCGGCGGAGGTGGTCTTGCCCTCGTTCTCTATCGCGGAGGACACCATAAGCACCTTATGGCCCTTCTGCTTCATTATGTATTCGAGCCTTGTGCGGAACAGCCTGTACGTTTCGGCAAAGCGGAAGCTCGTCGTGGGGTTGGTGATGAGCATGCTCGTTTTCATGCCGCGCAGGCGCGCGCGCAGCGAAAGGTTTTTGCGCTCGTGATAGATGGTCGCAAGCGCGGGGCAGTCGACAAGCGTTATAAGGTCGCTCTCGGTCATTATCTCGTCGTTTGCGACGGTCGCCACGACAAGCAGTATAGCCGTCAGCAGCGCAGCGGCGGCGGTCGCTGTTGCAACCTTTGACGCGCGGTTCATATCCGCAACGGGCTCGGTGGGCACGGTGGGCGCCTTTAACACGTCAAGCACCGCGTTGCCCATCAGGTTGTCGGACACGATATGGTGATACTTTATTATGGCGCACATCTCGTCGAACGCAAGCTGGGGCGAGGACGCCTGCACGCCCATCTGAATGAGATTGGTCTTTTCAACGCTGGAGGCCGTGACCTTGCCCTTGAACGCGGGCATATCGAGGGACTCCGCAATCTTCTCCTGCAGGACGGGGCTTTCAAGCACATAGGTAAAGGACTCCGCAAGCTTGGACGCCACTACAAGATTCGAGTACACCGTGTCGGAGCCGCCGTCCTTGCTCGTCACAACAAAGGTCGCCCCCGCGTAATAGGTGGGGGTATATCGCTCCGTAACGACGATGTATGACGCCATTGCCGTGATAAGGCAGACTATGAGTATGACCCACCAGTTCCGCGCGATGTTAAAGAGTATGACCTCAAGGTCTATATTCGTCTCCTTGACGGGCTTTTCGGCGCCCGCCGGGATATTGAGCCTGCTTTTTGCGCCTGTCATCAGCCGTCCACCTCCGTTACGCAAACGATCAGCGACGCTTCGCCGTAATACTCCTGCCTGTTGTCGCAGGTGTAGCGAATGCGGTAATAGCCGGGTGTGCTGTAATCCACCTCGGAATCGTCTATCTCGATGCTGCCCGCCCTGTACTCGGCCACCGCAAAGGGCACGCCGCCCAGCGTGATGCCGGCGATGCGCTCCTCCGGATCAACGTAGCCGTACCTGTCAACGTACACTATGTAGTCGGTAAGCCTGACGGAGGGTATCATGCGCGACTCGGTATATGTGCGCTCGTATATCTCTACCTCGGTATCCAGCGTCGAAACGTCGCCAAGCGAATTCGTCACCCGGTACTGCACCGCGTGGGTGCCTATCGCCGTTATGTCATCGTCGGGGTTTTGCAGCACCATCTTTACCCTGTCGGAAATGTCGCCGTCTATGCAGTCGTACGCGCCCACGTTCGCAAGCGGGTTGAAGCTGGACGAATACCCGAACTCCAACGGCGCCGATATGGTAAAGCGGGGCGGCACATAGTCCGTCAGAAACAGGTGCCGGGTGAGCTTTGATACGTTGTTGTCGGAGTCGAACGCCGCATAGGTCACTATGCAGTGGTCCTTTTCGACAAACTGCGAAACGCTCTCCACCACGAGGCTGCCCGTTATGTCGCCGTCCTCCACGTCCATTGCGGTAACGTCGCGCAGCAGTATGCTGTTGTCCGAAAGGCTCTCAACGCTTACCCTTATGCTTGCCGTGGGGCAGATAATGGCGGGCTTGCGGTTGCTGCCGCGCAGCCTCTCCTGCCATATATATATAAGGAAAACAGCCGCCACTACGCTGAGCACGGCCAGCAGGAACTTCAATAGGCTCCGTTGGTTCTTCTTCATCCTGTACCCTTTCGGCAGGCGGCCCGGCCGCCAATTAACGGGAATACCCGATTTTTTATTATATCATATCCGTTTGGCGTTGTCCACAGCCAAAACCTCACTCAATGGGCGCAAGCTCTATCAAAACCAGCTCGCACGGATCGAACAGGCGAAAGAGCAGGCTTTTGTGCCCAAGCCCCGCGCCGATTATCATGACTGCGCCGCCCACCTGCTTTTGCCCGTGGTCGAGCTTTGGAAAGAACCCCTGCTGCGGCAGAAACGGCGTGCCCACGAAGGGCAGGCGCCAAAGCCCGCCGTGCGTGTGTCCCGACAGCACAAGGTCCACGTCGGGGTCGAGAAAGTACTCCTTCTCGCTTTCAAGGCAGTAATCCGTGGGCTTGTGGCACATCAGCAGCTTGAATGAATCGGTATCCTCGAACGAGGAGAGGAACCGCCCCGCACTCGATGCGGCAAAGGCCTCGCTGCTCTGCCCGTACGGGAAGCAGTACCCGAATATCCCGCCAAGGCGAATACGCTGACCGTTTATCACAAGGTCCTCGAACCTGCGGTCCAAAAGCACCGCGCCCGCCCGCTCATACGCGCGGTAAACGCCCACGCCCTTAACCTTAACATAATCCGCCTCGTGATTGCCGGGCGAAACGTACACGGGCGCTATGCGGCAAAGCTCGCGCAGGAGATGCACCGGCACCTCAAGGTCGCGCTCGGTCGCCCCGCGTGAGGCCATGTCGCCCACGCAGAGAATAAGGTCTGGCGAAAGGCCGCGCACCGCCTCTATAAGGTCGGCGTTGCCGGGGCCGAACTCGCTTTCATGCAGGTCGGAGAGCATTGCAACCCGAACTGGCGCCGTCAGCTTTTCGGACCCGATGCGGTAACGGACCGTTATGAACCCGTGCGCGCAGCGATATGCCTCGAGCGCGGCCGCCGAAATCAGGAACAGCGCGAACATGAGTATCGCCGCCGCGGCGCGGCTTATCCCCCGCCCCTCCTTCGGTTTTCCGCCAAGGCGCCTCACAGCTCTTTGCGCCAGGTCATGCGGTCGACTATGCCGACGTAGCTCTGTATGAGCTTTACGACCTTCGTGCTGACGTTCGCGTCCTCATAATCCGGCGTAGCGACGCCATCGTCCCCGTTTTTGTGCATGGACACGGCCAGCTCCACAGCCTGCAGCACGCTGCTGCGCCCGATGGAGCCTATTATGAAATTGCCCGAATCCAGCGCCTCGGGGCGCTCGGTGCTGGTTCTGACCGACACCGCCGGAAAGCGGAAATAGTTTGCCTCCTCTGGGATCGTGCCGCTGTCGCTGACCACGCAGAAGGCGTTTTTCTGCAGGCAGTTGTAATCCGCAAAGCCGAACGGCTCAAGGCTTTTGACGAGCGGGTGGAACACGAACCCGCGCTTTTCGATGAACTTGCGGCTGCGCGGATGCGTGGAGTAGATGACGGGCTTGCCGTAATGCTCCGCCATGGCGTTGACCGAGTTCATCAGCTCGAAGAAATTGCGCTCTATGTCTATGTTCTCCTCGCGGTGGGCTGAAAGCAGTATGTAGCCCCCTGCTTCAAGGCCGAGCCTTTCAAGCACGTCGGAGGCGTTGATCCTGTTGATATTGGCGTCAAGCACCTCGCGCATGGGGGAGCCGACAACGTAGGTCTGCTCCTTTTTTACGCCCTCCGCCAAAAGATATCGCCGCGCATGCTCGGTATAGCACAGGTTAACGTCGCTCGTGTGGTCGACGATGCGGCGGTTTATCTCCTCGGGCAGGTTCTCGTCAAAGCAGCGGTTGCCCGCCTCCATGTGAAACACGGGTATTTTCAGCCGCTTTGCGCCGATCACCGCAAGACAGGAGTTGGTGTCGCCCAGCACCAGCAGCGCGTCGGGGCGCACCTTTGCCATGAGGTCGTACGATTTGGCGATCACGTTGCCTATCGTCTGCCCCAGCGTATCCCCCGCCACGCCAAGGTAATGGTCGGGCTCGCGCAGGCCGAACTCCTCAAAGAAAACGCGGTTCAGCTTATAGTCCCAGTTCTGGCCCGTATGCACGGTGATCTGGTCGAAATAGCGGTCGCATTTTTTCATTATCTCGGACAGGCGGATTATCTCCGGCCTTGTGCCGAACAGCGTCATCAGTCTTATGCGTTCCATACTGCGTTACACCTCCGTTTTGATAAGCACCGGTTCATAGTATGTGTCGGGCCGCTCCGGGTCGAACCGCTCGTTCGCCCAGATGATGAATACAAGGTCGTCCTCCCCCGTGTTTTCTATGGAGTGCGTGTACCCCGGCAGCATATCGACCGAGGTCATTTCGTCGCCGCACACGGGCAGCTCGCAGACGCTCGCGTCGCCGACGCGGCGCTGGCGAATGACGCCCCGCCCCGATACCACGATGAACTTTTCGGTCTTGGTGTGGTGCCAATGGTTGCCCTTGGTAAAGCCCGGCCTTACCGTGTTTACCGACACCTGCCCCATGGCGTCGGTGCGGATAAGCTCCGTAAAGCCGCCGCGCTCGTCGCGCTTCGTTTCACAGGGGACGCCCGCCTCACACGCGGGGACGTACGAAAGATATGTCGAGTACAGCTTTTTGGTGAACGGGTCCGAAACATCCGGCAGCAGCAGCCCGCGCCGCCCGTCGCGGAACGAGTACAGCAAGTCGCGGATCTGCCCCAGCGTCGCCTCGTGCGTCACCTCGAACGGGCGCGGCTCGGGGCTGGCCGCACGGCGCCCGGCTATGCAGGCTATCATCTCGTCCACAACGTCGTCGATATAGGCAAGCGTCATAAGCTTCCCCTCGTCGTCCACGCGGATGGGCAGCCCGTTTGCGATATTGTGGCAGAAGGTCGCCACAACGCTGTTGTAGTTGGGGCGGCACCATTTGCCGAACAGGTTCGGGAACCTGAAAACGAACGCCGGCGCGCCGCATTCCCTTGAGTATTCGCGCACAAACCCCTCCGCCGCGCGTTTGCTTGCGCCGTAGGGGTTTTGAAGCGCCGCCTGCGTCGAGCTTGACAGCAGCAGCCCGCAGCGGCCCCCCGCCCCGCGCAGAAGGGCGGTCAGCCTTTTGGTAAGGTCGGCGTTGCCCGTTTCAAACTCCGCCGCGTCCTTCGGGCGGTTGACCCCCGCAAGATGCACGCAGAAGTCGGCCTCCCGCGCGTATGCTTCAAGCTCGGCCCAGGTGGAGCAGACGTCGTACTTCATCACGGTGAGCGGCGTGAGCCCCAACGTATCGCGCCTTTTGCCGGAGGCGATGTTTTCAAGCTCGGCGCAGAGGCTGCGGCCCACAAAGCCGTTTGCGCCCGTCACAAGCACTTTCATACGCCCTTTTCAAGCTCCTCTCTGATATAGTCCAGGGACAGGAGCTTTTCCATAACGCGCTCCACGCCCCAATGCTCGGTGTTGGCGGAGTTGAACTCTTTGAGCGTGTTGCGCTCGCGGCTGCCGTCTATGAAGTATTTATCGTAGTTGAGGTCGCGGTTGTCGGCGGGCACGCGGTAGAAATTGCCCATATCCTCGGCATGGGCGCACTCCTCGTTTGTCAAAAGCGTTTCATACATCTTTTCGCCGTGGCGTATGCCTATTATCTTTATCTCGCAGTCGGGCTTGAACAGCCGCCGCACGGCCTCGGCAAGCGTGCCTATGGTGCCGGCGGGAGCCTTCTGCACGAATATGTCGCCCGGCGCCCCGTTCATAAACGCGAACAGCACCAGGTCAACGGCCTCGTCAAGGCTCATTATAAAGCGGGTCATATCGGGGTCGGTCACGGTCATGGGCCCGCCGTGGCGTATCTGGTCTATAAACAGAGGCACCACGCTGCCGCGGCTGCAAAGCACGTTGCCATAGCGCGTGCAGCAGATAACGGTATCCCCCGCATTGCGGCTCCTTGCGACAGCAGTCTTTTCCATCATGGCCTTTGAAATGCCCATCGCGTTTACGGGATAGGCCGCCTTGTCGGTGGACAGGCAGATGACGGACTTTACGCCCGCGTCTATCGCCGCGTTCAATACGTTGTCGGTGCCGATGACGTTCGTTTTGACGGCCTCCATCGGGAAGAACTCGCACGAGGGCACCTGCTTTAATGCCGCCGCGTTGAAAATGTAATCCACCCCGCGCACCGCGCTCCTGACCGACGTAATATCCCGCACGTCGCCAATGAGAAAGCGCAGCTTCTTCGCGGCCTCGGGAAAGCGCGCCTGAAACTCGTGACGCATATCGTCCTGCTTTTTCTCATCGCGTGAGAAAATGCGTATCTCGCCTATGTCGGTGTCGAGAAAGCGGTTCAGCACCGCGTTGCCGAACGAGCCCGTCCCGCCCGTTATCATAAGTGTTTTGCCTGAAAAGATGGACATAAGGCACCCCCTATCTGCCGATGAGCCGCTTTACGGCCCGTTTGAGTTTTGAAACGCCGCTTTCGCGGGCGTATTTGCGCACAAGCTCCGCAAAATCGCGCGTCGGAAGCTCCGCCATGAATGCCGCGCGCTCCGCGGGTTTTTTCGGAGAAACGAGCGCGGCCGGGTTAAAGCTCAGCGCATCCCCTGCCGATACCCGCCGCACGGAGGCGCCCTCTATGCGCGCCGCGGCCTGCTCGCCCTTTTGCGTGTGGGTCAGCAGCAGCGAAATGCCCCTGTCGTCGTCGGGGCCCATGAGCTTTTCAGCGCCCCAGAAATCGCCCAGAGTAATATCCGCATGACGCGCCGTGCCGCGAAAGCGGCAATCGTAGCAGGCCGGCCTTAAGTCGAGGTCATGCAGGAACGCCCTCATATAAGGGTCGGAGCCTGCGGGCGTGAACCGCTCGCCGCCGTCCTCCGTTTTGACGGAAACGCCGTAGCGCCGCCAGCCCGTGCGCTTATCGCGGAACGACGCAGCGACCGGCCTTTTGCCCCTTGCCGCACGGGCAAGGTACCTGCGCCACGCAAGCGGCGACGGCACGCCGTGGCATATAACGCCGCAGAGCGTCAGCCCCGCGTATGCGCGCCCGAGATATGCGCGGAGCGCCGCGGTCTGGCAGGGCGTGCCGCAAAAGAGCACCTCGCGCCCATATTCAAGGTACGACCGTGCCTTGGAATACGCGCCTGCGGCGTCGCTTTGAACGTACTTGGAGCCCATCAGCGCGGGCAGTTCATCCGCGCTCTCTATAAAGCGGTGGACGACGCGCATCCCGCCGTCCATTGCAGTGCCGCACACCGCGCCGCCCCTTTCAAGCACAGCACGCGCAAGCAGCGCGAACGCGCCGCCGGAGGAGCTGTTTGACAATTCCTCCCCGGAGCCGTTCGTGACGGCGTAAGCCGAGAGCGTCCCGCCCGCCGCCGCCGGCCCCAAAACGGGGCATACGCTTTCGCAAAGGCCGCAGTGCGTGCAGGCCGCGCCGCTTGCCGCGGGGTGCGCAAAGCCCTCTGCGTCGGGGCGCATCACGACTGCCCCGGCGGGGCATACGTCCGCACAGGCGCCGCAGCCGCAGCACAAGTCGGGTTTTGGAAGACCTTTCATTTTTTCAACCTTTCGAACATCCTTTTAAGGGGCGCAAGCACCATGCGCTTTTCGTCCCCGTTCATGCCAAGCGCCCACACGGACGCCGAGTATGCGGCGGTATATGCCGCGATCTCGCCCAAAAGCGCCCACAGCGACGCGGGCTTTGCAAAGAGCATAAGCGCGGCTCCCAGCGCAGCGGGCGGCAGCAGCGCAAGCGAGAGCCTGCCTATGCTGCGCCAGAAGGCGGGCACGTCGATGCCGCAGCGCAGGTGATAATAGATATTCATAATGACGCCGTTTGCGGCGACGAGCGACACCGCCGTGCCGAACGCGGCGCCGACCGCACCGTATTTTTGGGCAAGGAACACGGTCAGGACCAGGTTCACCGCCGCCATGCCGAGGTACACAAGGCTGCGGAAGCGGTGCAGGTTTTTGGCACGCTGTATCTCGATTCCCACGTTTTGGATGAGCGGCACGGTGACGGGCGCCATAAGCATGAGCGCAACGGCGTACGCCTCGTCATAGCCCTCGCCCACCCAGAAGAATATGAAGCTGCGTCCGAAGAACACGAACCCCGTCAGGATGAGCATCAGCATCATGAACTGCACGCGCCCGACCTTTATAAACAGGCTGCTCAGACGCCTGTCGCGCTCGGCGGAGTCTATCGCGGAGTCGTTGGAAATGGCGTGTATGCGGGGAGTAAACAGCCCCGATACCGACGACGAGAACGTGTTATAGTAGGTTTGCAGCACCGCGCCCACCGAGTAGACCGCCACGGTATAAGTGCCTCGAAAACGCCCGAGCAGCGTCTTGTCCACGTTCCAGTTGACCTGGTCGATTATTATGTTTATCGCAATAAACGCCGTGTACCCGAAGAGCTGTCCGAATATCCCCTTAGGAAAGCCGCGGAACACGAACCTTTCGCGCAGCACCCGCAATACATATACGACGTACACGGCGTCTACCGCCGCCGAGACCGCCATGGTCACTGCGACTATCGCAACGGACCCGTAACCCAGCAGCAGGAGCGGTATCGTCAAAAGCGGGCTCGCCACGTTTTTTATCATTCCGATGAGCTTCAGGAATACAAAGCGCTCGTTGGCGGTTATGACGTTTGCAAACACGCTCATAGGGAACGATACCGCAAGGTTCACCGTCAAAAGCAGCATAAGCACGCGGGCGGTCTCAAGCTCCGCCTGCGTCAGGCCCTTGTCGAACACAAGCTCGAGATGGCCCGTCAAAAACAGCCCGCAGGCAAGCGCCGCCGCTCCGATGATCAGGAAGATCAGCAGGAACAGCCCGTTGAGCTTATAGACCGACTCCCTGTCCCCCGCCTCGCGGTACTTTGAAAAGTAGCGGATATAGCTGCTTGAAAAGCCCAGGTTCAGCACGCCGAGCATTGCCACCGTTGAGGCGACGGTGTTGTAAAGGCCGTATTCGCTGCGCCCCAGCAGCTTTATCATGATGGGGGTGTAGACGAGACCTACAAGCACGTTCAGCCCTATCTGGATATACGAAAGCACGCCGCCCAGCTTTATCTGCCGGCCGCCTTCGCGGGCGTTATTCTCGCTTGCCGAACCTTGCATACCTCACCCCAAAAGGTTTTTCCGCAAAAACTCCATGCCTCCCGCACGCAGACGCTCAAGGCCCGCATTGACCGCGGCCTTGTCAAGGCCCTCTTTTACAAGCTCCTCCACCCTTTCGGGGTCTGCCGACGAGAGTATCCTGTGCGTCTGGCCAAGCTCGCGCAGCACGTTTTGTATTCGCGCGTTCATGTCCTTGCCCTCCACCGGCACGGCTATGAACGGCCTGCCGAATATAAGCGACAGCATGACGCCGTGGAACGAGTTGGTAACGATAAGCTCCGCTCCGCGTATGCTGCCGAGCCACTCGGGTATGCCGTAGGAGTCCTTTATTCGGTTAATCGGCAGGCCGGTTTTTCGGGCCGCCAGCCGCTCTATCTCATACGCCGTATGCTGACCGCTTTGTATTATGTAGGAACAGACGTACGCGCCGCCTTCTCCTTTTGCCGCGATGCGCGCGTAATCCTCCGCCGAAAGCAGGGCCGTCGGGTCGCAGACGAGCTCCGCCTCAACGCCCATGCCGCGCATTATATCAAGCCCGGTATCCTCGCGCACGGAGACCGCCGCAAAGCGGTCTATGAGGGGCTTCACCATGTCCGCGTAATCGGCGGGCATTTTATTCGCGCCGAACGAGGCGGCATAGCTCAGGCGCTTTACCCCGTCTGCGGTAAAGTCAAGAAAATAGCTGAGCATGGGCCTTTTGCCGTAGGAGGTGATAAAGCTGTAATTCCACACCTGGTCGCTGCCCGCAATGACCGCGCCGTATTCGTCCGCGGCGGACAAAAGCGCGTGCGTGCTGCGGTACCGCCTTTTGGAAAGCTTCAGGTGCGAGCGGCGGAACGCGCGTATGCTGCGCTCCTTCTTAAACTCGCCGAAGCGCCGCTTCAAAAGGTTGTCCGCTACTATCATAAACCTGACCCTCCGCGGCACGAAGTCGATTATCTCGGTTTCGACGCCAAGCCCCTCCAGCGCCTTTTGCAGGGCGTACGCCTGCAGCACTCCGCCGTAGTTGGTAGCCCAATGAAACGTGATCGTAGCGGTTTTTTTGCTCATATCACCGAACCCTCCCAGAAGAAGCTGTACGGCGTTACGCCGTAGCTTTTGACCGTTGAATAGAAGAAATACGCGATCAGCGCCACCATTACCGCCATGCGTATGAACTCATAGCTCCTGTCCTTTGCCTCATACTGCATGCAGATGGGTATCAGCACCATAAAGCTCCACCCAAAGTACATGCCCACGCGGAAGAACTCCGCAAATGCCATTGCCGCCGCCTGAAACACCAGCGACACCGAAGCAAGGTTATACAGCACCTCGCGGTGCGGCTCGTCCGCAACTATGCGGCTCCTGTACCGCAAACAGAACACGAACATCAAAAGCTGTATCACGAACCCCGACGCGGTGAGCCGCTTTTCGCTGCCGACGTAGCCCGACAGGCGGGCGTCGAGCAGGCTGTCGGGCAATATGTTGAAAATCCACCTTGCGACGCTGTCCTTGAAGGCGATTATCAGCAGGAAAAATCCCATTATGAGGACGAGCCGCAGCCAGCCGCTGCGCATCCTCGCAATGGGGTATATGAACATAAACGCTATCGCCGACTGATGGAAGATGCTTGCGACGCCCACTATTATCACGAACGGGATAAACTGCCTTTTTGCAAGAAAGGCATAACTCGTCAGCGCAATGCCCATTGCAAGCGCCTGCCTCAGGCCGGTCATCGAGAAGAAGAACATACCCATGGTGTACATATACAGCATGGAAAAGGCGTAGTCGGGCGACTCCCAATAACACACCAGCGCAATGCCTATAAGGTACACTGCCGAAACGAACATGAACCAAACGTGCACATCGGGTATGACCTTGCCGAACGCCCACGAAAACCAGTAGTAGCCCGCATCCTTTTGGGTGGAGATGAACTCGGCCGCCTCTTCCCTGTCCATAGCCAGAAAGTCGTTGAACGAGGCATAGTACCTTTGGGTATCCATTCCGACCGTTTCGCTGCGCAGACCCGACATGACCAGCAGCACCAGTATAAGCAGTACAAGAAATACCGGCCTGTTGGCCGTGCCGAACAGGCTGCGCGAGGCAAGCCCCATTATGACCAGTATTGCCAGCACTGCTACGGGTACGAGCATATTACTCCTTTATTAGTTCGTTATAGACCGCGAGGGTATCGCTTATGCGATCCTCCATACCGAAGCTATTAAGAGCGAACTCCCGGCAGGTGGGCAGCATTTTATCCTTGCCCACGCTTCGCACCCGGGCGATCGCGTCAAGCACGGCGCCGGGCGAGGTATCGGATATGACCACTCCGCAGCCCCTGCCCACAAGCTCGGGGTTTGCCGTGGTGCCCACCGCGATGACCGGAGTGCCGCAGGAGAGCGCCTCCGCCGAGACCTTGCCGAAGCTCTCCTCCCGCGAGAGCGTCAAAAACACGTCGGCGGCGGAGTACCACTCCGCAAGCTCTCTCTGGTTTTCGGTCAAGGGTATGCTGACTATGCCCCCCAGGTCGCGCTCCTCGGGCATTGCGCCTATCAGCACGATGCGCATTTCAGGCGGCAGCTCACGCGCAAGCCTTATAAAATCCTGCAGGCCCTTGCTGTTCTGCCACAACCCGGCCACGCCGAGTATCAGGTACTTGCCCTCCAGCCCGTACCTTGAGCGTATATCCGACGGCGTGGGGCTGAAAAGCTCGGTGTCTATCCAGTTGTAAATGCGCCTCACGAGCTTTGCCGAGCCCATAAAACTCAGCTTCGCCTCGGCGGTTATCCAGTCCGAAACGCCTATCACCGCATACGCGGGCAGGCTTTCGAACCATTTGCGCTTGTCGGCAAGCATCCTTCGGGATCGGTCGAAAAGCCACGAGGGTATGTCCTTGCGCAGCCTCGGACAATGCCCGCAGCCCGTCAGCCTGTGCGTACAGCCGTCCGCCGTGTAATGGGTGCATTTGCCCGTGAACCACCAGCAGTCGTGCAGGGTGACGACGGCGGGTATGCGGTTTTTGGCAAGGTAGCCGAACAGCATCGGCAGGCAGATGAAGTTGGAATGCAGATTGTGCAGGTGGACGATGTCGGGCTTTTCGCGGTCGAGGTATCGTAAAAGCCCCAGCGTGGGTATGTGCGAATAATACCCCGAGTTGCCGAACACCCGCGCCAGAAGCGAGTGCAGACGCACGTCCCAGGGCGAGCCCATGCGATGCGCCTTGGGGTTTTTCGGCCCCGCCGAAAACACGGTGGTGGAAACGACCCCGTACTTTTTAAGCCCCTCGTTAAGCTGTTCCACCGTCCTGCCGGTGCTGAGCCGCCCGTAGACGGCGTTTATGTTTATTACTCTCATCCGGGAAATGGGCCTCCAAAGGCCGCGTCTTGAAGCTCCGCCGCGAAGCGGGGCCTTACCGTGGACGCGTTGTGGCAGCGCCTGCCGCACTCCCACGCGGCGGAAGCAAGCCGCGCGCGCTCGCCGTCGTCCATTATGCGCTTTACGGCGGGCAAAAGCCCCTCGCGGCCGTACACGCAAACAGCCGCGCCGTTTTCATCGAGATGGGCCATGGACGCCTGCCCCCTTGGGCCGACAGCCAGTATGCACCGGCCCGCGTGCATATAGTCGACAAGCTTCGTCGAAAACGACAGCCGCACCACCGCCGCCTCACGCGGGGAGTCGGCCTCCGCGTGGACCAGCACGTCGGAATCCGCCATTATGCGGGGCATCTCAGACGAGGGCGCACAGCCGCAGAACCGTACGCCGTTCGCGTCGAACGCCTTTTTCATCCTGCCGGTCAGCGGCGTTGCCGACCACACGCAAAGCTCGGCCCTGCGCGAGGCAGATGCGTTTGCCTCTTGTATCGCGCCGCCCAACGCCGCAAGCTGCTTCCACCGCCCGTTATAAAGGTTGCCGGTATAGGTCAGGCGAAGGGGGCCGCAGCCTGCGCGGGGCTCCGGCGCCCTGCCCGAAAAATCAAGACTTTTTGCGGCCGTCCCGCAGTCTATGCCGAAGGCGGCGTCGTATTCGCGCTTGGCGATATCGGTCATCATATAGACCTTTGCCGCCCTTTTGATGAGCTTTTTATGCACGCGCCGTTTGCGAAGCCTTAAAAACCAGAACAGCGGGCTTATCTCAAGCCGCTTCAGCGAGCAGAAATCGTCCCCTATAAACAGGCAGACGGGGCGGCCCGTAAGGTCGGTAAGCGAGAGCGTCAGCCGCGAAAGGTACTCCGTGTCGTTTATCTGGGCGAAAATCAGGTCGGGCGCAAACTCCCGCACAAAGCTTTTAAGCTCCGGCGAAACCACGCGCCCCGCGCGCCAGATAAGCTCCCTTAAAAGGAACAGCACCTGCGGACGCGCCTTGCGTGCGGCGTCAAAAGTGCGCGATTCGCGCTCGTCAAGCGCGT
>JAFYHI010000008.1 GCA_017539215.1 Clostridia bacterium | reverse complement strand
GCAAGAACCCCTTCATCCTTGACAGCAAGCCCGCTACCGGCTCCTATCAGGACTTCCTCATGGGCGAGGGCCGTTACACCGCTCTGAAGCAGCAGTTCCCCGAGCTTGCGGCTGAACTGTTTGCCAGGAGCGAGCAGGAGGCTAAGGCCAAGTACGATTACTACAAGAAGCTCTCCGAGATATAATTCGGGAAGCCGACGTGATATGAGTTAAGCAAGGGCCCGCACAGGTTTGTGCGGGCCCTTGATTCACATTGACCAACGGGGACGGTTCTAAGTGGTTAGTTATTCAGGAGGCAATAAAATGAAGTACACTTCTGCCATAGTTGACGCATTCACAGACAGGCCCTATTCCGGCAACCCCGCCGGGGTGGTGTTTTTGGGCGGGGATCCCTTCCCCGGGGAGGATATCTGCATCAAAGCCGCCGCGGAGCTTCGCTTTTCGGAGACCGCGTTTATAAGAAAGCTGACCGAGACGGAATACGCCGTGCGGTACTTCACGCCCGTGTGCGAGGCGGCGCTCTGCGGCCACGCGACGGTGGCGTCGTTCTCGTTCCTGCGGGAGAAAAAGCTCTGCGGGCTTGGGGATATGCTCGTTCACACGACGTCCGGCGATATCCGCGTGACGGTCGGGCGGGATTCCATCCGGCTCGACATGGCCGAGGCCCGCACGATAAAGGTTTTTGAGGGCGGCGAGGCGCGGGAGCTTTACCGCGCGTTCGGCCTTGCGGAGCGCGAAGGAGAGGCCGGGCTCTTCCCCGCCGCCGTGGGTGTGGGGCTTGACGACATACTCCTGCCGGTTAAGGACGAGGCGGAGCTGAACGCCGCCAAACAGGATGAGGCCGCCGTCTACGCCCTTTCAAAGCGCCATAACGTGACGGGCGTGCATATGTTCTGCCTGACGGAGGACGGCTTTGCCGCGCATTGCCGCAATTTCGCGCCGCTGTACGGCGTACCCGAGGAGTGTGCCACGGGCACCTCGAGCGGGGCGCTCTGCCACTACCTTGCGGAAAACGGCGTCATCCCCCGTGATAAGCCCGTCTCGTTCATGCAGGGCGAGGCGATGGGCCGCCCCTCGGTCATAACGGCGTGCATCGAAAACGGCAGGGTCCGCGTCGGAGGTCCTGCGGCCGTCGTGATGGAAGGAAAAATAAGCGTTTAGCCGTCCGTATGAAAGGAGCCGTCCCACCCGGAACGGCTCCTTCGTTATTTCCTTACTTAAACAGACCCTTCTTTTTGGGCTTGGTCTTTTGGGCGCCGCCGTCGCCAAGCTCCTCTGCGAGCTTTGCCGCAAGCTCGCGCTGCTTTTCGGTGAGCTTTTTGGGTATGCCGACCGTGACGTTAACGTACATATCGCCCTTGTCCTGCTGATTGAGACGCTGTATGCCGAAGCCCTTCATGCGGAAGGTCTTCTGCGCGGGCGTGCCCTCGGGGATGGTGAGCTTTACATCCTTGTCGAGAGTGGGTACGTTTATCTGCCCGCCGAGCATCGCGGTGGTGACGGGTATCTCTATGTTCTGGTGGATATCCGCGCCGTCGCGCACGAAGCGCTTATGCGGCTTTACGCGGATGCCTATATGCAGGTCGCCCTTGGGGCCGCCCCGCAGGCCGTCGTCGCCCGCGCCGGACACGCGGATGGTCTGCCCGTCGTCTATGCCGGCGGGTATCTTTATCCTGCGCTTGGTGTAATTGCGCACGCGCCCCGCGCCGGAGCAGGCCTTGCAGGGCTCCTTTATTATCTTGCCCGTGCCGCCGCACGCGGAGCAGGGCACGGTGGTCTGCATGGAGCCCAATATCGTGTTCTGCACCCTTGTGACGGTGCCCCTGCCGCCGCAGGTGGGGCAGGTGACAGGCTGAGTGCCGGGGGCCGCGCCCGTGCCGCCGCAGGCGGAGCAGTTCTCCTCGCGCCTGTACTGGACCTCTTTTTCACAGCCGAAGGCCGCCTCCTCAAACGAGATGGTAAGGTTCTGCCTCAGCGTCTCGCCGCGAACGGGGCCGTTGGGGTTGGAGCGGGCTGCGCCGCCGCCGAAAATGTCGCCGAATATGTCGCCGAAACCGCCGAACCCGCTAAAAGGCGAACCGCCGAAGCCCGACCAGCCGCCGGAGTAGCCGCCGCCCGCCGCGGGATCGAACGCCGCGTGACCGAACTGGTCGTACTTGGCGCGCTTGTCGGGGTTTGAAAGCACCTCGTACGCCTCGTTGGCCTCTTTGAATTTGGCCTCCGCTTCCTTGTCGTTCGGATGAAGGTCCGGGTGGTACTGCTTTGCAACGCGCCTGAACGCGGATTTTATCTCATCGTCGCTCGCCGTTTTCGAAACGCCGAGCACCTCGTAGTAATCTCTCTTGTTCTCTGCCATATAAAACCTCCGGTTTGCGGCAGGGCCTGGGCCCGCCGCGTGATGAATGCCGAAGAATGAATACGTAAAGGGTTGTGTCCGTACCGCGTCGTCAGCTTTTTGAGCGCTCATTCGTTATTCATTATTCGGCATTCATTAAACGCTCTTTGGCGGAGGGGACCCCCCTCCGCCAAAGGGCAGTTTTTATGATCAGTTCTTCTTATCGTCGTCGACGACCTCGTAATCCGCGTCTACCACGCCGTCGTCGGGCTGCTGAGGCTGCTCATAGCCGCCGGCCTGATAGCCGCCCTGCTCGCCCTGCTGCTGAGCCTGCTGCTGATAGACCCTGCCGAACACCTCGTACGAGACCTCGGTCAGCTTCTCGGTGGCGCTCTTGATATTGTCGGTGTTGCCCGCGGAGACCGCGTTCTTCACGTTCTCTATCTCGGCGTTGATCTTGGCCTTGTCGTCCTCGGTGATCTTGTCGCCCATCTCCTTCATGGACTTCTCCGTGGCGGCGATCATGGAGTCGGCATGGTTCTTTACCTCGACCTCCTCCTTATGCCTCTTGTCCTCGGCGGCGAACTGCTCCGCCTCGCGGACGGCCTTCTGGATATCCTCCTCGGAGAGGTTGGTGGATGCGGTGATGGTGACCTTCTGCTCGTTGCCGGT
>JAFYHI010000001.1 GCA_017539215.1 Clostridia bacterium | reverse complement strand
GACCGCGGATATCATCCCCCGACGATCTATTTCCCGCTCATCGTGCACGAAGCCATGATGATAGAGCCCACCGAGACCGAGTCCCGCGAGACTCTGGACGAGTTCGTCGAGGCCATGCGCGGCATTGCCGAGCAGGTCAAGGCCGACCCCGCCGCGATACTCGCGGCTCCCGTCACCACGCCGGTAGGCAGGCCCGACGAGGTCACCGCCGCAAGGAAGCCCATAGTCAAGTACGAGGGCTGAACGTAACCGAACATACTGAAAGCCGGACTCGCAATGAGCCCGGCTTTGTTCGTATGCTGCAGAGGCCTCAAAGTCGCCGAGCCTCCGCTTTTTGTTTACAGCCCGTACAGCGCGCCGTATTTTTCATTAAGATAATCGACGTAAATGCCGGGGTCGAAGCCTCCCCCGCAGCATGAGCGGATGAGCTCATCCGGGGTCTTCGTCCTGCCGAAGTAGTGTATATGCGTCCTCAGCCACTCCGTTATGTCCGCAACGGAGCCGGAGCGGATGCGCTCGTCGGGGTCCATGTCGCGCTTGAGCGCCGCCCGGATCTGCGCCGCGTAAGCGTTGCCCAAAAAGTACGTCGGGAAGTAGCCGAAAAGCCCGCTCGGCCAATGCATATCCTGCAGAACGCCCTCCATGTCGGAAGGGACTTCGATCCCAAGATATTCGCGGTACAGCCTGTTCCACTCATCCGGCAGGCCGCGCACCTCAAGCTCGCCGCGAAGCAGCTTTTTTTCAAGCTCGTGCCGAACCATTATATGCAGCGAATAGGTCACCTCGTCGGCCTCCGTGCGCTTTAAGGTGGGGCGCACGGCGCACACGGCGCGAAAGAGCTCGTCCGGCTTCGCGCGGCCGAAGCGTTCGGGGAAAATCTCCCGAAGCAGCGGCAGCACCGCCTCGGCAAACGCCGGGGTGCGGCCTATCATGTTTTCGTACAGGCGGGACTGGGACTCGTTCATTCCCGCAGACGACGCAAACCCCAGCGCCGATCCCGCAAGGGAGCGGTCTATGCCCATGCCGTATATTGCATGCCCGCCCTCGTGCAGCACGCTGAACATATTGGCTGCGACGTTATCCTCATAATAATGGGTGGTTATGCGCACATCGTCGGGGTCTATCACCGTGGTGTATGGGTGCTCCGCCTCGCCAACTGCGCAGCGGGCGCGGTCAACTCCCATGAGCTTTAACAGCTCCTCCGTGAATTTTTGCTGTAAATACTTGGGAAAATGCCCGTGGATGATCCCCGTGTCCGGCACTGGACGGCTGCTTATCCCCCTGAGGAGCGGCTCAAGCCCTCCCCGCACGAGCGCAAGCCATTCGTCGAGCCGTGCGCTTTTCAGGCCCTCCTCGTTCTCGTTAAGCCAATAGTCCACGGGGTCGCCCTCCCGCGAAAACGCAAGCGCCGTCCTTCGCGCACAGTCGACCACCCGCTCAAGATACGGGCAAAGCAATGAAAAGTCGCTGCGTTTTTTCGCCTCCCGCCACGCGGCAAACGCCTCGCCCGTCAACACGCTGTATTCCGCAAGCAGAGCCCCGTCCTTTTTTTGCAGCCTTTCCCGCTCGCGCAGGGCGTCGCGCGCCTTCAAAAGCAGCGCTTCGTCAACCCCTTCGCCATGCTCCGCGACGGCGCTTGCGGCTTCGAACCGCGCGTTCGACAGCAGCTCACCGTGCGCGGCCCGCGAAAGCGCTCCAAGCGTTTGCGCCCGCCCGCCTGCGGAGTTTTTTGGCGCGCAGGTCATACCGTCAAAGCCAAGCACGCTTTGCGCCCGCCGCAGAGCCGCGAGCCTGCGTTCGGACGCTTCAAAGCTTTTTATCGCATCATCAAGCCTCATATCCGTCTCCCAAAGCACAGGGGAGCCTTGCGGCTCCCCAAGCGTTTTTTCTGCTCACAGCCCGTACAGCTCGCTGAATTTTGCTGTAAGATAATCTATATAGTACTGCGGGTCAAAATCCTCTCCGCAGCAGATGCGGATTAGCTCGGCCGGCTTTTTTATCATGCCGTACTTATGGATATGCACGCGCAGCCAGTCGGTGATAACTCCCATTTCGCCCCTTGCGATGAGGCCGTCAAAGTCCAGCTCCTTTTTCATATGGGCAAGTATCTGCGCGCCGTATGCGGACCCCAGCGAATAGGACGGGAAATACCCAAAGCTGCCGCCCGACCAATGCGAATCCTGCAGGCAGCCCTCCTTGTCATTTGGCACATCCACGCCGAGGTATTCCTTATAAAGCCTGTTCCACTCGGCGGGCAGATCCTTTGTATCAAGCTCGCCGTGCATCAGCTTTTTCTCAATCTCGTAACGGACGAGCACATGCAGCGAATAGGTCAGCTCGTCGGCCTCGGTGCGCACAAGCGACGGCTCGGCGCGGTTGACCGCCAGATAGAACGCCTCCGCGTCAACGCCCTCGAGCTGCTCGGGGAAGGTCTCCTTTATTTTGGGGAACACCAGCTCAATGAAAGCGCGTGAGCGGCCGATGAGGTTTTCGTAGAAGCGCGACTGGCTCTCATGCATGCCGCAGGACGCGCCGCCCGCAAGGGGCGAATCCCAAAGCTCGTCTGAATTGCCCATTTCGTAGGTGGCATGCCCTCCCTCGTGTATCACGGAATACATGCTGGAGGCAAGGTCCTGCTCGTAATAATGGGTGGTGATCCTGAGGTCGTGCTTGTTGAAGCCCGTGGTAAAGGGATGCTCCGTTTCGCCGATGGCGCAGTCGTCGCGGTTTATACCCATGACCTCCATAAGGAAGTCGGACAGCTTCCTCTGCTGCCATACGGGGTAGGTCTTGTGCAGGAACGAATTGTCAAGCTGCGGCCTTTCGCCGATCTTGTGTATCAGGGGAACGAGCCCCGCCTTTATCTTTTCGAAGTAGCCGTCGAGCACGTCCTGGGTAAAGCCCTCCTCAAACTCGTTGAGCCAGTAATCGTAGGGGTCCTTTTCGGGCGCGGCGTAGGCAGCGAACCTGCGGGCAAACTCCACGAGCTTTTTAAGGTGCGGCTCGAACATGGCGTAATCGGACTTTACCTTTGCCTCGTGCCAGACCGCCGAAGCCTCGGACAGAACGCGCTGATACTCTATGTATTCGTCCATGGGTATGCTGCGAAGGAGCTTCAGACCCTTCTGCGCTTCCTCTACCTCGCGCCTTGTTATCTCGTCAAGCTCGTCTGCGTGCCCGGTCAAAAAGTCGAGCAGGGCAAAGTTCTCTTCATTAACGGAGAGCTTGTATGTTATCTCCGAAAGGGCGGCCATGGTGTCGGAAAACCCGCCCGTCGCGTTTTTGGGCGCGGCGGTCTCTATATCGTAGTACATAACGCCCATGGCGTGGTTGTAGGCGTGCATCACGCGGTTCATCTCTTTAAGCTTTGCAACGGCTTCTTTCAGTTCCATAAAAACCTCTTTCTCCCCGATAACGGGTGTTTTTTCATGTAAATTATAAACGAAGGTACCTTTTATGTCAACGCCGCCCGCGTTTGCGCCGTTACGCTCAGCCGTCCGCGCCGGAGCCCACGACGCTGACCTTTGCCCCCGCGCGGCTGCCGTACGGTGTGAATACGCCCTCAGCGCCTGCGGTCATTACAATGCTTCCGTCCTCCATGAGCATTATATAATCAATCCCGCCGTTTTCGCGGTAGTATTCCTCCGCCGCCTGCGGGCCCATTACAAAGAGCGCGGTGCTCAGGGCGTCGCCCGTCATTGCATCGTCGGTCAGTACCGTTACGGAAAGTATGCCCGTTTTTGCGGGGCGGCCCGTTCGCGGGTCAATTATGTGCCAATAGACCTGGCCGTCGGGCCCGGTAAAGTACCTTTCGTAACCCCCGGAGGTGCTTACCGCGCCGCCGTCCGTTTCGATAATGCCGGCAACGCCGTCGGCGTTTTCGGGGTCCTTTACGGCGATCTTCCACTTTGTGCCGTCGGGCTTTGAGCCAAAGGCGAGTATGGTGCTGGAGCCGAGGTCCAAAAGCGCCGCTTTCGCCCCGCCCTCGCGCAGTATGCGCGCCGCCTCGTCTGCGGCATAGCCCTTTGCGACCGCGCCGAGGTCTATCTGCATACCCTCCGGCAGCGTTACGGTATTCCTTTCGGCGTCAAGCCCGACGCGCCCGTCGTCCACGTTTTCAATCAGCGCCGCAAGCTCCGCGTCCGAAGGGATGCGGTGTTCGCCCTCCGTAAAGCCCCACGCGGTGAGAACGGGCCTTACCGTCAGCTCAAACGCGCTGCCGAGCCTGTTTGAAAGCCCGAGCGCGCCCTCTATCACGTCAAAAGTCTCCGGCGAAACGGGTACGGGAAGCCCCACGCCGTGATCGAGCGCGTAAACCTCGCTGCGGCTGTCAACGGCGTCAAGCAGGCCCGACAGACGCACGACCGCGTCCGCCGCTTCATCGGCCGCTTCCCCGTCAGTTAAGCCGTAAACGGAAAAACGCATATAGGTATCCATGGCGAAAAGCTCGCGCACAAGCGGCCCGTTTTGGGTACAGCCGCACGCGGTGACAAGCGCCGCCAGCAGCATGATTGCCGCCGCGAGCTTTACAGCAAAGCCCGATATTATAGGTCTGCGCCCTTTTTCATACTCGGTTAGCATTGTCTAACCATTATACCTCCTTCCCGCGGGTTTGTCAACAGCCAAGGCTCCGCGGCGCACGCCGCGGAGCCTTTCGTCAGGTCGGTTTGGTTTGCCTTACGCGCCGAATACCATCTGGGCAAGGAGTGAAGCGTCGGTCGCGTCGACCGTGCCGTTGCCGTCGATGTCGGCGTTAAGCAGGGCCTGCTCGGAGAGCGAGCCCGCGTTCATAACGTAGGCGAACAGCGAGGAGATATCGGACGCCGTCACAACGCCGTCGCAGTTGACGTCGCCGATGAGTACGGTGGGAGCGTCGGCGGTATAGGTAACGGTGACTTCAGCGTCAGCCGCGCCCATGGTGCCGGTGACGACCGCCATATCGGGGGTATAGCCCGCGATCTCGGGGCTCGTTACCGAGTAGGCCGCGCCGTATGCGTAGGTCTGCGTATAGGGGCTCATTGCGGTGGTGCCGTCCTCGTACACATAGTAGACCGTCAGCAGGTAGCTGTTGATCGTGTACTGCGCGGTGACTACGAGATCGCTCTGCACGTTGCCAAACGCCACGTCCCAGCCGGTGAAGGT
>JAFYHI010000086.1 GCA_017539215.1 Clostridia bacterium | reverse complement strand
GTGGGGCGTGGGCGCTGTGATCGGTTTGGCGGTAAAGCTGCCGCTACGCTGACCATTGCCCCTTCCCCTATGAGGGGAAGGTGGCGCGAAGCGCCGGATGAGGTGGGCGCAGGGCGCGTATCGGATCGACAGGGAAGGACACATTCGTTCAACCACCTCTTCCACCGCCGCTTTGGGGCGGCGGTCCCCCTTCCCCTCGCAGGGGAAGGAGCAGGGTTGCGGACCCCTCATCCACCGCAAGCGGTCCGGCAACGCACCACCTTGGCGTTGCCTCCCGCCAAGGGGAAGACTGATTTGACGCGCTTCTTTGTCCCTTCCCGTATGAGGGGAAGGAGCGTGCGTTCGTCCCTTCCCTATTTCGGGGGAAGAGTATTCGTTTGTCCCTTCCCCTACTGAGGGGAAGGAGCGTGCGTTCGTCCCCAACCCTATTGAGGGGAAGGCGTTATCTGCGCGCTGCCCGGACTTTGCGGGACGAATTGGATCTGCCTGCTTTGCCGCCGCTCCGGGATTGCTCCGGCGGGCGGTTTATGGTATAATGTCCGCAGATCGTCTATTGGGGGTATTATGCGGCGCGACGCGTTTTACGGGGTGCATCCGGCGGTGAGCATGGCTTTTTTTCTGGCTGTCATGCTTATTACCGCTTTCGTGCTGCACCCGGTGCTGACGGGCGTTTCGCTTATCGGGGCGGTAGTCTGCGCGGTGCGCTCCTACGGGCGGCGCGCCGTCAAATTCATATTCGCGGCGGCGCTTCCCGTATGCCTTTTGGCGGCTGCCCTTAACCCCGTTTTCAACCATGCGGGCGTCAGGGTGCTTTTTTACTTTGGCAACGGCAACGCCGTAACGCTTGAGGCGGTGCTCTACGGGCTTAATTCCGGCTGCATGTTTGCCGCGCTCCTTATCTGGAGCCTCTACCTTTCGCGCATTATGACCGGCGACAAGTACATATTCCTTTTCGGGCGGGCGCTGCCGGCGCTGTCGCTCGTTTTCAGTATGGTGCTGAGGTTCATACCCCGCATGACCGCCCGCATACGCGAGGTCTCCGCCGCGCAGAGGAGCGTTGCTCCTCCCCTTAAAAAGGGCCCCGCCGCCGCGATAAAGCACGGGCTTCAGGTGCTTTCCGTGACCGTGACATGGGCTCTGGAGAGCGCCGTTACCGCCTCCGACAGCATGAAGAGCCGCGGCTACGGCCTAAAGGGACGTACCGCCTACGCGCTGTATTCGTTTGAGGCGCGCGACGCGCTGCTGCTTGGCGTAATGCTGGCGGCCTCCGCCGTCACGGCAGCCGCGGTCGGCCTTAAACAGGTGTATTTCAGGTACTATCCCTCGATTAAATACGCGGCCCAAAGCGGGCTTTCGTGGGCGGCTTACGCGGCCTTTGCCGTGCTTTGCCTTTTGCCCGTGCTTTTAAACGTTAAGGAGGCCGTTTCATGGCGTATATCGATTTCGAAGATCTGACCTTTACCTATCCCAACGAGAAGGCCCCCGCGCTTGACGGCGTTACCCTCGGCGTTGAAAGGGGGGAGCTCATGCTTGTCATCGGCCCCTCGGGCGGCGGCAAAAGCACGCTGTTAAGGCATTTGAAGACGGTGCTTGCCCCGCACGGCGCACGCCGCGGGCGCGTGCTGGTGGACGGGCGCCCGCTCGAGGAGCTTTCCGAACGCGAACAGGCGGCGAAGATCGGCTTTGTTTTTCAGCACCCCGATGACCAGATAGTCACCGACCGGGTCTGGCACGAGCTTGCGTTCGGGCTTGAAAGCCTTGGCGCCCCGCGTGAGAAGATGCGGCTGCGCGCCGCCGAAATGGCAAGCTATTTCGGGCTGGACGGGCTGTTCCTGCGGGCGACGAACGAGCTTTCGGGCGGGCAGAAGCAGCTTTTGAATCTGGCGTCGGTAATGGCGCCGGAGCCGGAGATACTGGTGCTGGACGAGCCCACCGCGCAGCTTGACCCGATAGCCGCGGCGGTCTTCCTTTCGACCGTCAAGCGGCTCAACCGCGAGCTGGGCATGACGGTTATTATGTGCGAACACCGCCTGGAGGAGGCGCTGCCCATGGCGGACCGCGTCGCCGTGCTTGAAGAAGGGCGCCTGACCTGCTGCCTGCCCCCTCGCGGCTGCGCCGAAAAGCTTTACAGGGCGGGCTCCGAAATGGCGCTTGCTCTGCCCTCCGCGGCAAGGATAGGGCTTGAGCTTGGGGCCGTGCCGACGCCCGTCACGGTAAACGAGGCCAGGAGCTTTATCGCCCGCTTGGGCAAGCCGGTGAACGCGCCTGCGTTCGGTGACGGCGAAAGCTCCGAAGGCGAGCCCTTGATAGAGGCGAAGGGGCTGTATTTCAGATACGAAAAGGACGGCGAGGACGCATTATGCGGGGCGTCGCTTACGCTGCGGCGGGGCGAGGTGTATGCGCTTGTCGGCGGCAACGGCGCGGGCAAGTCGAGCCTGCTTTCGGTTTTGAGCGGCGCAAACGCCCCCTACCGCGGCTTTGTGCGCGTAAACGGCGCGAAGATGCGCGGCAGATTCTCGGCATTCGAGGCGCGCATAGGGTACCTGCGGCAGGACCCGCGCACCGTGTTTTCGCACGATACCGTGCTTGACGACCTGCTTGAATCGGCCGCCTCACGCACGGGTGAACGCGCCGAAGAACGCGCGCGCGAGCTTGCGCGCTTTATGGGCGCGGAGGAGCTTTTGAGCCGCCACCCGTATGACCTGTCGGGCGGCGAACAGCAGCGCGCCGCGATAGCCAAAATAATGCTGACGGAGCCCGAAGCCCTGCTTCTGGACGAGCCGACAAAGGGCCTTGACGCGGGCATGAAGCGGGCGCTCGGCGCAAAGCTGCGCGAGCTTGCGGAGCATGGCACGGCGGTGCTTCTGGTGTCGCACGACACGGAGTTCTGCGCCGAGTTTGCCGACCGCGCAGGTTTCATGTTCCGCGGGGAGATCACAAGCGAGGCTTTGACGCGCAGCTTTTTCTGCCGCAACACGTTCTATACCACCGCCGCAAACCGCATTGCCCGCGGTATCGCCCGCGAGGCGCTGCTGACGCGCGAGGTATGCGCGCTTTATTCAAAAACGAGGTGAACCCGTGGATACCGGCGAAAACAAAAACAAAAAGGATCTTCTGCCAAAGCTCTGCGCCGTCGGCGCGGTGCTCGTTGCCGTGCCGCTTTTGATATGGCTGGGCATCAGCGTATGGGACGACCGCAAATACTATCTTGTCAGCCTGCTCATAATACTCGTTTCAATGGCGCCGTTTGCGGTGCGCTTCGAGAAAAAAAAGCTCACCGCGCGCGAGCTTGCCGTGCTTGCCGTTATGACCGCGCTGGGCGTTGCGGGCAGGGCGGCGTTTTATATGGTGCCGCAGTTCAAGCCCATAGTAGCAATAGCCATGATAACCGGGGTCGCGTTCGGGGCGGAATCCGGCTTTATCGTGGGTGCGATGATCGCGTTTACATCCAACTTCATATTCGGTCAGGGGCCGTGGACCCCGTGGCAGATGGAGGCGCTGGGCCTTATGGGTTTTCTTTCCGGGCTGTTCTTTCACAAAAAGGACGGCAGCGCGCCCAAGCCCGTGCCTTTTCTGGTTTTCGGGGCGCTCGGCACGCTTATCGTGTACGGGCTTATAGTCGACACCTCGACCGTGTTCACGACCTACGGGCGGTTTACCGCCGAGCTTGCGCTTGCGGCGTACTCGTCGGGGCTTGTGCTGAACCTTATCCACGCCGGGGCGACGGTGATATTCCTGCTGGTGCTTTCAAAGCCCCTGCTTAAAAAGCTGCAAAGAGTGCGCGTTAAGTACGGACTTCTCGAATGATGTTGCAACCCGCGTCTGCGTATTGTATAATATAGGATAACAAATCGGCTTTGCGAAAGGAGCTTTCATGGCAAACAAACTCAGCGAACAGAAATGCCCCGCCTGCGGGGCGCCGCTCCGGTTCGATCCGGAAAGCGGCAAGTCCGTTTGCGATTGGTGCGGCAGGTCGTACGACATACCCACCGAAACGGATGAAACGCTTGCGGAGGGCGGAGAAGCCCCGCTTGAGGAGCTGTCGGTTTACAACTGTAAGTCCTGCGGGGCGGAGATAGTGACGGACGCCGTTTCGGCCTCCGTGCAGTGCCCGTACTGCGGCAACAACATAGTGCTTACCGAAAAGGTGACGGGCGGCCTGCGCCCGGACGGGATCATACCCTTTAAGATAGATAAAAAATCCCTGCCGGCGGCTGTGCGCGAGTTTTACAAGGACAGAAAGCTGCTGCCCAAAAAGTTCTTTGCGGACTCCTCGATAGAGGACGTCGTGGGGGTGTACGTTCCGTTCTGGCTGTACAACTGCACCATGCAGGGCCCCGTTTACTACGACGCGCATGTCGACGTTGCCGTGCGCGAGGGCGATTACGTCACCACCACCCGCAGCGATTACGACGTGCGGCGCGACGTTTCAATACGGTTTGAAAACCTGCCCGTGGACGGCTCCGCAAGGCTTGACGACGCGCTTATGGACTCGCTCGAGCCCTTTGACGTAAAGGACATAGTGCCGTTCCAAATGAGCTATCTTTCGGGCTTTTGCGCAGAGCGGTTCGACCGCGACAGCGAGGAGGTGCGCGTGCGCGCCGAGGAGCGTATGATGAGCTCCGCGCTGTCCGTGGCGGACTCGCAGGTGACGGGCTATACGGGCTTTACCCACCGCGAAAACGGCCTGCGCGCAGACCCCATGGAGGCCAAATACCTGCTGCTGCCCGTGTACACGTTCAACGTGAACTGGCAGGGCACAAAATACACGTTTGCCATGAACGGGCAGACCGGCAAGGTCGTGGGCGAGGTGCCCACCGACAAGGGCCGCACGGCGCTCAGGCGCTGGGGCACTTTCGCGGCCGTGTTTGCCGTGATAATGCTGCTGCTGTGGCTGGTTTCGTGCTGAGGAGGTGTACGGTATGAATGCTAAAAGGATACTTGCTCTTACTGCGCTTGTGCTGTTTGCCGCGCTGAGCCTGCCCGTTTGGGCGGCCTCCGACGGGCAAAGCGAGTGGCGAAGCGATCTGAAGCGCGTAAACGATTTTTCGGGGGTGCTGTCCGAAAGCGACGCCGACGAGCTGAATTCACGCGCCTGCGGCGACGTTGAGAGCGACAGGTTCGACTACGTTATAATGACCTATGACAACGCCGCCCGAGGCGGCGAGACCGACGAGGGCTACCTTCGCTACCTTTATGAAAAGAACGGGCTCGGCTGGGGCGTTAACCGCGACGGGCTTTTCCTGGGCCTTAACACCGACGAGAAAACGGCATTGCTCATATCGTTCGGGCGCGGGTCGCAGGACCTTGTCCGCGCGGACCTCGACGCAATGCTTTTCTGCGTTCAGCAGGGTTATGAGCAGGGCGGCTACGCGCAGGCCATAGCATCCTATCTTACCAAGGCGGAGCAGATCGTTCGTGATTTCTCCTCCGCTCCGAGCGAGGTCCGCGAAAGCTATGCTGAAGGGTATGTGACCGATGGGCCCGTCGGGCTGACCTCAAGCGGCCTTCCCGACTGGTACCCCGCGGATATCGCCTCGTGGACTTTCACACCGGCTTCGCCCGACACGCCGAGGGTGCGCGACGACGCGGACATTTTCACCGCCGAAGAGGAGGCGAAGCTTGAGAAGCGCATCGCCGAGGTCGCCCCCGCGCACGCCGCCGACATAGTCGTGTTCACGGACGTGACCTCTCACGGCATGGAGCACAGCGTTTACGCCGCCGACTACTACGACTTCGGCGGGTTCGGCTATGGCCCGCAACATGACGGATTCTGCCTGCTTATATGCATGGATCCCAACGACCGGGGCGGCTGGTGCTGCGTGACCGGCGCTCCGCGCGGGATTTACACGCAGGAAAACGCCGACGCGCTTGACGACGTGCTGTATGAGTACCTTGGCGACGGGCGGTATTTTGAGGGCGTTTACGACTGGATAGGCAATATCGGCACCCTGCTTGAAAAGGGCATACCCTTTGCGCCGCCCTGGTACCCCTCGATCGGCGAGCAGACCGTGCGCAGGCACGACCCGAACGCCCCCAGGGTGGTGGACGACAGCGGCGTGCTTACAGCCGAACAGATCGCTTCACTCAGCGAAAGGGCCGCTGCGCTTACCGAAAAGTACGGCGTGGACGTTGTCATTCACACCACGCCCTCCGATTACGGCCTCGGCCGCTCGCTTTATACCGACAAGTTCTATAACTGCTGCGGTTACGGCCTGGGAGACGGCTTTGACGGCATCATGCTCACGCTTGTCACCGGCGGCGAGGAAAGTGGCCAATGCGTTATGACGTTCGGCTCCGGCGCGCGCAATCTCAGTGAGTCCGCGCTTTCAAAGCTGTCAAACAGCATCGACGGGCCGGCGTTCGCCGACAACTGGTACGGCGCCGCCGACAGATGGCTCAAGAACCTCACTCACGCCTACAAGACGGGCCGCGTGCCCAGGACCCCCGGCGCGTGGGCCATAAGCAGCGTCGTGTCGCTGATCGGCTCCGCGATCGGCTCCTCGGCAAGCGTAGGCAAGGCCAAGCGCTCGATGACCACCGTGCGCCGCGCATACTCCGCGGGCGACTATCTGCAGCGCGATTCGCTCCGCTTTGAGAACGGCGGCGACACGCTTGTCAACACCTCGGTAACGAGGGTCTATTCGCCCATCCCCCGCGATACCGGCAGGGGCTCATCCTCCGGCGGGCACAGCTCGCATTCGTCAAGCTATCATGGTTCTTCCGGCTCGAGCCATTCCGGAAGCGGCAGGAAATTCTGATTTTCGAAAGGGCGCCTTCACGGCGCGGTAAACAGCATGAGTTCAAAGGTTTATTTCACAGATATGAGGGTCGGCCCCTCGTCAAGCCTCCTGTCGAAGTTCCGCCGTCTTATTGACCGCGCGGGCATTGCGGACATTGATTTTGCCGATAAGTTCGTCGCCGTAAAGGTGCATTTCGGCGAGTTTGGCAACATGGCGTTCCTGCGTCAGCAGTACGCAAAGGTGCTGTGCGACAGGATAAAGGAGCTTGGCGGCAAGCCGTTTTTGACCGACTGCAACACACTGTACGTCGGCTATCGCAACAACGCTCTGGGCCACCTTGACTGCGCCTATATGAACGGCTACAATCCCCTGTCTACGGGCGTGCACACGATAATCGCCGACGGCCTGCGCGGCACGGACGAGCGTGAGATACCCGTGGAGGGCGGCGAATACGTAAAGTCTGCAAAGATAGGCTCCGCTGTCGCGGAGGCGGACGTGTTCGTGTCGCTGACGCATTTCAAAGGTCACGGCAACGCGGGCTTCGGCGGCAGCCTTAAAAACATAGGCATGGGCTGCGGCTCCAAAAAGGGCAAGATGGAGATGCACTCCAGCGGCACGCCGCGCATTTCGCAAAGGCGCTGCATAGGCTGCGGAATGTGCGTGAAGCACTGCAACAACGCGGGCGTGCATTTAGAGGGCGGCAAGGCCGTGATAGACGAGGACGCATGCGTGGGCTGCGGCTACTGCATAGCCTACTGCCCCAAGGGCGCCATCATGACCAAGTGGGACGAGGCAAAGCCCGTTATGAACCGCAAAATAGCGGAATACGCCAAGGCGGTCGTTTGGGGCAAGCCGAGCTTTCACATAAGCCTTGTTACCGACGTTTCGCCCGACTGCGACTGCGAGGGCTCCAACGACATACCCGTGATACCGGACGTGGGTATGTTCGCCTCGTTCGACCCGGTCGCGCTCGATCAGGCCTGCATTGACGCGGTGAACCGTCAGCCCATCACCCCCGGCTCCGCCGCGGACGTGGGCGGCGCCTCGCACGAGGCGCACGAGCACGACGTGTTCAAGCTTGTCCACCCCGATACCGACTGGGAGGCCGGCCTTATCCACGGCGAGAAGATAGGCCTCGGCGTCAGGGAATACGAGCTTATCACGGTTTGACCATAAAGCAGGACGCGCCCCAAGCAATAAAGGCGCATCAAAAAAGCCCGTTTTGCGGGCTTTTTTGCGTTATTCTTCGCCTTTTGCGGCTCATTTCAGCCTGAAGAAGTATTCAAGCTCCGGCTCGTCCGCGCCGCAGGTAAACACGGTATTCAGCTCGGCGGTCATTTTGCCTGTGTTCAGGGTCTGCTGATACATGCTCTCCCTTGTGCACCAGACCGCGCCGTTTTGCACCGCCTTAAGCTCCTTCATAAGCGGATGCAGGGCCAGAAAGTCGTCCAGCGTTTCGACCTCTCCGCCGATCGTGCTGTTGTAAATGACGACGTCCGCGCCGCGCGCGGAGGCAAAGAAGGCCTCCATCTCCACGTTGACCGTGGCGGTGGCGCCTCCGTCGCCGAAAAGGTCATGAAAGGCGTATTCGCCGCCCGCAAGCTCTATCATGCGGCAGACGTAATCGCCCGTTTTGCGGGCCACGGCGTAACCGGAGGGGCTTATCCTGAAGAACGCGACCTTTTTGCCCGTCGGCCCGGACGAGGAGGCGGCCTTCAAAAGCTCCTCCTGTTCGCAAAAGAGTGCGTCGGCCTTCTCCTCCTCGCCGAGCAGCGCGCCGTAAAGTTTTATCCACTCGGTGCGCCCGAGGGGGTGCGTTTCATAGCTGGAGTGATCGACAAGCACGTTCACGCCAAGCTCCTTCAGCTTTGCCATGACGTCGGAGGCGTGGCTTATCATGCCGGATTCTATGGCGAGCGGGCAGCCCTCGGCAAGTATCAGCTCGTAATCGGGCTGTGAATACTTGCCCGCGTACAGTATGGAGCCACGCTCCATTGCAAGGCGGGCGTTCTCTATATACCAGCCCTCGGCCTTGGTGCCGGAGAGCCGTATGGCGTCAAGGCGGTCAAGCCCGTCGAAAAGGGCCATCACGGCAGTGGCGGCAAGGTACACGTTCTTTATGGGCTTTTGCAGCACGGCGATATCCTCCGCCAGGCCTTCGGGCGGCTCCTTGCCCTCGGGCACGGTCAGGAAGCGGCCCCCGTCCGAAACGGTGATGAGGTCGAAACCGCCCTCGAAATGCTCTATCGAGAATTCGTGCGCGTAGCTGAGTTCCGTTTTCGACACGGGCTTTAAGCCCCCGAGCCCGCCCGCAGGCGCGATTTTGGCGCAGCCGGAAAGGGCCGCAGCCAGCATCAGGAGTATCAGTACCGCGGCTGTACGCTTCATAGGTCGTCCTTTCTTCAAACAATAAAGCTTCTGCGCATGGGGCGAACCCCACGCGCAGAAGTCACACGGAGAATTTGCGCCGAAAAGGAAAACCCCTTGCGGCGCTTAGGAGGCTTTGTCAGTCCGCCTTTTCAAGCGTGCTACCGTCAAAATGCAGGGTGTAGTCTATAAGATGGGGCTCGCTCATGGCGGTGGTAAGCGCGCTCACCGCGATATCCGCGTCAAGCGTCACGGGTATTTCAAAGGCGGAATTGCCCTCGGTGTTAACGGGGTCATACTGCGTCCCGTCCACGGTCATGTACTCGTAATGAGGGCTTGACCAGACTATGCGGGCGGTCATAACGCCGTTTGAAACGGTGAGCTGCGCGGGGCTTTCCACGCTTGCGCGGCCGGAGCCGCCGGTAAGGGTAACGGAGCAGGTGTATTTGCCGTCTTCGACCCTGAGGACGGGGTTTGACACCGTGACCTTGTGATCGTACCACTTTCCCTTGGTGCCGACTATCGCGCAGTCGAACTCGCGGTCAAGATACGGCACGGGAAGGTCATAGGCATATACCTCTTCCTCGGCGCCGTCGTCGTAAACGACCTTTTCGGTTTGGGGAGCGATCAGCGCCGCGCCCGCCTTTTGCGCGTCCTCCGCGCTGCCGGGGAACAGGTTGACTATGTTTTTGGAGGGCATCACTATATGCACGGTCATTTTGCCGTCGCTTACGGTGAGAACGCCCTTGCCGTCCATCATCTCGTTCACGTGGAACATACTGCCGTCGGTCGTAAAATCAACGGTGTACACGCCGTCGGAAACGGGGGCCTTTTCGGCCTGCTCCTTCCGCTGCCCGCAGGCGACGGGCAGCAGACAGGAAACGGCGATGAGCAGAACGGATATTATCCTTTTAACCACACTCATTTTGATCATTATTGAGCGTCGGCCATGACAGCCTGAACGTGAGCGGCGTACAGCGCCTGAACGTCGGCAAGACGGCCGAGGCCGGCGATCTGGCAGTCGATCTTATCGAACTTGGCGGAAGCGGTGAACATGGAGATCCAGGACTCGGGATCCTCGGGATCGGCCATATCATTGTTGGCGTGATCGCCCGCGACCACCATCAGGGGGCGCAGAACGACCTTAGTGTAACCGGCGGCGGAAACGGCCTCGATGACGTTCTCGCAGGAGGTCTCCTCGGGCTCGCCCTCAACGGTGCCGATGAACACGTTCTTATAGCCCAGCTCGTTCATCTGCGCCTGCATCTGGGAATAGGTCACCTTTGCGGTGTGAGAGGTGCCGTGGCCCATGAATACGAAAGCGGTGCCGTCCGCTGCTGCGGCCTCAAGGGAATCGAAACCGGCGTCGGATACCGCGGCGGCGGTGAT
>JAFYHI010000085.1 GCA_017539215.1 Clostridia bacterium | reverse complement strand
GAAATGATGGCGTCCTCGGGCCCGAGGATGGTCTCGAAAAGACCGCCGTTCGCGTCGAAGCAGGAGGTGTAGAGAATGCAGTCGTCCATCTCGAGGAAGTTTGCAAGCTTGCGCTCCAGCTCCTTATGGATCTCCTGCGTGCCGCAGATGAAGCGGACTGAGGAAAGGCCGTAACCCCATTTATCATAGCTGGCCTTTGCGGCGGCGATGATCTCGGGATTATTGGCAAGGCCCAGATAGTTGTTGGCGCACATATTGAGCACGCCCTTTGCCTTGGTGGTATCGATCCTTGCGCGCTGCTCGGTGGTGATGATGCGCTCCTCGCGCCAGGTACCGGCCTCGCGGATGGCGTCGAGCTCATTGCGGAAGATAGAATAAGCCTGTTTCATACGGTTCTCCTTTATAATGTTGAAATTGATTACTTAGTCCAATCGAGCACGACCTTGCCGCTCATGCCGCTGTTCATGGCCTCGAAGCCCTTTTCGAAGTCGCGGTAGTTGAAGCGGTGGGTTATCATGGGAGTGAGGTCGAGGCCGGCCTCGACCATGGCGCCCATCTTGTACCAGGTCTCGAACATCTGCCTGCCGTAGATGCCCTGCAGGGTAAGGCCCTTGAATATGACCTCGTTCCAGTCGACGGAGGTGCCGGGCTTGGCGATGCCGAGCAGCGCGCACTTGCCCGCGTTGCGCATTACGGAGATCATCTGGTTGAGAGCTATGCCGGAACCGCTCATCTCAAGACCTACATCGAAGCCTTCGGTCATGCCGATCTCCTTCATCACCTGCTCGAGATCCTCCTTGGAGGTGTTGACTACGCGGGTCGCGCCCATCTTCTTGGCAAGGCCAAGACGGTAATCGTTGATATCTGTAACGACGACGTTTCGCGCGCCGTTCTTGCGGCAGATACCGGCGGCCATCATACCGATGGGGCCGGCGCCGGTGATAAGGACGTCTTCACCGATAACGTCGAACATAAGCGCGGTATGGGTGGCGTTGCCGTATGCGTCAAAGAAGGAAATGATGTCCTCGGGGATATCCCACGTCACGGGGATGACGTTGCGCGCGGGTATGCAGATATACTCGGCAAACGCGCCGTTCCTCTGAACGCCAACGCCCTGGGTCTTGGCGCAAAGGTGGCTCTTCCCGCTGCGGCAGTTGCGGCACTGCATACAGGTGATATGGCCTTCGCCTGAAACGATCTGACCTATTTCAAGGCCCTCAACGCCCTCGCCGATCTGGGCGATCTCACCGACGTACTCGTGACCAATGGTGGTGCCGGGTTTAACGTGCGCCTGGCTCCATGGATCCCAGTTGTAAATGTGTACGTCGGTGCCGCAGATAGCGGTCTTGTGGATCTTGATGAGGACTTCGCCATGGTGTACCTCGGGTACGGGTACCTGCATGAGGGTCAAGCCCTTTGCCGCCTCGGTCTTAACAAGCGCATCCATCATTTTCTTCATAGTTCTATGCCGTCCTTTTTTATAAATTAGTCTATGGTCTGCAGTTTCTCGAGCGCGGCAAGCTTAATTGCAAGGCAGAGTACCTGCATAGCAAGTGTAAGCTCATCTGTGGGCGGGAAGCTGGGAGCTATCCTGAGGTTGGAATCCTTGGGATCGTTCTTGTAGGGGAAGGTGGCGCCCGCGCCCGTCATTACAACGCCCGCCTCGCGGCAGAGGGCGTGCACGCGCTTTGCGCAGCCTTCCATAACGTTAAGGGATACGAAGTAACCTCCCTTGGGCTTATGCCAGGAGGCGATGCCAAGGGGGGCGATCTCCGCTTCAAGGGTCTCAAGCACTATGTCAAAGCGGGGCTTTAACACGGCGGCGTGGCGCTTCATATGGGCAAGCACGCCCGCGGCGTTGCCGAAGAACTTGACGTGGCGGAGCTGATTGAGTTTATCATAGGAGATTATCTGCGCGTTCCACAGCTTTTTCATATAAGCCATGTTATCCTCGCTGCAGCAGAAGCAGGAGACGCCCGCGCCGGGGAAGGTTATCTTGCTGGTGGAGGCGAACTCGAACACCATATCGGGATTGCCAGCTAAGCGGCAGGCTTCAAGTATGTTGGCAAAGGGAACAAACGGGCCGTCAAACTCATGCACGCAATAGGCGTTGTCCCACATAAGCAGGAAGTCGGGAGCTGCGGGTTTGAGATTGGCTATGCGATATACGGTCTCGTCGCTGTAAACGACGCCGTCGGGGTTGGAATACTTGGGTACGCACCACATGCCCTTAACACACGGATCCTTCACAAGTTCCTCGACCAGATCCATATCCGGGCCGTCCTCAAGAAGGGGAACGGTTATCATTTCAATGCCGAAGGTCTCGCAGATGGTGAAGTGCCTGTCATAGCCGGGAGCCGGACAGATGAACTTGACTTTGTCAAGCTTTGCCCACTTTTCGGGGGAATGAAGAAGACCGTGGGTGAACGCCTTGGCGATAACGTCGTACATAAGCTCAAGCGATGCGCTGCCGCCGACGAAGACCTGCTCATACTTAACGCCCAGCAGCTCCGCAAAAAGACGCCTGCACGCGGGAAGACCCATAAGCTCGCCGTAATTGCGCGCCTCTACCCCGTCCACCTTTGTTTCGGACGGGTCGATATACATATTGAGCATCTCATCGGAAAGAGCAAGCTGCTCAAGCCCGGGCTTGCCGCGCGACATATCGAGCTTTAAGCCCTTGGCCTTCATGGCCTCATACTGTGCATAGGTCCTGTCGTAAAGCGCGCTGCGCTCCTCGTGCGTCATCTCGGAAAGAGTTGGCATGTAAATTGAAACCTCCGCAAAAATATTCGGCTCCGGAAAACGGACCAGCTAAATTATAGTCCTTTAAGGCGGAGGTGTCAAATATAAAATTCGATTTCAGGGTAAATCAAAGCCTCATTTGCGGCGGTCGTAAACGTCGTCAAGCGAATGCGTTTCTCCGTACTCGTTGTTCTCGCTCATATCAAGGCCCACTGGCAGGTACTCACGCGGGACGTACCTTTCATAGTCAAGGTCAAAGAAGAAATTGCAGGTCATAAGCTCGACGTATATGATGCGGCTTTCGCCGTCGGTCAGCGCGTAGACGAAGCCGTGGTAGCCGTCGACCAGCATCGCGGCAAGCTCATAGCCTTCAAAACGCTCCGCGCCGTACACGCCCGCGAAGCTGTCGAACGACTTGCCTCCAAGGCGCTTCATCTCGTACCCATAGGCCTCGGGGGTAAACTCCACCTCCATATAGCCGCAGTACTGCGGATCCCAAGGGTTATAATAGACCATGGTATAGTTCAATACGTTCATTCCTGGGGTCAGCTCCTGAGGCCAGATGCTTTCGTCCATCAGCTTTTCCCGGTACTCATACACGGCGTTGGGGCCTGACCTGTACAGGCTGTATTCGGCGGGATCGGTATGCACATCGGGCCGTTGAAGCAGCGAATCCGTAAGCAGGCACGAGGCCGCCCCCAACACGAGAGCAAACTGTACGGCGAGTATAGATGCGCAGATAACGGCAATGATGAGCGCTGTCCTGCGGCGGCGTTTCTTTTTGACCTGTTTGTATGAGTCGGCAAGGCGCTCGGACGCGGCTGCGTCGAACGCCCTCGCCTCTATCGAATCGGAGGCGCACATCTGCGAATACAAGGCCTTGCAGGGCTCGCAGCCGTTCAAATGTTCCTCGACCAGGCGGTCGGTCTCGGGGCTTGAAACGCGGTCGTGATAAAGCGGCAGCAGGTCGCGTACGGTTTGGCAGGGCAGATTCATTCTATCTCCTCCAGTATCATAAGTCTTGCGCGGTGGTAGGTGACGCGCGCCCAGCTTTGGGTCTTGCCGTGCGCGGCGGATATTTGGGCAAAGCTCATCTCGTCATAAAGACGCATACGGCAGACGCTGCGGTAGGGCTCGGGAAGGGCGTCTATCGCGGCCCTTATGCGCTCTGCGGTATCACGCGAGAGCACGGTATCCTCCGGCCCGGGAGAGCGAAGGGAACTCAGCTCCTCATCCGTCAGCGGGCGATGCTTTTTCTCGCGGCGAAGGTGGTCTATATAAGCGTTCCCGGCTATCCGGCAGACCCAGGTGTAAAAGCTGCAAGCGCCTTTATAATCGTCGATCTTTTTGAATACACGGAAGAAGGTCTCCTGCGTAAGCTCCTCGGCGACCTGTCTGTCGCGCGTTGTCCTAATAAGGTAAGCGAACACACGGGGATAGTACTCTTTATAGAGTGATTCGAAATCGTCCATGCGCCCACCTGCCTTTCATATAGTTAGACGGAGAAACGGAAAAAGCGTTACAGTTCTCGCTATATTTTATCACGGTGCGGAAAGCGGGTAAAGAGAGAAGAACAAAAGCGGTCCCGAAGGCGGGAACAGTTTGAAAAAAACTTCGGGTGAGAAGATTCGAACTTCCGGCCTCGGGGCGGGCTGCTGTTCCTGCGGAACAGACCGCCGCCCGTTGTTTTGCTTTTCGGCCGTCCACCGGACGCCCGAAACGCCGCATTGCGTCGCCGCAAAACAACCCCTCTTAGGGTTCAAGAGGCCGGGTTACTCATCAAGATAACAAAAGACGGAATGGCAAATGCCATTCCGTTTTTTGTGGTCTGGGTGAGAAGATTCGAACTTCCGGCCTCGGGGCGGG
>JAFYHI010000084.1 GCA_017539215.1 Clostridia bacterium | reverse complement strand
GTCCATATGGGCGGCAAGATCGGCGTTCTGCTTCAGGTCTGCTGCAAGGAAGATGCCGCTGCCGTTCACGACGTCGCCATGCAGATCGCGGCTGCCAAGCCCACCTGCATCGATAAGGACGACTGCGATCAGGCCGAGCTCGACCACGAGCGTGAGGTGCTCCGCGCCCAGGCCCTGAACGAGCCGAAGCCCAAGCCCGCCGCCATCATCGAGAAGATGGTCGAAGGCCGCATCGAAAAGTACTACAAGGAAGTCTGCCTGCTTGAGCAGCCCTTTGTCAAGAACCCCGATCAGTCCGTCCGCGACATGATCAACGGCCGCTTCACCGTTAAGAAGTTCGTCCGCTACGAGATGGGCGAGGGCCTCCAGAAGCGCGAGGATAACTTCGCCGAGGAAGTTGCCGCTCAGGCGAACAAGAAATAATCAAGCCATACTAAGCCCGACAGCCGCGCTGCCGGGCTTTTTTTGCGTGCGCAGCTTATTTGCTTGACCCGCGGGCGGGATACCTATAAAATAATATGAGGAAAAAACGGTTCCGAATCGTATAACTATTGAAAGGGACGCCACGGGAGGCCGCAGTATGCAGTACGACGACAGTCTGAGTGAAAGCTACCGCCGCTTTTTGGCGGGCGATGAAAGCGCCGCGCGCGAGGTAATGGACGGGCTTTTTTTGGGTCTCGTTCGGTTTATTGCGGGCTATGTCCGGGATATGCCTTCCGCTGAGGATATCGCAATGGACGTTATGGCGGAGCTGTTCGCCAAAAGGCGCGGGTATGAACCGCGCTCGAAGCTTAAAACCTACGCATACATGCGGGGCAAGTGCCTGGCTCTGGACCTTTTGAGACACAGGAAGGCACTGGCGTTCGATGGGCTTGACGCCTGCGGGGACCTGCCCGACGGGCGGGCGGAGCTCGACGCGGAGCTTTTGAAGACCGAACGCGAGCGCGAGTTGTCGAAGGCGCTCGACCTGCTTCCCGCCGATATGCGGGCGGCGGTGCGGCTGGTCTATTTTGAGGGGATGAGCTATGAGGAGGCGGCACGGGTGCTTAAAAAGACCCGCAAGCAGACGGACAATCTGCTGTACCGCGCAAAGCTGAAGCTGCGCGAAATACTCGGAGAGGAGGGCCGCGATCTGATATGAAACCGATGGACGAATACACCGCCGAGGTTTTGAAAAGGAGCCGCGCGATAAAGGAAAAACGCGCGAAAAGACGCAGGCTTGCGCTGCGTATCGGCTCGCCGATACTGGCTCTGGCGGTGCTTATACCGGTATGCTTTACCGTCCTTCATGGCGATATTAAGCCCCAGGAGGCTATTCCGAACTCGGCCGACAGCACGTCTATGCTGATAACGGTGGAATATCCCGACGGGCGGGAAAACGGGCGGTTTTCCGACAGTTTGACCGTGGGCGCATACTTCAGGCTGATAAGCGGGCTGCGGAAAGAGCAGGGGCTTGCGCCGGACGACGCGCCGGGCAATCTGCACCTGCCCGACCCCGAAACTCCCCCGGAAGCGCCCGATATGAGCCGCGTGGAGGCCACGATCGTCTACTGCGACGAGATAGGCTGCGAGGTGCGGTTTTGCCTGATTGGCACAGAGCTTTACGAGCTGCGCACGGGCGAAAGGCTGGTTTTGATGCGCGGGCAGGCCGATGAGCTTAAGGCGCTGTTCGGCATTGGCGGCGACAGATAAAACACGGAGGTTTATATGAAAGCGAAGCACTTTTTGAAGCGGGCTCTTGGGCTTATAATGGCGGCGTTCACGCTGGCGGCAGCAGGCGGCTGTATGCGGCGGGCCAATGCCGAGGATCTGATGCGCGGCGTTTCGGCGGAGCGCGCCGAAGGGACCGCCCCGACAGCGGCCGTTAGCCAAAGCATGACTGCGTTTGCGGTAAAGCTGCTGCAAAACACGGTGCGTCAAGGGAACGCACTCCTGTCGCCGCTGTGCACAGCGAGCGCGCTTGCCATGACGGCAAACGGCGCGCGCGGCGAAACGCTCGCCCAAACGGAGCAGGCGCTGGGGCTGACGGCGGACGAGCTGAACGGGTTCTTCGCCTACACGCTTGCGCGGCTCGATGCGGGCCGGGAGCTTGCGCTTGCGAACTCGCTCTGGATAAAGTCGAACGGGGGCTTTGAGCCGAGCGCGGACTTTTTGCAGGCGAACGCCCGGTTTTACCGTGCGGATGCGTACTCCGCCCCTTTTGACGACACGACCGCGGACGAGATAAACCGATGGGTCAAAAAAAGCACACGCGGGACGGTGCCCGAGATAATCGACGAGATCGACCCCGACGCGGTGCTGTACCTTGTAAGTGCGCTCGCATTTGACGCGGCGTGGGAAACGCGCTACACCCGCGACGACCTTTGGGACGGCGAGTTCACGACCGAAGCAGGCGAAAAGCGCGAGGTCAAATTCATGTCCTCCGACGAAAACGCTTACCTGGACGACGGGCAGGCGACAGGCTTTATGAAGCCCTACAAGGGCGGAAGATATGCCTTTGCCGCCATGCTGCCGAACGAGGGCGTTAGCCTTGAAGAATACATGAGCGGGCTTGACGGCGCGGCGCTTTATTCGCTGCTTTCAAACCCCGCGCAAACGAAGGTCACGGTGAACATACCCGAGTTTACCGCCGAATTCGGGGCCGACCTCTCCCCCGCCCTCCAAAGCATGGGGCTGACGCAGGCGTTTGACGATGACGCGGCGGACTTTTCGGGGATGGGCGCGTCTGAGAACGGGAACATTTATATAAAGCAGGTGGTCCACAGGACTTTTATTGAAGTGAACGAACACGGCACAAAGGCCGGCGCAGCGACAATATTTTTGATGCCGACCAACACGGCGGCGATCAACCCCTGCGTCACGCTTGACAGGCCGTTCCTGTATATGCTCGTGGATCTTGAGACGGGGATACCGTTCTTTATCGGAACGATGGCGGATCCGGCATAACGCCAAAGCTCCGCTGTTCTGCGGCAGGCTCAAAGCCCGCCGCTTTTTTCGGCTTTTTTGTGCGGCAGTCGTTTACATTTGCCGAATGCTGTGGTAAAATATCCGCGAATTGAGACATACCGATTTTTAACTCGGCACCGTGATGCCGGCAAGATCGCACGGGGCGCAACGGCCTTCGGTCCTGCGGGCGCGCGCAGGACCTGTTTTTATGCAGGGAAAGGAGCTGTATGCAGCTAAAGTCCGTAATAATGACCGAGGCAGAGGTCAGGCGTTCGCTTGCGCGCATAACGCACGAGATCATAGAGCGCGACCACGGCACCGACGGGATAGTACTGATCGGGATACGACGGCGCGGCCTGCCGCTTGCCAAGTGCATTGCCGAAAACATCGAGCGGTTTGAAGGGGCTCATGTGCCCGTCGGGTATATTGACGTTACGCTGTACCGCGACGACCTGACGGAGACGACCGACCTGCCCGACGCGGGCGAAACGCATATCCCCTGCCCCCTGGGAGGTCGAACGGTGATACTGGTGGACGACGTTATTTTTACCGGCCGCACGGCAAGGGCCGCGATAGAGGCCGTGTTCAGCCACGGGCGCCCCGCCATGATACAGCTTGCGGTGCTTATAGACCGCGGGCACAGGGAGCTGCCTATACGCCCCGACTTTGTGGGCAAGAACATACCCACGGCCAAGGCCGAGCTTATTGCGGTATCCGTGCCCGAAACGGACGGCACGCCGTACGGTGTAAAGCTTTATGAGCGCGGCGGCGCGGGGTGCGCCGGGTAATGCGGGCCTTATCCGCTTGCCGGACGCTGAATGCTAATGAAACGCGCCGCCTTTCGCCGGCGCTTTCACAATAAACCACAGGAGGAATCGTATGAATCTCATTTACAAGGTGAAGGACAGGCCCTCGTTCGGTCAGACGTTGGTGTTTGCCTTCCAGCAGCTGCTTGCCATAATGGCGGCGACCATCGCGGTGCCCGCCATAGTCGGCAATGGGATGACCGCCTCCGCAGCGCTTATAGGCGCTGGCGTAGGCACTTTTGTGTATCAGCTCTTTACCAAGTTCCGCAGCCCCGTGTTCCTGGGGTCTTCATTCGCCTTCTTAAGCTCCATGTTCGCCGCCTTTGCGGGCGCCGCTTCAATGAGCGTCGGGTATCTCGGCCTTATCATCGGCGCATGCTTTGCCGGCCTCGTGTACGTCGTTATCGCCGTAATCGTCAAGGCCGTCGGCGTTAAGTGGATCAACAAGCTCATGCCCGCCGTCGTTATCGGCCCGACAGTTGCCATAATCGGCCTGTCGCTTGCAGGCAACGCCGTCGGCGACATGATGAAGGGCGACGTCTCCGTGATCGTAGACGAGGTCGCCGTTCCCGTGGCTTCTCCGTTCATCGCGCTCGTCTGCGCGCTCGTCACGCTGTTCGTCGTTATTCTCTGCTCCACCTACGGCGGCAAAAAGCTGCGCCTCATCCCCTTTATCATAGGCATTCTCGCGGGCTACGCCGTGGCGCTGGTGTTCACCCTTATCGGCAACGCCAACGGCATCGACGCTCTTAAGATAATCGACTTTACTCCCTTTAAGAACCTTGTTGCCGACGGCGTTACGTTAAAGACCTTCCTTGCCCTGCCCGACCTTACCGTTTTGAAGGCATGGAACGGCTGGAACGAGCTTACCCCCGCCTACATCGGCACCATTGCCGTGGCGTATATCCCCGTGGCGTTCGTCGTGTTTGCGGAGCATATCGCCGACCATAAGAACCTTTCCTCCATCATCGGTCAGGACCTGCTCGAGGATCCCGGCCTGTCCCGCACCCTGCTGGGCGACGGCGTAGGCTCCTTTGTGGGCGCGGTGTTCGGCGGCTGCCCCAACACCACCTACGGCGAGTCGATCGGCTGCGTGGCCATCACCGGCAACGCCTCCGTCGTTTCCATCACCTGCGCCGCCGCGCTTGCCGTTATCGTGGCGTTCATTTCTCCGTTCGTTGCGTTCCTCGACTCCATACCCGCCTGCGTCATGGGCGGCGTGTGCATGACGCTTTACGGGTTCATTGCCGTATCCGGTCTGAAGATGCTGCAGCCCGTTGACCTTAACGAGAACAGGAACCTGTTCGTCGCCTCCGTAATACTCATTGCGGGCGTAGGCGGGCTTGCGCTGAACTTCGCGTTGAAGGGCGGTCAGGTCATCACCGTGACCGAGGTCGCCTGCGCGCTGATACTCGGCATCATCACGAACCTCATGCTCTCCGGCAAAAAGGAGGTTCCCGGTCACGAGGAGCCTCAGCAGGTAATAAAGTAAACCATATAACGATCAGCCGGGGGCCTCGGTCCCCGGTTTTTGTTTGCCCTGCTTAGACATAGGCAGGCCGCGCATTGAGGACGGAGACTATATACGCTTTCCGCTGCGGCATTCTTCGGAGAATGCTTGCGTTTACCGTTGATAATCGGTATAATATACATACAAACTGTTTACGGAGGGATTATTTGGACAGTAAAACCATCTGCAAAAAGACGCCCGGCTTCGCGCCGCTTTTGACGCCGGAACGCCTGCGGTCGAGGGACGCATGGATCGGGGCCGCCCGGCGGCTGCTTATTCTTTCGGTTCGGTCGCCGAAAGAATAAGCGCCCAAGAGCGGATTTGCGCTTTTCGGCGCAATTAAGTATAATGCTTACACAATCTTTTCAGGAGGGAATTATGGACAACAAAACGATTTACAGCAGGACTCTCGGGTTCTCGCTGCGCCGCGTGCTGTGGGACCTGATATCCATCGTGCTTGTGATCGCGCTTACCGCGCTCGGCTTCATACTGGGCGAAAAGATATCGGAGGGCGGTGCGATAATCGGGCTTATTATCGGCATGATCGTGGGAATAGTCGCGGCCGTGCTGATTGCAAGGTTCATTTCATACACGCTTAAAGCCGGGCAGATCGCAATGATGACCCGCGGAGTTACCGAGGGCGAGCTGCCCGACGACGTAATAGGCGAGGGCAAGCGCACGGTCAAGGAGCGCTTTGCGACCGTTGCGGCGTTCTTTGCCATAACCGGCGCAATAAAGGGCATTTTCAATCAGATAGGCCGCGGCATTGCAAAGCTGGGCCAGAGCATTGGCGGCGACGCCGGCGGCGCCGTGGGCGGCGCGGTAAGCTCGGCCATGCAGACCGTGATAGCGTATCTGTGCGACTGCTGCCTTGGCTGGGTGTTTTACCGCAGCGGCGTTAACGCCGCCAAGGCCGCCTGCGAGGGCGCGGTGCTGTTCTTTAAGCACGGCAAGACCTTTATTAAGAACATGGGCCGCGTTTTCGGGATGGGGCTTGCCTCGTTCATAGTGATAGGCGGAATTTTCGGCGGGATAACCTACCTGCTCCTTTCGGGGCACGAGGAGTTTTACGCGCAGGTCGCCGCTCAGTTCACCGAGGCCGCTGCCGCGGAGGGCGCGAACGCGCTGGTCAAGCTTCTTGCAAACCCCGCCGCCGTACCCGTTGTGTTTGCGGCGATAGCGGGCATAGTAATGTGGGGCATACTGCATTCCACGTTTATCCGTCCGTTCGTGCTCGTAGGCGTTCTGAGGAACTACATGGCCTCCGGCATGAACGACGTGCCCACCGAGGAGAGCTTCGCGGCGCTTGACTCGAAGTCCCCCAGGTTCAGAAAGCTGCACAGTCAAATATGAAAGGACTGAAAGCGGCGCTTATATCGGTCTGCTGCGCGGCGCTTATTACCGCCGTCTCCTGCACGAAGCCCGTTATGCCGGAGCCGGACGCCGAGTTCACGACCCATGCGGATTATGACGAATGGGCCCGGGACGTCGGATACCCCGGCGGAGAGCTTAATGCCCTGGGCTTTGAGGGGCTGTACATGGATTCATTTGAAACGCTGCCCGACAGCCCCGGATACGCCTCCGGGCGGATAGTTGTGGGCGACAGCCGCTGCGTTCAGCTGGGCATTTACGCTCAGCGCGCGGGGGCCGACGCTTACGCCGTGTTCGCCGTGTGGGGCGGGCATTACGCAGAGGAGGAGCCCTGCATCCCGACAGACGGTTTTTACCGCGCCGTTGAGGAATGCTTTAGGGCGCAGATCGCCGAAAAAGGCAGGTGCGACCTGTACTTTTTTGCAACGGTCAACGACTGTGACCCCTCCGGCGAAGGCAACGCCGAGCGTATAGGCGCAGCCCTGCGCTGTGCCGAAAGGCTTGCCGCGATGGAATGCGAACACAAAGGTCGGCTATGCTCGCCCCGCGTAACCGTCGTCGGCGTAGTTGGCAGCGCAAACGCCGCGCTGAACGCCGCGGTCGACGACTGCAATGCGCTTTTGAAGGCCGGGCTTGAAAAAAGCACGGCTCTGCGGGGCGTCCGTTTCGTCACCGTGCCCGAGATAACGGGCGGGCAAGTGGGTTTCATAAACGACGGCCTGCACTATGACGACGCCGTGCTGAGAGCGCTTGCGGACTATATGATCAACTGAATTGTAAAAAACCGGCGGAGCGTCTGCTCCGCCGGTCGTTTTTTATTCTCAGCGCATGAACACGAGCTGGCAGTCGGAGTTTAGGCTGTCCGCGCCAAACACGGCGACGAGCGCCTCCGCGCCGTACTCGGCGGCAAGCTCGGAGGGCATAACGGGAACGCCCATGTAATAGCGGGTGTCCACCATTATGACGCGGCTGTAATTGCAGGCAAGCAGCGGGGCTATCGAATTGCCGAAGCTGTCCTTGACTATCATAATGCAGCCTTCCTGCGCCTGCGGGTTCTCTATGACCGTCACGGCGTTATTGGAATAGAGGTATGCGGCATAGCGGTCCACCTCTCCCTCTTTCAGCTTTTCGGCGTCATAAACGCCAATATGCTCTGTCGCGGCGGCGCCTACGCCCACGGTGACGGAGGCGTTTTCAAGAGCCTCCGTTCGCCAAACGCGAAGCACGTCGGGCTTTGCCAGCCAAAGGCCCGCCTGACGGTAAAAGCTGCCGCGGAAATCGTACTGTTCCTCGGTAAATCCTGACTTGGGGACGGGCTCGCGTCCAAGCTCGCGTATGAGTTTTGAATAGACCTCGTACGCGCCGTCCATCGTCCAATGGTGGTCGGTCAGATACATCATGTCGCCCGGCCTGCCGCTGTCTGCAAACACGGAACCCGCGTTTATGACCGAGGCGTCGGAAAGCACGCGCGCATACTCGATCAGGGAGTCATCGGGGTAATCAAGATGCACGGCGGGCAGATCGTCCGTGCAGGTGACCGCGGCGGACGGCACGAAAACGTAATACGCCTTGAGACCGTTGTCGTTTGCGAAGGCGTCGATCTTTTCGACGTTCTGCTTTATGCGCTCGGAATCGGGCTGAAGCGGCGCGTCGAACATGCGCCCGTTTCTGCCCATCACTATGCCCTGATCGGCATTGCGGCCCGTAAGCCTGGCGGTGTAGGAATTGAGCGCTATAAAGAAACTGCGCGCGGGGAAATGATCCTCCAGGAATTTATCGGTGTTGGCGGAGAATTTCCCCTCGGCGACCTCCTTGGCAATGGTGTTGGCGGACTTGACCTTGCCATCCGACCTGAACGGATAATCCGCAAGGGCGCGGAACTCAAGCGGCGATATCTCGCCCGTGTGCTTGGGCAGGGCGATGAGCAGCACGAAGAGCGCCGCTATCGCCGTGCAGAACACTATGACGAGCGCAAGCCGGGGCGCGGTACTGCCGCGGGGGTTCTTATCCGGTTTTTCGAGGCCCTTTCCCATTATTTGAGCAGACCTGCAAGCACGTCCTGAGCGGCGCCGTTATCGGCGGAGACCACGGTGATGAGCACCTGGCCCACGGTGCGGGATACGGCGGACTGCAGCTTTGCGACCTGATCGGGCCCATAGGTCTCGTAATTATTGGTATAATCATCTATGCGGGCCTTTACAGCGGACTCAACGCGGCCGAAGGCCTCTTCATTTGCGGCCTTGACGACTACGATCATCTCGGGCGTGGAGGAGGAAACGTAGATCGCGGACTCCTTAACGCCGTCCTTTTCGGCAACGTCGGCGGGGTCGATGCCAAAGCTCTGCAGCGAGAACTCCCTGTTCTCGACAAGCGCGAGGTACTGGTCGTCGAACTTGCAGGCGGAGGCGAGGTCGGAAGCAAGCTTGTTGACGTCAAGGTCGGTCAGCCTGGCGGCGTTCTTGTCATCGGAGCCGGGCTTGGGGGTGCAGGCGGCAAAGCAGGCGCCTACGATGAGCAGTGCGGCAAGAAGCGCGGTAACAAATTTCTTCATAGAAATACTCCTTTAGTTGTTGTTCATAACGGTTAAGGTTATATGATCCGCCCAGATGCGGTCATAAGCGAGGTTCAGATGCATACCGTCGGAGGAGGCGTCGTCGGGCAGATACCCGTCCTCGCCCACCATGGAGTCGGGCACGGATATGGCGACTGCGCCGCGCCTTTGGGCAAGGTCGGTCAGCAGGTCGTTCATCTTATTGATGTTGGCAAGCGTTATGCCAAGGTCGCCGCTCTCCTGCTCCTTGGCCTTTGAGACCGGGGGAAGGAGCGTGATATAGACCTTTATGCCGGGCTGGCTTTGACGGATGGTGTCGATAAGATCCGAATACTTTTGAATGAAGGCGGTCATGCTGGGCCAGCCGAGCTCGTTCTGACCGAAGAGAAGTATGGCCTTGCCATAGGAGCCCTGCGCGACCTCGTCGAGTATGGGGGCGGAGCCGCCGTTGACCTTTTCGGTATAGACGGAGTTTACGTTGAGGCTGGTCTTGGTATAGAACTTGCCGTGGGTGATCACGCCGAACATATAGAGCCCGTCGAATACGGAATTGCCGATGAATACCGCGTCGTCAAACACCGACTGGTCGGGCTGGCCCGGAGCCTGCGTCACGGGGTCGCCCGCGTTCTCGGTGGGCGCGGGAGTGGCGGCCTCGGTGGGCTCGGGCGTGGGCGCCTCGGTGGTTTCGAGGGCCTCGGTCGGCACGGGCACGATCGGCGCCGTGGGCTCGGGCGTGGAGACGTCCACGACCTGATCGCCGCCGCGGCTGCAGCCGACCGCCGCGATCAAGGTGGATAAAATGACCATAACAGCCAAAAGCTTTTTCATAGCACTCTCTTTTCAGGTAAAACTTGCGCGCTTTCGCAAAGCCCGCAGACATAGTTATTATATCAAGAATGAAGCGCGTTTTCAAGCATAGAAGCAATATATGTTGTTTTGGGCAGAATAAAGCGGACCCCCTGGCAGCCTTCACAACGGAAGGCGCCGGGGGATCCGGCTTAAAAATCGCATTTCGGTGCTGCTTTGCCCGATCCTACGGGGTACCGATCTCAACGCTGTCTCCCATGCCGTTGATTATTATCGCTTTCCCGTCTTCATCGTACACCACCTGACCGCCCGTATATACGCTGCTCAGCATCTTAACTTCGTACGTTCCCGCGTCTACGGCGACTATATAATTATATTTATCCGCGGGATCATCGGACCAGACCTCGTAAAAGAAATAGAATACATCATCGCAGCTTCCGACATAATCGGTGCCGAAGCGAACGTCGCCCATTTCTTCCGGGATACGATAGATTGATTGCAGTTCGTTCCCATCAAGGTCATAAACTACATAATACTCCTTTCCCGATGGCTTAAGAAGTCGGTTTTCGGAGAGCCAGAACACGGTTCCCTGTTCTGACTTGACGGTTTCGATCTCGCCGGTCGTAAGGGAATACGTCCAAACATTGCCGAACGAAAACACGAGCTTGTCGCCAACGACGGAAAGCACGTTCTCGCAGTTCTGCACGTCGGTGGTGCAAAGCTTTTCAAGCTCAGCAGAGTCCATATCGTAACAGTACAAATCGAGTTTGAAATACATGCCATCATCGACGTCATCCCCCTTGTAGGTGAATACGGCGCAGTAAATCTTATCTTCGCAAACGCGCTCGATGGCCTGAGTCATGTTTTCAACGGTCAGTATCTCTGTTGATTCTTCTCCGCCCAGGGGCATGGAATAGAGGGTCATGGTCTTTTTGACATCGGAATGCTCTACCTTGTCTCCATAGCCGCAGCGGTAAACGGTATCGTTATAAACCGCCAAAAGATCCAGCGATTGAAAGTAACGCTCGTATTCGCTGTCAAGCGCCATGACGCGGGTATAGCCCGTACCGTCGGGGTTTACGCTGTAAAGGTAGGGTTTTACACCTTCCCTATCAAATATGAACAGCTTGTCGTCATATACCGTAAGCTCGCAATTCTCGTCGTGTATCAAATGAGCTCCGCAGCTTATGTCGTTATGCTCGCACTCGGGCTTGGAACAAAGGGGTATCGCTTTATCGGCACCGATCTCATAAACGAATAATCCGTTGAGATCATATGCAAGTTTATCGGCAAAATAAATGTAATTGCCATTACGAACGGCATGCCTTGCAAAAAGTTCCATGTACTGATTCTCAGCAGAATGCGAAGCGTCCGGTGCGCTTACGTTTGAGGAACAGCCGAGGAAGGAAAGCAGGCAGATGCATAAAAGGCAAATCAAAGCAGCCGTTTTTTTCATTATGACCTCCTAAAGGTTATTCCGCTTGACCGGCACAGACGCCGTAAAGCGGTAGAATACGAGCGGATAAAAAATCAAATACAAACGCAAGGTGGGACCACCAAAGCAAATCGCTTTGGCATAAATAT
>JAFYHI010000083.1 GCA_017539215.1 Clostridia bacterium | reverse complement strand
GTGGAGCAGTTCTGCCGCAAGGCGATAGAAAACGGCATAGACGTTATAAGGATCTTCGACGCCCTCAACGACGTGAGGAACCTTGAAGCCGCCATCAAGTACACCAAAAAGTACGGCGGCTGGTGCGAGCCCGCCCTGAGCTATACCATAAGCCCCGTACATTCCGAGGATTATTTCGTAAAGCTCGCCAAGGAGCTCGTGCAGATGGGCGCCGATTCCATCTGCATAAAGGATATGGCAAACCTGCTGCTGCCCTACGCGGCGTATTCGCTTGTGAAGCGCCTTAAGGCGGAGATAGACGTGCCCATACACCTGCACACCCACAACACCACCGGCACCGGCGACATGACCATATTAAAGGCGGTCGAGGCGGGCGTCGACATAGTCGATACCGCGCTGTCGCCCCTTGGCAACGGCACCAGCCAGCCCGCCACCGAGCCCCTCGTCGCCACCTTAAAGGGCACCGACCGCGACACGGGCCTTGACCTCAACAAGATGGCGGAGGCCGCAAAGCACTTCCGCACCGTCGCCGCCAAGCTCAAGAAAGAGGGCGTGCTCGATCCCAAGGTGCTTTCGGTCGATACCAACACCCTTATGTATCAGGTGCCCGGCGGCATGCTTTCAAACCTCATCAATCAGCTTAAGCAGGCCAACGCCGAGGATAAGTATTATGAGGTGCTGGCGGAGATCCCCCGCGTGCGCGAGGATTTCGGCTATCCGCCCCTTGTCACGCCCACCAGCCAGATAGTCGGCTCTCAGGCGGTTTTGAACGTCATCTCCGGCGAGCGCTATAAGATGTTCACCAAGGAGTCAAAGGGCCTTCTTGCCGGCGAGTACGGCAGGCTGCCCGGCAAGGTAAACGAGGAGGTCCGGAAAAAGGCCCTCGGCGAAAACGGCAAGGTCATCACCTGCCGCCCCGCAGACCTTTTGGAGCCCGAGCTTGCCAAGTACACCGAGGAGCTTAAGGGCATCGCCAAGTCCGAAGAGGACGTTTTAAGCTATGCGCTCTTCCCCCAGGTTGCAATGAAGTTCTTCGAGAACCGCGATAAAAAGGCCGAGCCCGCGCCCGCCGCAGCGCCCGCGGCTCCCGCGCCCGTTCCCGCAAAGGCCGCCGATACCGGCGTGCGCACCCTCTACGTCGAGGATCTGACGGAAGGGCTGTAAACAGACAGAATAAACCATGCCCCGGCTGCGTACGCAGTCGGGGCATTCGTTATCGCGCTGAGATCTTCCTTACGGCAGGTCGACCTCGGCTATGCGGTAATTCACGGGTATGTCGTACATGCCGCTCAAAACGTAATCGGGGCTGTAAACCATGTTGGCTATTGTTGCATTCATTTTCTCATCAAAGTCATACTCTATTCGCAGTATCCCGTCGGTAAGGTAGTGCATGCTTGAATAGGGACCCTCCCCACACTCTCTGGTAATCCTTGCATTCTGTGCATCAATGCAGTAAACTTCGGAAAAAAGCTTTTTATAAATCAGTCCAACGGAGTCAATTTCGCAAACCTTGTCTATGGAGTCGCCGACTTTAAGCCCCTCGAAATCGGCGCAGCTGTGCTGCTCCTTTATCACCACGGGGTAGCCGTAACTTGCACTGTATCCGTACTTCTCGCCGAACTGAATGAACAGCCTGTACCCGTTGTCGGCGTCATATACCATGTAGGCGTGCCCGTCCTCAAACTTGCGCAACGCCGCGCCCGGGTAGTGAGCCAGGAAGCTTTCTGTCGAATTAAATCGTATGTTTGTGGTAGCATCCGCATTGTTGTCCTTGCCGATGAAATTAAGCTTGAAAAGCAGATCATCCGCATCGTAAACGGGGATGTTTTCGAGCCTCTCGTCCTCGGGCATGGGAGCCATAGCTTTAAACTCCTCGGTTCTTGCCAATGCGGCGCTGACCAGATCCGGCTCAAGCCCTTCATGCTTATGAAGCGGAGACCCGTCCGCGGGCTCTGTCGCCGCCTGTGTCTCGGCAGGCGCTTCCGTCGGCGCTTCGGCCTGTGTTTCGGCAGGCGCTTCCGTCGGCGCTTCGGCCTGAGCGTCGCCGTCCTTCGCCTTGGGTGAGGCCGTGCAGGCGGTCAGCGCCATAAGCAGGCCGATCGAAAGCACGGCTGCTGTCAAAAATCTTTTTTTCATGGCGATATCCTTTCCCGGCGTTAAATGCCGAATAAATAAAACTTGTGTCCTGAAAAACAATATACTGCTTGAATAATTAAATTATAGTGCGGCTTCGCGCCGCTGTCAAGTGTTTAAGAAAAGTTTCTCTTATATTTTTTTGAAATCGGCGCCTTGGACGGTCTTGCGTAAAAACCGCCCGCTGGAGCCGCGCGTCAATTCGGGATTGAACCCCGCATTGTTTTTTGATATAATAAAAAATCAGGAACTGAAAAGGCGGGTACCCATGAGGATACTGTTAACCAACGACGACGGCTGGTCTGCCGTCGGCATAAGGGAGCTTGCGCTGGCGCTGTTTGCGCAGGGACACGAGCTTATGATAGCCGCGCCGGAGGAGAATATGAGCTGCATCGGTCACGCGCTGACGCTGCGCCGCCCCCTGCATGCGCGCCGCGTCGACGTGCCCGGGCTTGAGGGCGTACGCGCCTATGCGATAGACGGCACTCCCGCGGACTGCGTAAGGCTTGCGCTCGGCAACCTTGACTTTTCGCCGGACGTTGTGGTTTCCGGCATTAACGACGCGCCCAACATCGGCACCGATGCCGTGTATTCCGGCACCGTCTCCGCCGCCGTAGAGGGGTTTATGGTGGACGTACCCTCCGTTGCCGTCGCCAAGGACTCGTTTGACCTTGACTATATGGATGAGGCGGCAGGGTATTTTGCCGAGCTTCTGCCTGAGCTGATGCGCTTTTTCGATGACGGCCCCGCTGTGCTGAACGTCAATTTCCCGTCCGTGCCGAGGAGCGAATACCGCGGGATACGCACGGCTCCGCTGCAGCTTCAGACCTACGAGCTGCGCTTTGACGAGCGCCTTGAGGAGGACGGGCGCATTGCCTATTATGTGCGTCCGGGCAAGACCACCGTCCCGTCGGGGACCGAATACACCGACGAGCGCGCCGTGCGCGACGGCTTCGTCGTGATAACCCCGCTGACGTACGATATGACCGACTATAAGCGTTTTGATAAGGCCGCGCGCCTGTTTGAAAGGAACGTATGATATGAAGCGCATAGCTGTTATCGGCGCAGGCCCCGCCGGGCTTATCGCGGGGGGCTTCGCCAAAACCGATGATACCCGCGTCACGGTGTTCGACCGCAACGAAAAAGCGGGCAAAAAGCTGTTTTTAACGGGCAAGGGCCGCTGCAACATTACAAACGACGCCCCGCGCGACGAGTTTATGCAGAACATCCCGCGCAATCCGCGCTTTCTATACAGCGCGTTCGACGGCTTTTTCAATTACGATATAATCGAACTCATCGAGGCGCAGGGCGTTCCCACCAAGGTGGAGCGCGGCGGGCGCGTGTTCCCGCAGAGCGACAAATCGAGCGACGTTATTAAGGCGCTCGTCCGCTTTGCCGAGGGGCGCGGGGCGCAAATACGCCTTCATTCCCGCGTGCGCGCGGTCGAAAAGACGGGGGAGGAGTTTAAGCTCTCGTTCGAGGACGGCGAAAGCGCGCGCTTCGATTCCGTCATCATCGCAACCGGGGGTTTAAGCTACCCCTCCACGGGCTCCACGGGCGACGGCTACGCCTTTGCGCGGGCGTTCGGCCACACCGTAACGGAAACGAAGCCCTCGCTCATTTCGCTCGTCACCGAGGAGACGTGGCCGCGTGAGCTTGCGGGCCTGTCGCTGAAAAACGTAACGCTCACCGCCTCCCGCGGGAAAAAGCGCGTCTACTCCGAGCTTGGCGAAATGCTCTTTACCCACACGGGCGTCAGCGGGCCGCTGGTGCTCAGCGCCAGCACGCGCATTGCCGACGACCCCGCGGGCGCAAAGCTGAATATCGACATGAAGCCCGCGCTTGACGGGCAGACCCTTGAGGCCCGCGTCATGCGCGACCTCGAGGCCAACCGCCATAAGCAGATGAAAAACGCCGTGATGGGGCTCTTGCCCTCGCGCATGGTTCCCATAGTGCTGGAGCTTGCGGGCATAGACCCCGAAAAGACCACCGACAGCTTTACCAAGGCGGAGCGAAAAAACCTTGTATTCACGCTTAAAAACATACCGCTCACCGTAAAGGCGGCCTCGCCCATAGAGGAGGCGATAATCACCCGCGGCGGCGTGAGCGTAAAGGAGATAGACCCCAAAACGATGGAGTCAAAGCTCGTTCCGGGGCTGTATTTCGCGGGCGAGGTAATAGACGCCGACGCGTACACGGGCGGGTTCAACCTGCAGATAGCATACTCCACCGGGGCCGCCGCAGGGCGCGCGGCCTCAGGCTTAAACCAATAAAAGGGAGCTTTATTATGGATAAGGAACGTATCTTTTCCGTTGCCGTAGACGGCCCCGCAGGGGCGGGCAAAAGCACGGTCGCAAGGGGCGCGGCAAAGCGCCTTGGCATAGTTTACGTCGACACCGGCGCAATGTATCGCGCCATGGGCTTAAAGGCGTTGAGGCTGGGCGTCCCCGCAGACAGCGAGGAGCGCGTGCTTCCCATATTGGACGACACCGAAATAACGCTTCGCTTTATCGCGGGCGAGCAGCACATCTTTCTTGACGGCGAGGACGTGACGGGCCTTATCCGCACGCAGGAGGTCTCCAACGCCGCCTCCAAGATCAGCGCCATTCCCGCGGTGCGCCGCAAAATGGTCGCAATTCAGCAAAAGCTTGCCGAAGGCGTTTCGCTCACAATGGACGGCCGCGACATCTGCAGCTACGTCCTGCCGGGCGCCGAATACAAGTTCTTCGTCACCGCCTCGCCCGACGCAAGGACGGCCCGCCGCTATAAGGAGCTTTCCGAAAAGGGGACGCTTGGCGGCATGACGTTCAACGATCTGCTCGTTGAAATGCACGAGCGCGACGCGCGCGACTCCGGCCGCGACTGCATGCCCCTTAAAAAGGCGCCCGACGCGGTGCTCATCGACACCACTTACATGAGCATTGAAGAGTCGATAGACGCCCTGCTTCATTATATCGACCGGGCTTCGGAGGCGTGATATGTTCTATTGGCTTGCGATGCTTCTTCGCCCGATACTCCTGCTCATCTGGCGGCCCAAGGTCTACGGCAACCGCCGCGCCCTTTTTACGCGCGGCAAGGTCATGTTCATCTGCAACCACGTCGATATGCTCGACCCCTTGATGCTGGGCCTCGTTTCGCCGCGCATAATCCACTTTATGGCAAAGAAGGAGCTTTTCTCAACGCCCATTGGCAATTTCGTTTTCCGCAACCTGTTCGTGTTCCCCGTGGACAGGGGCTCCGCCGACATAAAGTCCATTAAATCCGCGCTTAAGCTGCTTGAAAAGGGCAAGGCCTTCGGCATATTCCCCGAGGGGCGGCGCATGGTCGCCGACCGCATGGACGAGTTCGAAATGGGCACTTCGCTCATATCCATCCGCTCCGGCGCGCCCATCGTACCCGTTTACCTTAAAAACGATTCGTTCCGCAAGGGCGTAAAAATGATAGTCGGCGAACCCATCCGCCCCGAGGAGGTCACGATAGACGGCCTCTCCCGCAAGGAGAACGAGCAGCTTTTCACCCGCCGCATCCGCTCCGCGCTCGAGGCGCTGCAATCCGACCTGGAGGAGATATGCGCATCATAACCGCAAAAAACATGGGCTTTTGCTTTGGCGTGCGCCGCGCCGTGGAAATGTCGCTCGAGGCGGCAAAAAAGCACGGCACGGTCTGCTCGCTGGGAGAACTGATCCATAACCGCGACGTCGTTGCCGAGCTTGAAAAACAGGGCGTCAGGCCCATTTCGACCCTGCGGGAGCTGCCCGAAGGCGGCGTCCTCATAATAAGGAGCCACGGTGTTGCCCCGCAGATCATAAGAGAGTGTGAAAAGCGCGGCGTCGTTTACGTCGACTGCACCTGCCCCTTTGTCGAAAAGATACATTCCATTGTCAGCCGCGCCCACGAAAGCGGGCGCACCGTCGTTATCGCGGGCAGGCCCGAACACCCCGAATGCGTGGGCATAAACGGCTGCTGCGGGGGCGGGGGAGTGTTCGTCGGCTCCGCAGAGGAGCTCAGGCAGAAGGAGGGCGCGCTGCGCGGGAAGCGGCTCACACTCGTTTCGCAGACCACCTTCGACCTTAACGGTTTTATCGGCATAGCCGAGGAATTCGCGCGTCTTTTCCCGGAAGGCGAAGTGCATAACACCGTCTGTCCGACCACGAGAGAGCGTCAGACGGAGGCGGCGGAGCTGGCCTCCAAGTGCGACATGGTGCTTGTGCTGGGCGACAGGCACAGTTCAAACACGCGCAAGCTGGCCGAAATTTGTGAAATGCATTGCAAAAACGTTAAAAGAATCGCAAATATTAGTGAAATTCCTATTGATATTTCCGCCGGCAATGGTATAATACTAGGAGTTGTTGCCGGTGCATCAGCACCGGATTCGCTGATTAGGGAGGTTATTACAAGAATGAGCGAAATGGATAAGGCTAACGTAGAAAACTGCATAGCCGAAAACACCGAGACCGTGACCGAAGCCGCAGAGGCCGCCGAGACCGTGGCTGAGACCGCTGCCGAGACCGTGGCCGAGGCCGCCAACGAGGCTGCCGAGACCGTGGCTGAGGTCACAGAGACCGCAGCGCCCGCCGAGGCCGCTGCAGAAGAGCCCGTCGTTGAAGAGGGCGAAACCAACTTTGAGGAAGCTCTCGAGAAGACGCTGGTCCGTATCCGCAACGGTCAGATCCTCACCGGCACCGTTCTTTCCATTATGGAAGGCGGCGTGGTGGGCGTCAGCGTAGGATACAAGGCCGACGGCTTTATTCCCCGTGACGAGTTCTCCAGCGATCCCGACGTCGATCCCGCTGACGTAGTCAACGTGGGCGACAAGATCGAGGTCGAGGTCCTTAAGGTCAACGACGGTGAAGGCAATGTTCTGCTCTCCCGAAAGAATGTCGAGAGCAAGAAGGTATGGGAGCAGTTCTCTGCCGATGCCGAGTCCGAAGGCAAGGTCGTTGAGGCCGTTGGCAAGAAGGTCGTCAAGGGCGGCCTCATCGCCGACATCAACGGTATCGAGGCTTTCATTCCCGCATCCCAGGTTGCCCCCAGGTACATTGAGAAGCTTGACGAGTTCGTGGGCCAGACCATGAAGGTCAAGATCCTCGAGGTAGACAAGCAGAGGAAGCGCGTAGTTGCTTCCCGCAAGGCGGTAATCCTTGCCGAGGCCGAGGAAGCCAAGCGTCAGAAGTGGGCGCAGCTCGAGGTCGGCGCCAAGGTCAAGGGTACCGTTCGCCGTCTTACCGATTTCGGCGCGTTCGTCGACATCGGCGGCATCGACGGTCTCGTACATGTGACCGACGCCGCCTGGGGCCGTGTTAAGAACGTGAACGAGGTCCTTAAGGTCGGTCAGGAGATCGAGGTCCTCATCATGAACGTCGATCCCGAAAAGCAGAGGGTCTCCCTCGGCTACAAGCAGCTCCAGCCCAAGCCCTGGACCATGGCGGCAGAGAAGTACCCCGTGGGCAGCATTGTTGAGGGCAAGGTCGTTCGCATCGTCACCTTCGGCGCATTCGTCGCGCTGGAGCCCACGATCGACGGTCTCATCCACATCTCCCAGGTCGGCGCAAGGCGCGTTACCAAGGTAGAGGACGAGCTCCACGTTGGCGACATCGTTCGCTGCAAGGTGCTCGAGGTCAACCCCGAGCAGCGCCGCATCAGCCTCTCCCGCAGGGAAGTGATCCTTGAGGAGAACCCCGAGATCGCTGAGGAGATCGCCAGGGAGCGCGAGGAGCGCAGCCGTGAGCGTGCCGAGAGGCGTGCTCAGGAGGAGCAGAACCGTCAGCAGCAGAATCAGCAGCGCGAGGAGCGCCGCCGTGAGCGCAGCGAGCGCAGCGGCGAGCGTCCCGAGAGGCGCCGCCGTGAGGACGCCGATTATGAGCTTCCTCCCGTGCAGTCCTCCACCACTTCTCTTGCAAACCTCTTTGGCGGCCTTTCCGGCATCGCCACCGAGGAAGAGAACAACTGATCGTAAGCTAACCCGGGCGGCCCGCAAAAGCGGGCCGCTTTTTTGCGCCGCGCACACAAAAAAGCCCCGAAAGGCAATGCCTTTCGGGACGCGCTTGTATTAGCGGTTTACGGCTTCTCGCCGGAATCGGTCTCAGCCGCGCCCTCCTCCGTGGGTTCAGCCGCGCCTTCCTCCGTGGGTTCGGCCGCGCGCTCCTCCGTGGGTTCGGCCGGCTCGGCGCCGTCTGTGGGCTGCGCCTGCTCAGCGGGAACGAACTTGGCCTTTATCATATCGGTCTCGGTCTGTATCTCGTACTTCTCGACCCACTCGGCGGAAAGCTCGTTTAACTTGCTTTCAAGCCGCTCTGCGGCCAGCGTACTGCGCCAGCTCTCCCAAGCAGCGCCGTCCTTTTCAACGGGGGTCGCTCCCTTGGCGTATTCCTTGTTTACGATTATGTAATGCACGCCGGAGTCGGTGTACACCTTCACCACCTTGGTGCCGTCCTTCAGCGTGAAATAGGTCAGCTCGCGCTCGCCGCCTCCTATGTATTCGCCGGTCTCCTTGTCGAACACGGGCTTCCACGAACCCTCGTGCAGGTTCATCGCGGCGTAAACGAAGCCGTCAAAATACTCGCCGGCAACGTCGGGATGTATGGCGTAGCCGTTTTTGCGGTAGCCTTCCACGTCCATACCGCCGTCCTCGCCGAACTCCTCTTCAAGCGCCATAAAGCCGTCAAAGTTTTCGGCCTCGGGAAGCTTGGCCTCAAGCGCGGCCTCGTCGTCCTTGCGGCTGTCAAAGTCGGTCACGGCATTGCCCTCGTCGTCGGTGTTCGTTTCAAACCCCATATAGATATGGTTCACGGTAAAAATATCGTCCGAGAAATAAACGGGGAACGGCCCGTTGCCCTCGTTAAAGGCGGAAAGCTTATGCACAAGGTCCGAAACCGAGGCCGTCCTGTCCTCGTTCAGATGAGCCTTGACGTAGGCTGTGATATCCTCGTCCGAGATTTCAAGCGAATCCTGCACGCTCTTATAGTACTTGTCCGCAAGCTTGTACATGAGTATGTTGCGCTTTGCAAGAACAAGGAAGTTGTCGTAGTCGATGCCGTCCTCGGCAAGGTCCTTTTCAAGCTTCTTCCTCGCTTCGGCGCGCTTGTCCTCCACGTCCTCTTCAACGGATGACTCGTACTGGGTCAAAAGCTGCTCAAGCTGATCCTCAATGAGCTTTTCGGCCTCGGAGACCTCGCTCTCGTCAAGCTCTATCCCGGCGTCCTTCGCGGCGCGCTGCAGATAGATGAGGTGGGAGAGGTCCTCCACGGTGTAGTCGCAGAGCTGATCGGCGGTGATCATGCCGTACATATAGTACTGCATGTACTGGCTGTTGTAAAACGCCTGACCGAAATCGTAAAGCGTTATTTCGACGTCGCCGGAGCGCATTACCACCTGAGTGCCGTCAAGCTCGCCGGAGGGAGCGGGGTCATTGGGGGCGGCGGTTTCGTCCGCGGGATCGTCGGGTTCATCGGTGAGTTTGCACCCGCCAAACGCAAAGGCCGCCATGATCACGGCAAGCAGCAGCGCAAGCGCGGGCAAAAAAGTCTTTTTCATCTGAATACTCCTTACAAAGGTTGTCTTCTTATTATACCAAAGCGCGGGATTAATTCAAGCTGTTTTTTCGGCAGCCCCGGAATTGTTGAAATCCGGCCCGAAATGCGCTATAATAAAGTGATATTTTATGTTCGGAGGAAAGAATGGAACCCAAATTCGTCAGCCCGTCCGTGATAGAGGCTTCAAACAGGGCGGCTGCCCGCGTGCGCGAGCGTCTGGGCGGCGCCAAGCCCCGTTATTATATTGAAACCTACGGCTGCCAGATGAACGAGCATGATTCCGAGACCTTTGCGGGCCAGCTGACCCAAATGGGCTATGTGCCCGCCGCCTCAAAGCAGGAGGCTGACCTTATCATGTTCAACACCTGCTGCATACGCGAGCATGCGGAGCTGAGGACCTTCGGCAACGTCGGCTTTGTAAAGGAGCTGAAGGAGCAGAACCCCGCCCTCATCACCGTGGTCTGCGGCTGTATGATGCAGCAAAAGGGCGTTGCGCGCCGCCTTGCGCAAAGGTTCCCGTTTGTTGATATGGTGCTGGGCACCAACGAGCTTGCCCAGTTCCCTCAGTTTCTGGAGCGGGTCATGGACGGCGAGCGCGTGCTTGAGATAAAGGACACCGACGGCGAGATACCCGAGGGACTTCCCATAAAAAGGAACGAGGGCTTTTCCACCTTTGTCAACATAATGTACGGGTGCAACAATTTCTGCTCATACTGCATAGTGCCTTACGTTCGCGGGCGTGAACGCAGCCGCCGCGCCGAGGACATAGTCCGCGAGGTGGAGCAGGCGGTGAACGACGGCTTTACCGAGGTCACGCTTTTGGGGCAGAACGTCAATTCGTACAGCGGATTCGGCGTTACGTTCCCCGAGCTTCTGCGCATGGTCGACAAGGTCGAGGGTTTGAAGCGCCTGCGCTTTATGACGTCCCACCCCAAGGACCTTTCGCACGAGCTTGTCCTTGCCATGGCCGAGTGCAAAAAGGTCTGCCCTCACATACACCTGCCGGTGCAGTCGGGCAATAACAGGATACTCGCGCTTATGAACCGCCGCTACACGCGTGAGCATTATCTGAGCCTTGTGCGGGACCTGCGTGAATTCGTTCCCTGGGTCGAGATAACCACCGACATTATAGTCGGCTTCCCCACCGAGACCGAGGAGGAGTTTGAGGATACCGTTTCGCTCGTTCGTGAGGTGGGGTATTCCGCGGCATACTCGTTCGCCTACTCCGTGCGCGAGGGTACCAAGGCCGCCGCAATGGACGGGCAGGTGCCGGAGGAGGTCAAAAAGAGCCGCCTGCAGCGCCTTAACGCCGCCATAAACGAGTCCGTTGTCGGCGCGAACGACCGTTACATAGGCACGCGCGGCGAGATACTGATAGAGGGCTGCGACAGGCGCGGCGAGCCTATGATGTTCGGCAAGCTCCCGTCGCTCAAAATGGTCTACGTCAAGGGCGACGAGTCCATGATAGGCGAGTATAAAAACGTGCTTATCACGGGCACGCGCTTCAATTCGCTTTGCGGAGAGATCGAATAACACCGTTTGGGGGTAATATGGCTTCATTAACGCCGATGATGCGGCAATACCTTGAGCTTAAGGAAAAGTACAGCGACTGTCTGCTCTTTTTCCGCCTGGGTGATTTTTACGAGATGTTCTTTGAGGACGCGCTTACCGCTTCGCGCGAGCTGGAGATAGTCCTGACGGGGCGCGACTGCGGCCTTGCAGAGCGCGCTCCGATGTGCGGCGTGCCGTATCATTCGGTCAACAGCTACATAAACAGGCTCATCGACAAGGGCTACAAGGTCGCCATCTGCGAACAGCTTGAGGACCCCGCCCTTGCCAAAGGCCTTGTCGAGCGCGACGTCATACGCGTCATAACCCCCGGCACGGTGATAGAGGAGCAAATGCTCCCCGAAAACGCCAATAACTATATCTGCGCCATACTTGCCTCGAACGGAGCGTTCGAGCTTTCGTGGTGCGATGTTTCAACGGGCGATCTGTACGCTTCTGAGCTTACGGGCGACAAGGCCGCGGGCGAGCTTTGCGACCAGCTTGCAAGGATACAGCCGCGCGAGGTAATAGCAAACGAGTTTTTCGCGTCGCTCCCCGCGTTCAAGGCGGCGGCCTCCAGGTACTATATAGAAAAAAAGGAACAGAAGTATTTCGACGCCGAGCGCGGGCAAAGGACGCTTACGGAGCATTTCGGCGTGGTAACGCTTGCGGGGTTCGGCATAACCGACAGGTCCATGACCGCAGCGTGCGTCGGCGCGCTCATGCGCTACCTTGAAGAAACTCAGAAGAACGCGCTTTCGCACATCAAAAAGATAAGCGTGCAGATGCCGTCGGAGTTCATGGGGCTTGACGCCGCAACAAGGCGCAATCTTGAGCTTACCGCGCCGCTTCGCTACGACGGCAGCAGGCGGCACACCCTTATAGGCGTGCTTGACAAAACGGTCACCAGCATGGGCGCAAGGCGCCTGAAGGCGTGGGTGGACCAGCCCCTGCAAAGCACGGACGCGATAGACGCCCGGCTTGACGCGGTGGATAAGCTCGTTTCGTCGCCGCGCGGTATGGACGCGCTCAAAAATGCGCTTGACGGCGTTTACGATATAGAGCGCCTTACAAGCCGCATTGCATACGGCACGGTAAACGCGCGCGACTGCGACGCCCTGCGAAAGAGCCTTTCGCGCATTCCGGCGATATACGCCGCGCTGGGAGCGCTTTCCGGCTCCGAAAAGCTCCGCACGGCCGCCGACAAGCTCGACCCGATGGACGATATAAAGTCCCTTCTTGACAGCGCGATAGTCGACGACCCGCCCCTTTCCGTAAAGGAGGGCGGCATAATAAAGCAGGGCTTCAACCAAGAGATAGACGAGCTGCGCGCCCTGTCGCACGGCGGCAGGAGCATGCTTGCAAAGCTCGAAGCGTCCGAGCGCGAGCGCACCGGCATTAAAAACCTAAAGGTCGGCTACAACCGCGTGTTCGGCTATTATATAGAGGTAACGAATTCCAACAAGGCGCTCGTCCCGCTTGAATACCAGCGCAAGCAGACCCTTGCAAACGCCGAGCGCTACGTCACGCAGGAGCTTAAAAACCTTGAGGAGCGCATTTTGGGCGCCGAGGAAAAGAGCATCGCAAAGGAATATGCCCAGTTTACCGCCATACGCGAAACGCTGCTTTCCTGCCTTGACAGGCTCAAGGAGGACGCTGGGCTGATTGCGGAGCTTGACTGCCTTCTGTCGCTGGCGCTTGCCGCAAAGGCGTACGGCTATTGCAGGCCGCGCGTCACGGCTTCGGGAAAGCTCAAAATAACCGACGGGCGGCACCCCATAGTCGAGCGCAGCATGAAGGAGGACTTCGTTCCGAACTCCACCGAGCTTGACGACAGGGACGAGCGTGTCGTGATCCTCACCGGCCCCAATATGGCGGGCAAATCCACGTATATGCGGCAGGTGGCGCTCATAGTGCTTATGGCGCACATAGGCTCGTTCGTGCCGGCAAAGGCCGCCTCCGTGCCGCTTACCGACAGGATATTCACCCGGGTCGGCGCGTCCGACAGCCTTTCCACGGGTCAGTCCACCTTTATGGTGGAGATGACCGAAATGGCCAACATATTAAATAACGCAACGCGGCGCAGCCTGCTGATAATCGACGAGATAGGCCGCGGCACGTCTACTTTCGACGGGCTTTCCATCGCATGGGCGGTGGTGGAGCACATTGCAGACCGCCGAAAGTGCGGCGCAAAGACGCTCTTTGCCACCCATTACCATGAGCTGACGGAGCTTGAAGGCAAGCTCGAAGGCGTTAAAAACTACCGCATCACGGTCAAGGAGCACGGCGACGATATCATATTCCTGCGGCGCATCGTCGCGGGCGGCGCGGATAAGAGCTTCGGCATTCAGGTGGCGCGGCTTGCGGGGCTGCCCTACGGGCTTATCGAGCGCGCAAAGGAGATACTCGCCCAGCTTGAGGATTCCGACATAAACAACGCGGCGGCCCGCGTCAAAAAGGCCGTGTCCGAGCAGGTGTCGCTTTTGGGCTCCACCGACGGCGAGGATATATTGGACGAGCTCAGGCAGCTTGACGTTAACACGCTGACGCCCATGGAGGCGCTCGGCAAACTGTATGAGCTCAGCACGAGGGCAAAACTATGATCGTCAGGAAAATACGGGTGCTGGACCCGCAGCTTGCCAACAAAATAGCCGCGGGCGAGGTGGTCGAAAGGCCGGCCTCGGTCGTAAAGGAGCTTGTCGAAAACTCTTTGGATGCAGGTTCCTCCGCCGTCACGGTGGAGATACGCGGCGGCGGCGTGGAGTACATCCGCGTTACCGACAACGGCTGCGGCATAGACGAAGCCGATGTTAAGACCGCATTTCTTCGCCATGCCACCAGCAAGCTTGCGAGCGCCGAGGGCCTTGACGCAATCGAAACGCTGGGCTTCCGCGGCGAGGCGCTGGCGTCGGTCGCGGCGGTGGCGCACGTATCCATGCGCACCCGCACCGAGGAGGCGGAGTACGGCACGCTCATCAGGATAGACGGGGGAGAGGTTGCGGAGTGTTCGCCCTGCGGCTGCCCTCAGGGCACCAATATAGAGGTGCGGGAGCTCTTCTACAACGTCCCCGCAAGGCTCAAATTCTTAAAGTCCCCGCGTGCGGAGGCCGCCGCCGTGGGCGACTATATGTCACGGCTCATACTCTCGAATACGGGCGTCAGCTTCAAGTTCATCAGCGCGGGCAAGACGGTTTACCATTCCGCGGGCGACGGTTCGCTTGAAAACGCCGTGCTCTGCGTTTACGGCGCCGACGCGGCGGAGCATATACGCCCCGTATCGTTTGACGACGGCTATATCAGGATAGAGGGCTGCTGCGGTGACGAGTATCTGGCGCGGCCCAACAGGGGCTGTCAGAGCCTTTTCGTAAACGGGCGCTATATACGCTCTCAGCAGCTTTCATACGCCGCGCAAAGGGCCTATCTTACAAGGCTCATGCAGGGACGGTTCCCGTTTTTGGTGCTTGATATCACCGTTTCCCCGCGTGAGGTGGACGTAAACGTGCATCCCAACAAGCTGACCGTGCGATTCCGCGATGAGGAGCGCGTGGCCTCCGCCCTGTGCCTTGCCCTGCGCGAGGCGCTTGAAGGCGGCCCTGCCGCAAGGCCCGAGCCGCCCGCTCCCGACGATGGGGCGACGCTCTTCGATTCGTTCAAAAACACGGGCGAGGCCGGCATTTCCGCCGAGGCGCTTGACGAGGCGGAGCGTGAGGCCGCAGCACATTTGTCCGCAAACGCATTCGGGAACATAACGGAAGAGGCGTTTTTAAGGCCCGCGCATTCGTCCGCGCCCGAGGCTTATACCGAGCCGCTCACGCTGCACGACGCGGGCTCCGCAGGCGCCGCAAAGGAGGTCTGCGACCCGGTCGGCCTCGTACATTTTGACTTCACTCCCCAAAGGGAGGAGCGCCCCGTGCAGATGGAGGCCGTATTCGACGGCGAGCCGTACACCGTGATAGGCGTCGCGTTCGACACATACATACTCGTTCAACAGGGCGAAAACGTGTTTGCGATAGACCAGCATGCCGCGCATGAGCGGATCAATTACGAGCGGCTCATTCGGGGCGACCTGCGGTTCGATTCGCAGTTCCTGCTGACGGGCGAGGTTATACAGCTTGCGCCGGGCGACTTCGGTCTCCTGACCGAAAACATCGAGCGCTTCCGCGAGCTGGGCTTTGAGATAGAGGAGTTCGGTCCGCTGTCCGTAAAGGTGCACGCTGTGCCGACCGGCGCGGGGAGCATGCGCGCGGAGCGTATGCTTGCCGATATGCTTGAGATAATCCGCCGCAAGGGCTCCGTGTCGGAGCTTGACGTTATTCGCGGCGCACTCATACAGTATTCGTGCAAGCACGCCATAAAGGCGGGCCGGCCTTTGACCGAGGCGGAGATCCGGGACCTGCTCTCGCACTATGCAGACGGCTCTACGCCGCTCACCTGCCCGCACGGGCGCCCCGTGATGCTGTGCTTTTCCAAGCGGGATATTGAAAAAATGTTCAAGAGGATCGTCTGATGAAGCCGACCGTCCTTTTCATAGTCGGCCCCACGGCCTCCGGCAAAACGGACGCCGCGGTCGAGGCCGCCCTGCGCCTGAACGGCGAGGTCATATCCGCCGACGCCATACAGATATACCGCGAGCTGAACGTGGGCTCCGCCAAGCCGACAAAGGAGGAGATGCGCGGGGTTGCCCACCATCTTCTGGGGTTTCTCGACTACCGTGACGGGAGCTATAACGCGGCAAGGTTCGCAAAGGACGCATCACGCTTGATCCGCGAAATCTCCGCACGCGGGCGGCTGCCCGTCGTCGCGGGGGGCACCGGGCTTTACGTCAACTCGCTTTTATACCCGCTCGACTTTACGGCGGCTCCGCCCGACCCGCGCCTGCGCGAGGCGCTTGAACGCGAGGAGGACGCCTCTCCGGGTTCGCTCCACAAAAGGCTTACCGGGGTCGATCCGGCTTCGGCCGCGCGGCTGCACCCCAACGACCGCAAGCGCGTTATACGCGCGCTCGAGGTGTACGAAACGACGGGCAGGACGCTGACGAGCCATGGCGGCGATTTTTTGAACGAGCGACGGGAGGAAATACCGTTTTACCCCGTCATCGTCAGGCTCGAGCCGGACCGCGCCGTGCTTTACGAAAGGATCGGAAGGCGCGTTGATGCAATGCTTGAAAACGGCCTCGAAGAGGAGGTCATGCGCCTGTGGCGCGGCTGCGGGGGCCAAGCCCCGCTGTCGCTTCAGGGCATAGGTTACAGGCAGTTCATCTGTTATTTCGAGGGGGAGGCCACACGCAGCGAGGCGGTCTTGCTTATAAAGCGCGATACGCGCCGCTATGCCAAAAGGCAGGTCGCGTGGTTCAAGCGGGAGCAAAGGGCGCGGGGCTTCGACCCGGGCGCTTACCCCGACAGGGCCGCGCTGTATGACGGGATCGTCGAATATTTTATTGAGGAGGCCGCAAAGTATGGGCGAGACGACCAGGAATAAACCCAGCGTGCAGGACGCTTTTTTGAACGCCGCGCGCAAAACGGGCACGCCGCTGTCCGTTTATGTGACGAACGGTTATCTCATAACCGGGGTCAGGGTGATAAGCTTTGACAACTACGCGATACTGGCAGAGTCCGGCGGCAGGCAGATGCTCATCTACAAGCATGCGATCTCAACCGTCACGCCGGAAAGGCCGCTTGAAACGGAGCCGGCGGCAGCGGCTCCCCAAAAAGGAGGGACCGGGAATAATGAATAAAGCAGCAGAGCTTATTGAAAAGGCCGAGGAAAGGCTCAGGCCGGTTTTCGACAGGATGGAGCGCACGGAGCTTGTCTGCGCCGCGCGCGTGCTTGACGCCTTCCGCGATAACCGCATTGCCGCAAGGCATTTCAACCCATCCACGGGTTACGGTTACGATGATGAGGGCAGGGATGCGCTTGACCGCATATTCGCCCGTGCAATGCAGGCGGAGGCCGCGGTGGTCGCCCCGCAGCTCTCGTCGGGTACGGCGGCGATCTTCACCGTGCTTTCGGCGCTGCTGCGCCCCGGCGACACGATGCTCTCCGTGACGGGCCGCCCCTACGATACCCTGCTCGAAGCGATCGGTATTGAAGGCAGCACGCCCGGCTCATTAAAGGAATTCGGCGTTAACTACTGCGAAACGGAGCTTAAAGACGGCGCGGTGGACCTTGAAGCCCTTGCCGCGGCGCTTGCCCAAAAGCCCAAAATGGTTTATTTCCAAAGGTCGCGCGGGTATGCGTGGCGCAATTCGCTGCTGCCGCGCGATATGGCGCCCGCGTTCGGCCTGGTGCGCGAGCTTTCGCCGCAGAGCATCATTGTCGTTGACAACTGCTACGGCGAGTTTACCTGCGAGGACGAGCCCACCGCTTACGGCGCTGACGTCATCGTGGGCTCGCTTATCAAAAACCCGGGCGGCGGCCTTGCCCAAACGGGCGGTTATGCCGCGGGCAAAAAGGAGTTTATAGACCTTGTCTGCGGGCGCATTACCGTGCCCGGCATAGGGCGCGAGGCCGGCTGCTGGCCTGCGGGGTATCTTCCGTACTATCAGGGCATATTCATGGCGCCGCACACGGTGTGCCAGGCGCTCAAAACGGCGGCGCTCTTTGCCGCGCTGTTTGACGGGCTTGGTCTTGAGTCCATGCCCGCGTTCGACTCTGAGCGCGGCGACATAGTGCAGGCCCTGCGCTTTGAGCGAAGGGAGCAGCTTCTGAGCTTCTGCCGTGTGATACAGTCCGTGTCGCCGGTAGACAGCTTTGTGACCCCGGAGCCCTGGGCGATGCCCGGCTACACGGACGAGGTCATAATGGCGGCGGGCGCGTTCGTGCAGGGCTCTTCGATAGAGCTTTCCGCCGATGGCCCCATACGCGCGCCCTACACCGCGTATTTGCAGGGCGGGCTTACCTACTCGCACGGGAGGCTTGCCGCCGAGGCCGTGCTTAAGGCGATAATGTAGCGAAAAAGGCTCCGGAGCGCGTGACCGCTCCGGAGCCCTTCTTTTCAAATGCATTCTTCAGTAAGACCTTATCAGCCCTATCACCTTGCCCACAAGCTCCACCTCGGAGCATTTAACTATTATCGGGTCCATAGTGGAGTTTTCGGGCTGCAGGCGTATCTTTGCGCCCTCGCGGTAAAGGCGCTTTACCGTGGCGGATTCGCCGTTTATGCGGGCCACGACAATGTCGCCGTCGCGCGCCTCGAACGAACGGGTGACGATTATCATATCGCCGGTGTACATGCCGGCCTCTATCATGCTGTCGCCGTCCACGGTCAGCAAAAAGGTCTCCTCAGGCTCGGCGGAGCGGATAAGCTGCTTTGGCAGCTCGTACCCGTCCTCGTAATCGTCAAAGGCCAGTATCGGACGGCCCGCCGCGACCTTGCCCACAAGGGGCAGCGTGCATGAGCGTGCGGCCTGCTTGGCGGCGCGCTCCTCGGCAGCGGCGCGCTTTGCGGCCTTGGACGAGGGCGGTATCCTGTCGGTCAGGCGCACGGTGCGCTGCAGGTTGCGGTCAAAATCAATATAGCCCTCTTTCTGCAGGTTCGTCAGATGCAGGTGCGCGGTAGAGGTGGATTTAAGCTTCAGCGCCGTGCATATCTCGCGCACGGTCGGCGCCGGAAAGCCCCCCTTTATGCGGGAATAAATGTAATCGTACACGGCTGTTCTGGTTTCGCCGTTCTTGCTCATGCTCGCCTCCCAAAAAGGTATGTTCGGACTTTTAATCCCGCACGGGATGTGTTATAATACTATTGCTGTCCGTGACAGCATTATACCACGGCGTTTGCAAAAATGCAAACATTTGTGCCAAATTTTTTCGGAGTTTTTTATGGACGATACTAAAATGTGCGTTATAGAGCCTGAAAAGGTCTGCGACGACTGCGGCGACTGCATGCGCTGCGACCTTGACCCAACCAAGATATGCGACAACTGCTGCAGGTGCATAGCCATGGAGGACGAGGGAAGCGAGTTCCGCACGCGCACCGTCACGCGCGGTGGGCTTGAAAAGGGGCGTGAGTATTCGACCGATCCCTCGCCCGCGCCCGTTTACCGAAAGGCTCAGCCCAAGCCCAAAAAGTCCGAGCCCTGGGTGGCGGGGGACGAGCCGTCGGAGCTGACCCCGGAGCTTGTGGAGTATTGGGAGCGCATACTGATAGAGCACGGCGAAGCCCCGGCGGACGACGGCTTCGGCGAGATAGAGGTCAGCCACCGCGATCCCGTTTCGGGCAGGAGACCTCGCAGGCAAAGACATGAATGAAAAAGCGAGCTGCGGCAGTTCCGCAGCCCTTCTTTTATCCTGCGGCTTTGCCCGCCCTATCCGATCTCCTTTACCGCGGCCTCTGCAAAGCTGTTGTCCACCAGCTCGTCAAACTCCACGGGCGCGGTCAGCTCGCCGTTGAAATCCATTATCTCAAGCAGGCGCGAAAAGGCGTCCTCTGTCATGACCGGCGTCTTCATCCACGAGTCCGTCTCGCGGTAGCTGCGGGCCACCGCCGCAAGCTCCTCCTCGCTGCTGTCGGGGAAGAAGGGCGCCATCGCCTCCGCTATTTCGGCGTCGTCCGCCTCCCACACCCATTTCTGCGCGCGGGCTATCGCGCGGATGAACGCGGCCGCAAGCTCCGGATCGTCTTTCAGCACCTCGGGCGTGGTCATAAACGCCGTGTACGGCACCTCGCCGGATTCAAGCCCTATATTCGCCGCGATATAGCCCGAGCCGTTCTTTTGAAAAGCGGTCGCCGTCGGCTCGAAAAGGGTAACGTAGTCGCCCGTGCCGCCCTCAAACGCGCCGCCCATCAGGTTGAACTGTATGCCCGTTTCTATCTCAACGTCCGTGCCGGGGGTCAGGCCGTTCTTGTCAAGCACCCACATAAGCGTCATGTAGGGCATACCGCCGACCCTGCCCGCTATGACCGACTTGCCCCTGAGCTGCTCCCACGAGAACTCCTCCACGGGCTCCCTCGAAATAAGGAACGACCCGTCGCGCTTCGTAAGCTGGCCTATCACCATAGGGTGATCCTTTTTGCCCTCGTTCACAACGTACACGCCCGTTTCGGGCCCCATCAGCGCAAAGTCCGCTTCGTGCGCCAAAAGCGCCGTCATGCTGGCGTCGCTGCCGCCGCCCGTCACGATCTCAAGCTCCAGCCCCTCGTCCTCGAAAAAGCCGCGGGATACCGCGGCGTAGAGCGGCGCGTAAAAGACCGACCGCGTCACTTCGTTAAGCACGACGTGCCGCAGCTCCGTTTTGTGCGAAGCGCAGCCGCAAAGCAGCGTCCCCGCAAATAAAACGGCAACAAAAAGAGCAACGATTCTTTTCATAAGACCTCCAAAAAGATTGTTGCTCCATACTATTCGGTTTGCGCTGAAAAGTTTACTCCGGCCGGGGGGTCATTTGCCCGACCGGTCCTCATAAGCGTTATGCTCCCTGTACTTTCTGCCGATGAACCCGCCCATATAGGCATAGTGGAACATTGACATAAGGCTTACCGCTATTGCAAGCACAAACAGCACCGTCAGTATCCATGAGGGTATGAATCCTCCAAAGGCCAGGTTTACGAGCGTAAGCGTGACCGACGCCACGAAAAGAGCCGTTGCGGCCTTGCCCCAAATGTCGGCGTAGACGGTGACCTTTTTCTTTTTAAGGAGTATGTACCCGCCTATTATCATAAGAAGCTCTTTTATAACGATCACCGCCAGCAGGTAGATGGGGAATTTGCGGACGGCTACCAAACAGGCCAGCGCGGTAAGCAGCATCAGCTTGTCTGCCAAAGGGTCTACGAGCTTGCCGAAATTCGATATCCAGTTGAACCTGCGCGCCAGGAACCCATCCAGAACGTCCGTTGCAAATGCCGAAACGTAAATGATAAGGCAGGCCAGATAGCTTTGCTTTACGAAAAAATAAACAAAAACAAACACCAGCGCTATCCTGATGCACGAGAGAATGTTGGGAATATGTCGCATTACAGAGCCTCCGTTTCTTTATCCGTATTATAGTACGGCGCAGCGGCTATTTCAAGAGCGCTGGTCTTAAAAATAATTGATGACAAATCCGCCTTTTGGGTGTATACTGTGCTTATGAAACGTGTTATCGCAGTTATAATAGCTTTGACGGTTCTGCTGCTGTGCGTCGAGCCTCCGCAGCGGGCATTGGCTTCGGGCGGGGTGCTTGACAAAAACTCCACCGGGGCTGCCGTCGTGCGCGTGCAGATGCGTCTGCGCGAGCTCGGTTTTTTGAACTTCAAGCCTACCGGCTCATATAAGTCCATGACGGTCAGCGCCGTAAAGGCGTTTCAGACAGCTTACCGCGAGGCGGGGTATGAGATGCAGGCGGACGGGCGCATAAACGCCGAGTGCATGGAGCTGCTCTTCAAGTACGATGCAAAGCGGGTTTCGCTTGGGGGCGTGTCAATACCGTCCGGCCCCAAGCACGGCTCTTCAACGCTTGTCAAAACGGGCGAGATAGTCCCCTGGGCCACGTTAAAGGGGCAGATGACGCCGGGCCGCACCTACGTCATAACCGACTGCTACACGGGCTCGACGTTTGAACTTGTCTACACCGGCGGCGAAAACCACGCCGAAATGGAGCCCGCCTCCAAGGACGCGCTTGAGGGCTTCAAGGCCATCTGCGGGCCGGAGTACAACTATTTAAAGCGCCCCGTACTCGTGCGCATGGACGGGCGCGACGTCGCCGCCTCCGTTCAGTGCTGGCCGCACGGCGCATCCACCGTACCTGATAACGGCATGGACGGCCACGTCTGCCTGTTCTTCGACGGCAGCACCTCGCACGTCGGCAACCTGCCCGACGTTGAGCATACAGAGAACGTTTACAGGGCGGCAGGGCAGTAAAGCCTGCTTTTCAGCCGGGGCGCGGCCTCGGCTTTTTTGCGCCCCGGACCGCTTAAAACTCCATCACAAACTTGTCTATAAGCTCTATCGGCCTGTACTCCGTCTTGGAGTGGCGCAGGCCCTCGTCGCCGGAATCGTCCTCGCGGTTGATAAAGCGAAGCCGTGGTTCTGCGTTGGCCTCGGCGTAAAGCCGCGCAAGCATGGGGTAGACGCCGCTGACAGAGGCAAGCGCCTTTTCAATGTGAACGTACAGCGTATCGTCTATCGCCTCGCCCACGGTCAGCCCGACGACCCTTCCGCCTGTTTTGAGCAGACCGCCCGTAAAGCCGAACCGCTCAAAATTCTCCAGCACGTCAAAGCATTTTGTAAAGTCCTCTTCCACCATGGGGTCGTGCTTTTCGAATACCTCAGCGTGTTCATTAAGAAAAGCCGCGGCTTCGCCCGCATTGGCTTTTGTCAGCTCAATGAATTCCCAATCGGGGTTATCGCGCATGAAACGGTTGCAGTGGTTGCGCTGAGTGGTTAGCTTTTTGCCGTGATAGCCCAGAAAATTCTCATACGGGTAAAGGTAGTCCGCCCATTCGCGGCGGGCCTCGATAAGCTTCGGAGCGCCGAAAAACGAAGCGAGCTTCTCCGTTTTCTCCTTTGGCACGCAGCAAAAGCGCAGACGAAAACCGCGCTCGTTTGCGTCGCGGCGTATCTCCTCCAGAGCTTCGTCCTCGCTGCCCGCTCCCACGGGGAAGGTGTAGTAGGGCGAGCCGCCCTCAAAGTCGTAAACGGTCACGAGCATACCGTGTGTCACGGCAAACTTTGCGCCGAAGTAATCCCGCCACATATATAGCCCGTTTACGGTGTAATCATTGCTCCTAAAACGCTGCAAGGCGATGAGCGGCTTGAGTTCCGCCATCGCCTCGGGTGTGAATTCTCGGTATTCGAGCATGGATTATTCGGACTTTTTCTCGGCCTGCCTGCTGCGGTAATCCTCAACGGCGGCCTTAACGGCCTCTTCCGCAAGCACGGAGCAGTGGATCTTAACGGGGGGCAGCCCCTCAAGCGCCTCGACTACGGCGGCGTTCGAAAGCTTCAGCGCATCGTCAACGGACTTGCCCTTTATCATCTCAGTCGCCATGGAGCTGGTCGCAACGGCCGCGCCGCAGCCGAAGGTCTTAAAGCCGACATCCTCGATAATGCCATCGTCGTTGACCTTTATGAACATCTGCATAATGTCGCCGCACTTGGCGTTGCCCACCATGCCCATGCCGTTATAGCCTTCGATCTCGCCCATGTTGCGGGGGTTCTGGAAATGGTCCAATACCTTTTCGCTGTACATAATTTGCCTCCTTATAATATGCGTTGTTATCCGTGGTACAGGGGGGACATGCGCCTCAGCCTTTCGGCAACGCGGGGCAGTACGTCAAGCACGTACTCCACGTCCTCCTCGGTGGTCTCTTCCGAAAGGGTCATGCGCACGGAGCCGTGCGCGACTTCATGCGTAAGCCCCATTGCAAGCAGCACGTGGCTGGGGTCAAGCGACCCGCTCGTGCAGGCGGAGCCGCTTGAAGCCACTATCCCGTTCAGGTCGAGCATAAGCAGTATCGACTCTCCCTCAATGTATTTGATGGAGTAGTTCACGTTGTTGGGCAGCCTGTCGGTGGGGTGCCCGTTCAGCTTTATCTCGGGTATCCTCTTGGGCAGCTCGCGTATGAGCCTGTCACGAAGAGCGGTCATCTTGGCGGCGTTTTCTTCAAGGCTGCCTACCGCCAGCTCCATCGCCTTGCCCATGCCGACTATGCCGGGCACGTTCTCGGTGCCGGCCCTGCGGTTGCGCTCCTGAGCGCCGCCCTGTATCAGCGCGGGCAGCATTATGCCCTTTCTGACGTACAGCGCGCCAACGCCCTTGGGGCCGTGGAACTTGTGCGCGGACATCGAAAGCATATCTATGTTCATCGCCTTCACGTCAATGGGCAGATGACCCACCGCCTGCACCGCGTCGGTGTGGAAGAACACGCCCTTTTCGCGGCACAGCGCGCCGATCTCGGGTATGGGCATAATGGTGCCGACCTCGTTGTTAGCAAACATCACGCTAACCAGCACCGTGTCGGGGCGTATCGCCTCGCGCACCTGGTCCACCGTCACCCTGCCGTACTCGTCAACGGGCAGATAGGTCACCTCATAGCCATGCTTTTCCAAAAGCTGGCAGGTGTGCAGCACGGCGTGATGCTCCACCGCCGTGGTGATTATATGCTTCCCGCGGGAGCTGTAACGCTCCGCAATGCCGCGTATCGCCATATTGTCGGCCTCTGTGCCGCCGCTCATAAATATGATCTCGCCCGCGTCCGCGCCTATGCCGGCAGCTACCTGCTGCCTGGCCTTGTCGATCGCCGCCGCGACCTGCTGCCCGAAATAGTGGGGGCTGGACGGGTTGCCGTATATCTCCGTCAAGTAGGGCGTCATCGCCTCAAACACTGCGGGAGCAAGCTTTGTCGTAGCCGCGTTGTCAAGATAGATCCTTTTCATACTGTCCCTCCGGCCTTTACAGGCCCCTTTCCATCTGAGTTATATAATCATCCGCCATATCCTTGACGGTGGTCGTGCGAAGTACGTCGTCTATTTTGCCCTGCAGCTTAAGCCACAGCGGACGGGCAGAGCATGAGCAGGCGTTTTTGCACCCGCTGCCCTCGGTGCCCACACAGTCGACTATCGCGGTGGTCTTTTCAAGTGCGCGCAGTACCTCATAGACCGAGATATCCTCGGGTGCACGCGCAAGCGTGTAGCCGCCCGCCGCCCCGCGCACGGAGCTTACAAGCCCTGCCTTTTTAAGTGAGGCGATAAGCTGCTCAAGGTAGGCCTCGCTCACGCCCTGCTTTTCGGCAAGCCGCGTTACGGAAACGAGCCCGTTCCCGTACTCCAGCGCGATATCGACTATCGCTTTTAGGCCGTACCTTCCTTTGGTCGAAAGCATCATACACAATTCCTACCGTTTCACTTGGTATTTGTATTGTAACACCGCAAACGCCCTCTGTCAACAATTCCAAGCGTTTTAGTAGGATATATTTTGGGCAAAAAAGCGGACCCCCGAAGCAGCATTCGCGGCGGAAGCCGCTGCGAGGATCCGTTTGATGGGCAGCCGAAGCGGACGATCAGGGCTGCCCCTGATAATGCGTGGTTTTGACCTGCGTGATCTCAACATCGTTCCCTTCGTCGATCGTCATCATTCCGTCCTCTGTATAAACTACTCTGCCGCCCATGAACACGGCGCTCAGCAGCTTTGTTTCGTACTTCTTGGCGTCTATCGCCAAAATGAGGTTGTACTGTTCCATCGGATCGTCCGGCTCTCCCAGTACAATATAATAGAATACGTCGTCACTGGCCCCTACAAAATAATAACCGCAGGGCATATCCATAAACTCCTCGGGCTTTCGGGGGAAAGTCGCCAGTTCGTTGCCTTCAAGGTCGTAGATCCTGCACTCTGTCTTGGATATGGTTTCCATTATCCGGTTTTCGGAAAGATACATGATATGCTCATCTGCCTGCATGACCATTTCCAGCTCTCCCGTTGTTAGCGAATAAGACCAAATATCGCCGAACGAGAACATGAGCTTATCGTCGACGACGGAGAGCACACTTGCCATAAACGGGACTTCGCCGGAATACAGTTTTTCGAGTTCGCCCTCGCTCATGTCGTAGCAGTATATTTCAAGGTTGTACCGGTTATCCGTCTGCTTGTTCTCGCCGATAAGGGTAAATACGGCGCAGTAAAGCTTATCTTCGTAAACGCGCTCGATGGCCTGAGTCATGTTTTCAACGGTCAGTATCTCCGTTGATTCTTCGCCGCCCAAAGGCATGGAATAAAGGGTCATGGTCTTTTTGGTTTCGGCCTCCTTCACCTTTGGGCCGTAGCCGCAGCGGTAAACGGTATCGTTGTAAACGGCCAAAAGATCCATCTCGCAAAAATACTTTTCATATTCTCTGTCAAGCGCCATGACGCGGGTAAAGCCTGTACCGTCAGGGTTGAAGCTGTAAAGGTAAGGTTTTACTCCTTCTCTATCATATATATACAGCGTATCGTCATATACCGTAAGTTCAGGATAATAATTCCCCGTCGTCAAATGTGCGCCGCAGCTTTTATCATTATGCTCGCACTCGGGCTTTGAGCAGAGAGGTATGGCGGAGCCGGAACCGAGCTCGTATACGAATACACCGGTTACATCCTTGGCGATATAATCCAGAAAATAAATCCGATCGCCACAGCGAACCGCATGCCTTTCAAAAATCTACATAAATTGGTTTTCGGCAGAATGCGAAACGGCGGGTGCGCTTACGTTTGAGGAACAGCCGAGGAAGGAAAGCAGGCTGATGCATAAAAGACAAAACAAAGCAACCGTTTTTTTCATTATGACCTCCTAAAGGTTATTCCGCTTGACCGGCACAGACGCCGTAAAGCGGTAGAATACGAGCGGATAAAAAATCAAATACAAACGCAAGGTGGGACCACCAAAGCAAATCGCTTTGGCATAAATAT
>JAFYHI010000082.1 GCA_017539215.1 Clostridia bacterium | reverse complement strand
GTCAGCTCAAGGCTGGTGGGAACGCTGGTGGGATACACGGAGAAGCCGAAGTACCCGTCGCCTACGTCGTGACCGTCCATGATCTCAGCCGCGGCAACGCAGTTGTCAAAGGTACCGCCGGAGCAGCCCGCGATAACGCCCTGATCCGCATAGACCTTGCCGTCGACTACCTTGTCGGTGAGCTTGAGGTGGACCTTTGAGCCGAACTTCTTCTCGGCCTCGGCCTCGACCTTCTTCAATATCTCAACGGGGTTCTCGAGGAACTCGTGGATGGTGTAGGCATTGGAGGGATGGAAGGGCAGCGCGATCATGCACTCGATCTTGGAGAGGTCAAGCTCGATCATGCTGTCGTAGTACGCAACGCCCTTGGGAGCGAGCGCCTTGAAGCCCTCGGGACGGCCGTGGATGCGATAGTACTTCTCTATCTCGGCGTCGGTGGCCCAAATGGAGGAGAGACATGTGGTTTCGGTGGTCATAACGTCGATGCCGTTACGGAAGTCATAGGGCAGATTCTCGATGCCCGGGCCGACGAACTCCATGACCTTGTTCTTGACGAAGCCGTTTGCAAAGGTGGCCTTGACGAGCGCAAGCGCAACGTCGTGGGGCCCGACGCCCTTCTTGGGGGTACCGGTGACGTAAACAAGCACTACTTCGGGAGCGTTGATGTCCCAGGTATTCTTTAAGAGCTGCTTAACAAGCTCGGGGCCGCCCTCGCCCACGCCCATGGTGCCAAGCGCGCCGTAACGGGTGTGAGAGTCGGAACCAAGGATCATGTTGCCGCAGTTTGCCATGGCTTCACGGGCATAGCTGTGGATAACGCTCTGGTTCACGGGTACGTAGATGCCGCCGTACTTCTTTGCCGCGGAAAGGCCGAATACGTGGTCATCCTCGTTGATGGTGCCGCCAACGGCGCAGAGGCTGTTGTGGCAGTTGGTCATGGCATAGGGAATGGGGAATTCCTTAAGGCCGGAGGCCCTTGCCGTCTGGATGATGCCGACGTAGGTTATGTCGTGGGACATAAGGCAGTCGAAGCGGATCTTCATCTTCTTCGCATCATCGGAAGTGTTGTGCGCACGAAGGATCTGGTACGCGATGGTGTTTTCGCGCCCTGCGTCGGGGGTAACGCCCTCCACGGGTTCCTTCTGCGGTTTGCCGTTTACCATGTAAACGCCATTCTCATAAAGGTCTATCATGGTGCTCTCCTTCTAAAAAACGTTTTGGCGGAGCAAACAGCATGCTCCGCCCTTAATTCTAATACTTCTTATTCGGTTTTTCAATAAAAAGCAGGAATATATATGTAAACGGTCAGCCAAGTAGCGAAACGGCGTCCCCGCCGCAAGCCGAGCTTCGCGTTTTATGGCAGGCTGTGCTTTGATCTCGCCCGATCCCGGCTTTATCCCTCCATCGCGGCGGCGAGCAGCGGAAAAACCTCGGTGCGCATCCCGTCGTACTGCGAAAGCGGCAGCGGGTTTGCGCCGCGCCCCGCCTCCACGGTAAAGCCCGGACGGCGGAATTCAGCCGCGAAAATGAAGTTTGAAGATTATTTTTGGGATAATATTCGAGAAGGCAGACCGAAGAAAGATGAACTTCCCTATCTGCCTTTGAAATACGGTCATGTTTTGAGCCGTGAGGCCGAAAAAGCAGGATGTCACTGAGCGTTGAAGCTTAACTCAACAACTTTGAATTCGGCGCTTTGCCGTGGCTTCATTGAAGCATAGAAAGCAAAAACTTCGTCAAAGGTGTATTCGTCATCCATGCAGAGTATCGTAAATCTCCATTTGCCCGCGCCGGGGGCGGCGTTGACCGGCACCCCGGAAAGCTCCACGCGGTGCAAATACTTTATCTTCTCGTCGCTCTGCCCGCCTTCGGCTATCCACGTGCCGTCGCTCATCTCGTGATAAGTGACAAGCACAGCCCCTTCGCGCGTGTTTTCTCTTTCGTAAAGCTCCGATTTATCCACGGCATAATAGGTTTTTACGATTGTCGGCTCTGCGTGAGGCATCACGCAGGCGGGAAAGAGCATTATCGTACAGAGAAGCAATAACAGAAATATATTTATCCTCATAAAAAACCACCTTGTTTAACAGGATATTTATATGCATTGCTGACAGAGTAATATAATGATTCGTTCAATGAGGTTATGGCGTTGGTTTTCACTGCAAAAAACATACCTATCATTACGCAAACAACGATCCATGTCAATAGTTTTTTCATTGACTCTATTTCCTTTTTTGTTTTACCTTACCATGTTGTTCTTCTTTTGTCAATATCTTTTTATAGGTTGGTTACAAAACTTTCGTTTCCGTTTTTTTCGCAAGCATACACTCTCCCTTTGCGTACCGCTCGCAGTGCAAACGGCCTCTTTTCGAGGCCGTTTGTGCGGCAGCCGGCCATAGAGGAGTGATCCGCTTCCCCTTTGGCACATACGATTCGTTCCGCAGTATGCTGATATCATTGTGCAAGCCGCATCGCCGTGACGATCAGCGGAAAGACCTCGGCGCGCAGCTCGCCGTACTGCGAAAGCGGCAGCGGGTTTGCGCCGCGCCCCGCCTCCACGGTAAAGCCCGGACGGCGGAATTCAGCCGCGAACCAGTCGCGCCAGCCCCCGTTGGCATGCTCCGACTCCACGGTGCGCGCTTCGTACCCGGCCGCCTCCGCCATGGCCTCTGCCATCCGCTCCGCACCGGCCGGCGCCTCCTCAAGATCGCTTTTCCAAAGCACCTCGCCCCCTTGGGTGTGCAGGGCGATGACCGCAAAAGGATCGAGCCTTTTCGTAAGATCGGCGAGCGCGGAAGTCTCCGGAGCGCAGAGCGCCGCCTCCCCCGCCCAGTCGCGCGGAGCCGGGCCGGAAACGCCGAGCGGGCGCTTTGCCGCAAGGGCCGCCCCATGCCTCACGGGAAAGTTGAGGTTGAGGTCAACGCCCGATATGTTTGCCTTCCACCCGGACGGGAACGGCAGGTCGGGATGGCCCTCCGCAATGCGTCTTGCGGCCTCGTACGCCCCGCGCGGCAGAGCGCCCGTCACAAGGTCGACGCCGTCGGGGTTTGCAAGCGGGCAAAGCGTAAGCCTCACCCGCGACAGCAGCGCCGCCGCGCTCCTGCCCTGAAACGTGCCGCGCCCCGCGTACGCCCCCGCAATGCTCTCCGCAAAGTCCAGAAGCAGCGTCGCCGTTATCCACTCGTTCGCGTGGACGGCGGCCGAGATAAGAAGCTCCTTCCCCCGCCCGAATGAAAGCGCAAAGAGCGGACGGCCCAGCACGCTTTTGCCGTACTCCTCAAGCCGTATGAAAGGGTACCTTGCGGCAAGCCCGCGCACGGCGCACGCAGCGAGTGCGGAGTCAATAGGCGTTTTTTTCGGCGTTACCGCAAAGGGCAGGGGTATCACCGCCTCTCGCCCCTGCGAAAGGTCCGCCGGGTCAAGGCCGGGGTTTGCCGCGGCGACCGCGTCCGCCGAAACGCCGAACTTTTTGCCGAGGCGGTAGAACGTGTCGCGCGGCTTCAGCCGTACGCGAATAAACCCCTCAAGATATACGTTTGCAAGCTCAAAAACCGCGCTGTCGGCCTCGCCCGAGGGCTCCAGCCCGTGCGCCGCTCTGAACAGACGCACCGCCTTTACCGTGGAATTACCGAATTCGCCGTCGGGATCGTCGTCTGAAAAGCCCGCGCGGCAAAGCGCAAGCTGCAGTCGGCGCACGCCTGCACCCTGACTGCCGTACCGAAGCGTATCAAAACCTTTGTTCATTTTTTCTATCCTTTCCGCCGTTCTTCCGGGAGCCGGCATTTAGGCTCCCCCGTTATTTGCGGGCGGCGCCGAGGTCTGCTTTCTCCACCCATAAACAGTATTCGGGCTCGCCCCGCGCAATGCGTAAAACGTGCCGCAACATTTCCTGCCTGCATTATGGCTTTCCCCTGCAGAAAGAATGGGTGCGTCGACGCCGGGCGGCGGAAGAGGCGTCAGTTTCCGCTCCTTCCCCTTTTGCTCCTTCCCCTTTGAGGGGAAGGGGGACCGCCGACGCAAGGCGGCGGTGGATGAGGTGAATGAGGGGGACCGCCGACGCAGGGCGGCGGTGGATGAGGTGCTTGAAAAAAATAGTTCTTCCCTTTGCGTCCGATAAAGCCCATACGCCCACCTCATCCGGCGCTTCGCGCCACCTTCCCCTCATAGGGGAAGGTGCGGAACCGCGCGAAATAAAGCCTTCGCCTCTCATCCGACAACTGCCAATGCCGCCGTCCGGCGCTTCGCGCCGCCTCCCCATTGGTGGGGAATAAACGAACTCACGCTCCTTCCCCTCGCAGGGGAAG
>JAFYHI010000081.1 GCA_017539215.1 Clostridia bacterium | reverse complement strand
TTCAAGGCTTTCATCCGTTATCTCGTCAAACACGAACGCGCAGTGCAGCAGCATATCCTCGTGATTGCCGAGAATGAACTCATAATTCGGGCGCTCCATTATGCGCCGCAGAAGCTCCACGCCGCCGTCGCCGTTGCGGTCTATGACGTCGCCCAAAATATAAAGGGTATCGCTTGAGCCAAAGCCCGCTCTTTCAAGCAGGGCTTCGAACTTGTCGGGCGCGTACCCGTGCAGGTCGGATATAACGTAGGTGCTCACTATTGCCTCCCGTGCCTTGTCGGCAAGCCTAATATACCCAAGCCTCAGCCCAAAGTCAATAGGGAAGGAACAAATGCGGGTGGGTCGGGGCAGCATAATATATTATTTACGCCCACGCTCCCCTCATTTTTACTATGGCGGGCGGGCGCGCATTATGCTATAATCGGAATATAAAATTCGTGGAGGCAGTATGGCGTACGATCTGACCAAGCCGCTTGTGATAGGCATAAGCTCGAGGGCGCTTTTCGACCTTGAGAAAGAGAACCGCATATTCGACAGCGAAGGGCTGAAGAACTATGAAGAATACCAGGTCTCGCACGAGGCGGTGCTTTTAAGAAAGGGCTCCGCGTTTCCGCTTGCCGAGGCGTTTTTGGGGCTTAACCGCCTGCAGGACGAGCGGCTGGTGGAGGTCATAATCATGTCGCGCAACAGCCCCAACACCAGCCTGCGTATATTCAACTCCATCCGGCAGTACGGGCTGGACATAACCCGCGCGGTGCTGACCGGCGGCGCCCAGATGACGCCGTACCTCAAGGCGTTCAAGACCGACCTGTTTTTGTCGGCGCACGCCGCGGACGTGAAGGAGGCCGTGGACAGCGGCATTGCGGCGGGCCGCATACTGCCGGGGAGCCTGCCCGCCGACCCCGCGCAGGGAATAGGCCAGATACGGATAGCGTTCGACGGCGACGCGGTGCTGTTCTCTGCCGATTCCGAGCGCATCTACAAAAAGCAGGGCATGGAGGCGTTCCGCACGAACGAGCTTTCAATGGCGGACGTGCCGCTTCGGGAGGGGCCGTTTGCGAACTTTTTGCGTACCATTGCGCACATACAGTCGCTGTTTTCCGACCGTGAGCATTCTCCCATACGCACGGCGCTCGTTACCGCAAGGAACGCTCCCGCGCACGAGCGGGCCATCAAGACCCTGCGCGATTGGAACGTGCGCGTAGACGAGGCGTTCTTCCTGGGCGGGGTGAGCAAGACCGAGGTGCTTTCGGCCTTCGGAGCGCACATATTCTTTGACGACCAGGCCCTGCATGCCGAGCCCGCAAGCGAGGTCGTGCCCTCCGCCGTGGTCCCGTACCGCGAGGGGGACGACCCAAACTCATAAAAACGAACCGTATGCGCCTTTTTCGCGATTGCGAAGGGGCGCGTTTTTTGATATACTATGCACAAAACCAACCAAGGAGGGATATTATGTCCACACGCATCGTTTTGAATACCGTTTCCTACCACGGCCGCGGCGCGATAGAAAACATCGTGCCCGAGCTTACGAACAGGGGCTTTAAAAAAGCCTTTGTCACCAGCGACGCCGACCTTATAAAATTCGGCGTTACCGCCAAAGTGACCGCGCTTCTGGACGCGGCGGGCTTCGGCTATGCCGTTTACAGCGACATAAAGCCCAACCCCACCATAGAAAACGTGCAGAACGGCGTTGCGGCCTTCAAGGCGGCGGGCGCGGACTGCATAATCGCCATAGGCGGCGGCTCCTCTATGGACACCGCAAAGGCGATAGGCATTATCGTGAACAACCCCGAGTTTGAGGACGTGCGCTCGCTGGAGGGCGTGGCTCCCACCAAGAAGCACGCCGTGTTCACGATAGCCGTGCCCACCACGGCCGGCACAGCGGCGGAGGTCACGATAAACTACGTCATAACCGACGTCGAGAAAAAGCGCAAATTCGTCTGTGTTGACACCAACGACATACCCGAAATAGCCGTGGTGGACCCGGATATGATGGCCACAATGCCCAAGAGCCTTACCGCCGCCACCGGCATGGACGCCCTGACCCACGCGATCGAGGGCTACATTACAAAGGGCGCCAACACCATCTCCGATATGTTCCATCTGGAGGCGATACGCCTTATTGCCGCCAACCTGCGCGGCGCGGTCGTGAACGACCCCGCGGGCCGCGATGGCATGGCGCTGGGCCAGTACATAGCGGGCATGGGCTTTTCAAACGTGGGGCTTGGCATAGTTCATTTCATGGCGCACGGCCTTTCGGCCCTTTACGACACCCCGCACGGCGTTGCCTGCGCAATACTGCTGCCCGTTGGGCTTGAGTACAACAAGCCCGTTTCCTACAGGCGTTACCGTGCGATAGGCCGCGCGATGAACGTGCCCGGCATAGACGCGATGGACGACGAGTCCGCCGCGGACGCGACCGTTGCCGCCGTCAAGCAGCTCTCCGCCGACGTGGGCATACCTGCCGACCTCAAGGGCATACTGAAGGATGAGGATGTTGCGTTCCTGTCCGCATCCGCGTTTGCGGACGCCTGCTGCCCGGGCAACCCCCGCGACACGAGCGAGGCCGAAATAGCGGAGCTTTACCGCGGGCTGATATAAGGAGGCTGCCATGCTCGAGAACGTGATGCGCATTTTCCGGGAGACCGACCGCGTGCACAGGAGCGGCACGCCGGAGGAGCTTGAGACTGCCGAATACCTTAAAAAGGAGTGTGAGGCGCTTGGCGTGCCCGCGCGCATAGAGGCGTTTCGCGTGGCTATGGCCGAGATGGACGAGGCCGAGGTCATTGCGAACGGCGAAACGATACCCTGCCGCGGGTTCTTCTGCTGCGGCAGTGGCGAAGTGACCGCGCCCCTTTACTATATGCCCGCGCTTGACAAGGTCTCGCTTGCCGGCGCAAAGGGGAAGATAGTCCTTTTGGACACGCAGGGCGTGGGGTTCTTCGGCTATCAGGACCTTATGGACGCCGGCGCCGTCGGCCTGCTGTTCCGCTACGGGAATATGTACTATCCGCACGAGGATATTGACGAGCGCGACCTGCGCGAGGCCGTCGTGGGCGAAAAGCAAAGGGTGCTGTGCGCCATGCTGCACACGTCGCAGGCGGCAAGGCTCGTTCGCATGGGCGAGCCCGTCGTGACGATACGCATACGCCAGCGCGAGTATGACGGCGAAAGCCACAACGTTGTGGCGGAGCTGCCCGGCGAGCGGGACGAGTTTTTGACGCTTACCGCGCATTACGACTCCACCGCGCTGTCCCACGGCTCATACGACAACATGAGCGGCTGCGCGGGGCTTCTGGGCGTTATGGAAAAGCTGCGCGGGCAAAGGCTCAATTACGGACTGCGGTTCGTGTTCTGCGGCAGCGAGGAGCGGGGGCTTCTGGGCTCCAAGGCATATGTCGCCGCGCACGAGGATGAGCTTGCAAAGACCGCCCTCAATATAAACCTCGACATGATCGGGTCGCTTTTGGGCAAGTTCATTGCCTGCGTTTCCGCCGAGGAAAAGCTGGCTCACTACATCGGCTACATGGGCGCGGAGCTGGGGTTTGCCGTGGCGCCGCGCGTGGGCGTTTATTCGTCCGACTCCACCCCGTTTGCCGACAAGGGCGTGCCCGCGCTTTCGTTTGCGCGGCTCGCGTCCGAGACCTTCGCCCCCATACACTGCCGCTACGACACCCCGGCGGTGCTCGACGAGGGCCGCCTGCTGCGCGACATAGACTTTATCGCGGAGTTCACACGCCGCATGGCCTGCGCCGCCGTGTGCCCCGTAAGCCGCGAACTGCCCGAAAAGGTAAAGACCGAGCTTGACGAATACCTTGCGCGCAAGCGCAAGCCCGAGGCGTAACCGTTTGCGCCGCCTTCCCGGGGTTTATCCGGGGAGCTTATAAAAGCCCTGCGTTTTCCCTTGAACGCAGGGCTTTTTCGTGTTACAATCGAATAAAGATATGTTGAGGAGGCCGCCCGTAAAGGCGGGAAGCGTTATGAACATATACGTTGCCGCATCGCTTTTTGCGCTGCTGATACTGGTTTACTGGGTGATTTCCGAGCTTTTCACGATACTGTACCGCTTTGTCGGCCTGCCCGAGGAAAAGGCGCGCTTTCAGGTGACTTCGCTTTTGACGGGCATAGGCTTTACCACGCGGGAAAGCGAGATGGTCCTGTCGACCAAGCGCAGAAGACGGCTCGCCCGCATAACGATGCTGTTCGGGTATGTGTTCAACATAACGGTCGTGTCCGCGTTCGTCAACGTTTTTCTTTCGCTCAAGGTCGCGCAGGTTGGCGGCTACATTATGAGCATACTGCTGCCGCTTGCGGCGATCGGACTTATCATAGTGACCGTGCGCGTGCCGGCGGTAAGGAACGCTCTTGACACGATTCTGTCGCGCTTTATCGGAAAGATCGTGCACGACGGGGCGTCGAACTCCATAATGCTCATAGACCACATAGGCAAGGGCGCTATAGCTCAGGTGGTGCTGCGCGAGGTGCCCGAAACGCTTGACGGCGTGGAGCTTGCGGCCTCTGGCCTTAAAGAGAAGCAGCACGTTCTTGTTATGCTGGTGGAGCACAAGGACGGCAGCGTAGAGGGCCCCGGCGCGCACACCGTGTTCGTTAAGAACGACCGCCTTACCGTTTTCGGCGAGTACAAGGCGCTTTGCGCAGCCTTCAACGCCTCGGAGCGGTTCGCGTAAAAAAATTTTTGAAAACCGGGAACCTTTTTCGCGCTCGTTCGTTATATAGATGAAGGGCAACAAATAACGCAGCCCTAACGCACGGGGGCCCGGTCAACCCCCAAAGCGAGCGTTTCCCCGCTTGACGGGCGTTTCTACCCGAAGCGGGCGCCGGGATAACCCGGGGTCATTGGTTTCTTCCTTTCTGAAAAAGCAACATCAGCCTCGACGAAGTCGGGGCTGATGTTCGTTATATGCGATTATACGGTCATGCGCGTTGCGCTTCGCTCTCCGGCCGAACGCACAGACCAGAGCAAAACGTATCCGCACTGCGGATATGACTCGCAGGTGCGGACGGACTTGCTTCGTTGATCGCGGTTTCGCGGCTGTCGCGCCGCGACCGTGCCGACCTGCACGGCTCCCTTCGGTCGCGGAAAAAGCAACATTATTGGGAGCTGAACAAGAAGTATGAAAACCTGCGGCTAGTGCAGCTGAAATCGATGGGGAAAAAGAAACTGTGATATGAAAAAGAGGTTTCGCACCGAAATTGTGAGCGGAACCTCTTTTAGGTCGAGTTGTAAAGCATCTAAAATGCATTACAATGATGATCGAAAGCAAAGCTTTCAACAGGGGGATACTACTGAGCCTTACCTTGTGTTAGTCTCCTTGTGTTCATGATTCGTTTTTGAGATAACGATCCGTAGAACGATGTTTCAGACATATCGCGTTCTAATTAGATATCAACAGAACCTTCCGTCTGACACGTGTTTTGAAGAGATTCATCATTTTCATCTTTCGCATGAACGAAGCATCCAAATTTCCCGTTTCGTATACGAACTGCAAGGATCAGGGTTGCTAAGAAATCTGCCCCAAAGGCCAGCAGGAAAATGCCGACAAACAGCAAAAGCATATATGCTGTTGTTATGCTTTCATGGTAAGCTGCAAGCAGATAAACAATAACAAACAGCGATACCAAACCGCTTCCGGCAATAGCAAGTCCTCTGAATGCTCTGGAACTGTTTGAGTGCGGTGCATAAAATCGCATATTTTTTCCGCATTTTCTGCACCGGAAATTGTATCGTGTGACCTCTGACAGCTCTGTATCGTTTTTTTCGATAAGCCTTATCAACTGAAACAAGCTTATCTCGGGGATGTGATCCTTTTGTTGTGCATTATTTGAGTTCATAGTAGACTCCTTACTTAGGCTAGCCTCGACGAAGTCGGGGCTGATGTTCGTTATATGCAAAAGGTTTTGTGTTTTGCGCTCACGCCTTTTCCGGCTCCGGCGGATCCGCCCCTGCGCCGGCGTCCTCGGCCTCGGCGGCGCGCTCGCCGTTGCGCTTTGCTATCCAGTCTGTGAACACACGGCGTATGACGGCGGCGGTGGGCACCGCGACGAGAAGCCCCGGTATGCCGAAGAGCCCGCCCGCGACGATTATCGCCGCAAGCACGAGTATCCCCGGGACGCCTATCGAGCCGCCCATTATGCGCGGATACACCACGTTGTCGTCCACAAGCTGGATGATTATCATCATTATTATGAACCACAGCGCCTTCCACGGGTCGTTAAGGCTTGACATGAGTATTATGAACGCCGAAAGCCCGATGCTGCCCCACGGACCGATTATGGGGATGAGCGCCGCCACGCAGATGAACGCGGCGATAAGCTCGGGATATGGCATGGACAGCACGCGCATGCCGACGTAGCACAGCACGCCTATGAGCAGGCAGCTTAAAAGCTGACCCACTATATATTTTTTGAACGTGGAGTTGGCATAGGCGCAGTAGCCGAAAAACCCCTTGATATGCGTCTTGGGCACGAGGGCGGTAGCGATGCGGCGGGCGAATGCGCAGAGCCTTTCCTTATATATAAGAGCGTGGATGCTTATGACGAACGTCACGAGCACGCTGTACAGCACGCCGAGCGCCGACACCGTAATGCCGGGAAGCTTGGGCAGGAAGTCTACCGCAAACGCGCGCAGTTTGTCGATAAAGTTGTTTACCGCCTTTTCGACGATATCATAAGCCTCCGGCGAGGAGGCGAGCTTTTCGGCAAGCTCCTCGAGCTTTTTTGAAACGGCCTCGACGTATTCGCCGGAATGGGACGAGAGCAGTATGACGCCCTCGGTAACGCGGGGAACGACCAGCGCAATGAGCAGCGCGACGAACCCCAGCACCAATATGTACGCCAGCGCCAGCGAAAGCCCCCTTGCGGCGGCGGGCTTTTTTTGACGCAGCCTGGGGAAGAGCTTCCTTTCGAAAAGGCTCATGGGCAGGTTTATGACAAAAGCCGCGCACAGCCCGTAAACGATGGGCGCGACCACCCTTCTGATCGTTAAGAACGCCGCGCGGACGGAGGAAAAATGCTGCAGCAGCACATAAAACAGCACCGCCCCGAATACTATCGCGGCGACCGCGATCATTGTCCTTCTCTTTTCGCCGGTCAAAAGCCTTTTCATATTCAACCCCTTGGGGTAATCTGTGCGTTTTGCGCGTTTTTTATTCTATAACGCTGTCCTCGGACTCGGTCTCCCGCTCCTTTTTGCGGCCCTCAGCCCTTTCGGCCCAGAGCGCAACGGTTATGTACGCGCTTATCGCGTCTATCGCGCCGCGGTTGCGCCCGCCGTGCATAACGGCAAAATCCGCACAGCGGATATAGCGCGATACGACGTTGTCATACCAGGGCTTGACGGTCTTCTGGTACTGCTCCGAGACGCTCTCTATCGAGCGCCCCCTCTTTTTGGTGTCGCGCAGCATACGGCGCAGCAGGCACATATCCGGATCGACATGCATATAGACCTTAAGGTTCATACGTTCAAGCAGGCGCTCGTCGTAAAAAACGTGTATGCCCTCCAGTATAACGACGTCGGGCGGGGAGATGAGCTCCTCGCTGTCGGCGCGGACGTGGTTTGCGTAGTCGTAGCCCTTTTTGGTTATGGGCCTGCCCGCGGCCAGCGCGTCCATGTCGGCCAGCAGCTCGTCATGGTCGAAAATGCCGGGATCGTCGTAATCGGTAGTGACGCGCTCCTCAAAGGGCTTATAGCTCTGGTCAATGTAATAGCAGTCCTGTCCGATTATAACGGTCTCACAGTCGAGCGAGGCGCGTATCTCCTCCGCAAGGGTCGATTTGCCGCTGCCGGACGCGCCGCAGATGCCGATAATGATCATGTGGTTCCCTGTGCCCCGATAGGGCGCCTTTCCCGGCCGTTACGCCGATTTATTTTTGCACGGCGGGACGCGCACCGTCCTCCGTGACTCTGCCGTTTTCTATCCTCAATACCCTGTCGCACACGCGAAGAGCCGCCTCGCGGTGGGTTATTATGACCACCGTTTCAACGCCCGATGCGCGCAGGTTTTCCAGCAGCCTTGCCTCGGTGTCCGCGTCGAGCGCGGAAGTGGCCTCGTCCAAAAGCAGCACGTCCGCCCCGCGCAGCACGGCGCGGCAGACGGCTATCCTCTGGGCCTGCCCCTCGGAAAGACCCATGCCGTGTTCGCCTATGCGCGTGTCAAGGCGGTACGGGAGCTTTTCAATAAACTCCGATGCGCACGCGGTATCCGCCGCACGCAGAATCGCAGCGTCGTCGGCGCCGGGGCTGAAAAACGCGATGTTCTCGCGCAGGGTACCGGATAAAAGCAGGTTCCCCTGCGGGACGTACGCAAACAGCCCGCGGGTCGCGGCGGAGGCAGGCAGCACGCCCCTGTCCGTCACAAGCTCTATACTGCCGCCGCCGGGCGAATACACGCCCAGAAGCAGCTTCATAAGCGTGGACTTGCCTATGCCCGATATGCCGGCTATCGCAACGTATTCCCCGCGTGAGATCTTAAGCGAAGCGTCCTCCAGCACGGGCACGGCAGCGCCGTCTTTATAATAGGAAAAGTTTACCCCGCGAAGCTCCGCCGATATAAAGCGCGAAGGCGCCTCGCCGCATGTGCGCTCCCCGTCGATCGCGTGGAGCTCCATGAGCCTTTCGGCGGAGGCAAGCATTGCGAAGTACTGCGGCACAAGCCCCGACAGCGCGGCAAACGGGGTCTGCACCTGCGACACGAGCTGCAGCACGGCGGCAAGCGAACCGTAGTCTATGGCACGCTCCGGACCGAAAACCCCCGCTATGCTGAGCGTGCCCCAAGTGAGCGCGCCGAGCACGCCGAGCGTGAACACGAGCGAGAGCCCCTCGCCCGACAGCACCGTGACGAGCCGCCTCTTCATTGCGGCCCTGAAGCCGCGCTCCTGCAGTACGTCGCCGCGCTTGAGCATAATGTCCTTTGCGCCGAACACCCGCACGACAAGACCGTTTTCAACGGTCTCCTGCATAAAGGCGCGGGTGTCGCCCTCGGTCTCCTGCACGCGGCGGTGCAGTTTTTTAAGCACGGGCCTCAAAACAAGCGAAAACACGGCTATGACCGCCGCCGCGCCAAGGCACAGCAGCGCAAACACCCAGTCGATGGACGCGAGTATCACGAACGCGCAGACAAGCCTTGATACAAGCTCGAAGACCTTCGGCAGTATGCCCGACGCGCCCGCCGCCACTACCGATACGTCATTTGTAAGCCGGTTCATTACGTCGCCGCTGTGATATGCGGATATTCCCGCCTGATCGCGCGTGAGCACGGTATCCAGCAGGTCGCGCCGCAGGGCCATTTCCATGCGAAAAGCCATGCGCGTTTGGATGAGCTTTGAGGCAAAACGAAGCGACAGCCCCGCAACCGTGACCGCCGCCATAATAACAAGATTCATCGTCATGGCGCGCATATCCCCCGCGAATGCGGCGTTTATTGCGCGGGCCATGAACACGGCCATGGAAACAGACAGCGCCGAAACCGCCGCCATCATAAAAGACAGCAGCCCCAGCACCGGCAATTGGCCGCGAAGCCTGCCCGCGATAAAGCGGATCGCCCCGCGGGAACGCCTTATGCCCTTTTCCTCAGCCTTTTCCAAAACAAATAGACCCTTTTCTGCAGCTTCAGCGCCAAGCCGCGAATACCGTTCGTTGCGACCATCCACGATGAATACAGAACGTACCACGGCTCTTTCAGACTGTGCTTTTTGCCGCGGCTTTCATAGCGGACGACAACGCCCACCACGGCGGTTTTGTCGACCGGCTCGTCGCATTCCCTGCGGTTGTCGCCGCAGAACACGAGCCTGCCGCCCCTCTTTTTGACAAGCCGATGCAGCACGAACCTGCGCCCGCCCCCCTCGTTTGTAACGAAAAGGGCCACCGTGCCCCGCGGGATACGCTCCCCGGGCGCTTTGAGCGTTACTCTGTCGCCGCCGTCCCTGAGCATGGGGAGCATGCTCCGCCCCTTGGGCGAAAAGCTGACCTCGCCGCCCGACGAAAGCGTCTCGAGCATGACCGCCTCCATTTCGCGCAGCTCGGTATGAACGGTCTTTCTGGCTTCGTCCATTACTCCTCCAGCAGACCCTCCTCGCTGAGCTTGGCGATAAAACGCTCGATGCCGCGCCTGGCGGTGTCCTCGTCAACGTCGTACTCCTTAAGCATTTCGGCAAGCATCTTTTCCGGCGTGGTGGGGCTTTCAAGCAGCTTCCACAGGAACGCGCCCGTGTCGTTGAGCGTGATCATGCCGTTGAAATCCAGCGAGGCCTTGCCCGACGGGACGACTATCGTGGCGTCAGCCACCTGCCTTAAAACAAAGCCTTCCTTGATCTTCATAATGTTGAAACCGTCCTTTCCGATAGTTCCCCCGTTAACGGGTATATTAATACTTGATCTCAGCTTCCATGCCGCGCCAAGCGGTAAGCGCGGACTCTTCGTCCATGTTTGCGCCGAGCCTGTAAAACGGGACCGTGCGCACCAGCAGATCCACCGTCTGCAGCAGCTCGCCCATGCGCTCGCCCGATATGTGGCGGACGGTCTGCGGGATGATGCGCTTTACCGCCTCACGCGCGGGCATCGGCTCTATAAACGGCTCGGCAGCCCGCTCGATAAACGCCACGCCGCCAAGCGGAACGCACTCCGGCCGCGAGATGTCGTGCTTGCCGCTCCACGGGGTGCCGCAGGCCGCAAAGCCGCCCTTGCTCCGTATGAGCGCGGGCTTGTCGTCGTTCAATATGTAGGCCTCCGGAAAAGCCTTGAGCCACAGCCCCGTGTGCGTGGACTTGCCAACGCCGGAGTCGCCCGAAATGAGATACGCCCTGCCGTCCTTTACAACGGCGGAGGAGTGCAGCATCATGCCGCCGCGCTTTATCAGCTCGAAATAAAACTTGCTGCCGGACAGCATGTAGCGGAGCCAATCGTCGTCAAGCGTTCTCACGCCCTGAGCGGAGCGTATCTCCGCCTCCGTCGTGAACAGGGTGAACTCGGGCTCGCCCTCGGCGACGGCGTACTTTTCCGCCCGGGCCTCGAACACCGGCCCGCAGTCGTACGCCTCAAAAACAAGCCCCGCGGCCTTGTACATTGACTGCTCCTCCAAACATAATCATTCATCTTATTATAACAGCATTTCGGCAGAAGCACAACATTTTTTATATTAAGCGATTATGCCGCCCCTGCCCGGCACGCCAATATTTACACGGATTTTACACGAGAGTATTTGAAGTCGGGCTTGATTTATGGTAGTATAATGGGGTAATATAATAGAATGGGGTATCGTGCAAAGGAAACGGGGCTTAAACTGCCCAAAGCACTTTACCGGAAAGGGAACCCTTATTTTGAAAAAATACGGTACTATACTGATTTATGTAGCTATACTTGCGGCTCTGGCGCTGCTCATTTTCGCGGGGCAGGGCGCCGGGCGCACCAAGCCCACCGAATACAGCTTCGGAGAGCTCTCCGATATGATACGCGCGGGCATGGCTGAAGACGGGGCCAACACGCGCGTGCTTGGAGTGACCGTTTCCGGCACCGAGCTGTACGGCATCTACACTCCCGAATACTATAAAGAGGTGTTCGGAAAGGCGCTGTCCGAGAGCGATATCAAGAACCGCCCCGAAACATTTAAGAAGGGCCGCATTTACGACTTCCATGCGACGGTCTCGTCTTCCGAGGTGTTTCAGGACGAGATGACTCGTCTTGTTTCCGACGTGACCGGCGCAGATCCCAAGTCCGTCAGCGTGAACGACTACGGGTTTACCTATCGCATAAGCGAACCCAAAACCTCGTGGTTCCTGCTGCTGCTGCCCTACCTTATCATGGCGGCTGTGCTGATAGGCGGAATGGCCATGCTTTCGCGCGCGACCGGGCGTGAAAACCGCCAGGCGATGAGCTTTGGCAAGAGCCGCGCCCGTCTTGAGGACGGCAAAAACAAAAAGACCTTCCGCGATGTGCAGGGCTGCGAAGAGGAAAAGGAGCAGATGCGCGAGCTTGTGGACTTTTTGAAGGATCCCCGGGCGTTTACCGACATGGGCGCGCGCATACCCAAGGGCGTGCTGCTCGTCGGCCCTCCCGGCACGGGCAAGACCCTGCTTGCAAAGGCCGTTGCGGGCGAGGCAAACGTGCCCTTCCTGTCCATCAGCGGTTCGGACTTTGTCGAGATGTTCGTAGGCGTAGGCGCAAGCCGCGTGCGCGACCTGTTCTCCACCGCCAAAAAGCTGGCTCCCGCGCTTGTTTTCATTGACGAGATCGACGCAGTGGGCCGCCAGCGCGGCGCAGGTCTGGGCGGCGGACACGACGAAAAGGAGCAGACGCTGAATCAGCTCCTCGTTGAAATGGACGGCTTTGAGGGCAACCAGGGCGTTATCGTCATTGCCGCGACCAACCGCCCCGACGTGCTGGATCCGGCGCTGCTGCGCCCCGGCCGCTTTGACCGCCAGATAACCGTGGACTACCCTGACGTTAAGGGGCGCGAGGCGATCCTGCGGCTGTATGCCGAGACCAAGCCCATGGCCGAGGACGTGGACCTTTCGAAGATAGCCAAGCTGACTCCGGGCTTTACCGGCGCCGACCTTGAAAACGTTTTGAACGAGGCCGCCATACTTGCAACCCGCAGGAAGCTTAAAGAGATCACGACCGACCTTATCGCCGAGGCGATGAAGCGCGTTTCGTGGGGCCCCGAGAAGAAGAGCCGCATCGTTTCGCCCGAGAACAAGTTCTCGACCGCCACGCACGAGGCAGGCCACGCGATAGTGTCGCGCATGCTGCCCCACTCCGACCCGATAGACGAGCTTTCGATAATCCAGCGCGGGCGGGCGCTGGGCTACACGAGCTATATCCCCGACGACGACCGCACAAGCCTGACCCGCGGCAAGATGCTGGACCAGATCGCCACCCTGATGGGCGGACGCATGGCGGAAGCCGTGCGCCTTGACGATATTTCCACCGGCGCTCAGAACGACCTGAAGCGTGCGACCGAGCTTGCAAAGCGCATGGTGACCGAGTTCGGCATGAGCGACGTGCTGGGCCCCGTGTTCCTTGCCGGCGACGAAGAGGTGTTCATAGGCCGCGAATGGGGGCATCAGCCCAATTATTCCGAGGCCGTCGCCGCCGATATCGACCGTGAGATACGCCGCATACTCGAAGAGGCGGCGGACCGTGCAAAGCACATAATTGAGGAGAACGCCGACGCGATGACCCGAATCATCGCCGCGCTCGTCGAGCATGAGCATCTGTCGGGCGCCGAGTTCGAACGCCTGCTGAACGGCGAGGAGAACTGGCAGGACCCCGACTCCGCAAAGGCTGCGCCCGCTGCCGACGCTCCCGGGAACGATGTTCCCGAAACAAGCGCGGACGAAACCGTATTCGGCGACCCGTACGCGCAGGTACCCGGCGCGGGGGACGATCCCGGCGCATTCGGCACTGACGCCGAAGACGACTGATATGTTCGATCTGCATACACATTCAGATTTCTCGGACGGGACTCTCCCGCCCGAGAAATTAATAGAGGAGGCCGCAAAAAGCGGTCTTCGCCTTATCGCGCTGACCGACCACGACACCGCGGGCGGGGTGAAGCGCGCCTCGGCCCGTGCGCGAGAGCTGTGCGTGGGGTTTCTGCGGGGCATTGAGATGGAAGCCCGATATGAGGACCAGCTGCACATACTGGGCCTTGGGATCGACCCGGAAAGCGAGCATATAGCGGAGCTTATCCGCCTGCAGGACGGGCGGCGCGAGGCGCGCAACGCAGAGGTTTTGCGGCTTTTGAAAAAGGACGGCATGGATGCGCAGGCTTTCCTTGAACCTACGCAGGGCACCGTGACGCGGGCGAATATCGCGGCGGCGCTTTACAGGGGCGGGTACTGCGCTTCGGTGTCGGAGGCATTCCGCCTGTACCTTGGGCGGGGCAAGCCGTATTTCGTGCCGCAGGCGCACCCGGATATGCACGAGGTGCTTGAGGCCATACGCGAGGCGGGGGGCGTCGGGGTGCTTGCCCACCCGATGAAGATGAAATGCGACCACCGCGCGCTTATAAAGGAGCTGCGCGGCGCCGGGCTTTGGGGCGTGGAGGCCTATTACGGTGCCGACCCGGACTCCGCAAGCGGCGAGTTTTCCGCCCTTGCGCGGGAGTTTGGTCTGCGCGTGACCTGCGGGAGCGATTTTCACGGCGAGAACCGCCCCGGCGTTGCATTGGGCTGTGCGTTCAGGCCCGTGCCGGAGCTTGACGATACCCTGCGCGAGCTGTACCGACGCTATCCCATATACCGGCCCGACGCCGTCGTGCGGACGCCCGTGCGCGTAAAGCGCGGGTTTACGGCGGCGGAGTTTCAGCAAATGGCTGAGCGCGCCGCTGAGGAGCTGCCGCAGGACTTCTTTTTGGGCCTGAACGGGGGCATAGTTATCTCCGAGCGGGCGAAGCTGCATAAAAAAAGCCTGCCGCAGCGCCCACTGTACGTCATGGGCGAGTACCATTACGGCGGCAGCGAGGGCCGCTATATCACGCTTTACTACGGTTCGTTCCGCGCGATCTGTCGGCACGAATCCCCCGAGCAGACAGAGGAGCGGGTCAAAAAAGTGCTGCTGCACGAATTCAGGCATCATCTTGAGACCCGCGCCGGCGAACACGGCCTGGAATATGAGGACGACGCCGATATAGCAAGCTATCTTGAGGAGGAGACCTCCCGCGAAGCGCCCGACCCCGGCTTCGGAACTGCAGACGAGCCGCCCTCGTCCACAACCTATTTCGACTCGTTCGGGAGCCAACGCTGATGCGCCCGCTGAAATACACCGCCGGCCCCGCCGATGAGGGGCTGCCCGTCAGACACGTTCTGACGGAGGTTTTTCAGATGTCGTCATCGCATATTTCAAGGCTTAAACGGCGACCGGGCGGCATACTGTTGAATGGCGAACCCTGCTATGTGACGGCCGGCCTGCGCGAGGGCGACGTTGTGGAGGCGCTGATCTGCGACCCGCCGGACACGAAAACGCTTGAACCCATGGAGGCGCCTCTCGACGTGGTCTACGAGGACGAGTGGCTCATCGTTTTGAACAAAGCGGCGGGCATCTCCGTACACCCCGAAAGGAGCGGCATAGGCGGCTCGCTTGAAAACGCGCTGACGGCGCGGCTTGCGCCGGGCGAATTCGTGCATACCGTAAGCAGGCTCGACAGGTGGACGAGCGGGCTTATGACGGTGGCAAAGTCCGGCTATATGCATGAGCGCATGATACGCCTGCTGCACACGCCCGATTTTATTAAGGAATACCGCGCGGTGTGCGAGGGCGTGCCGCAGCCCGGAGCGGGGTTTATACGCCTGCCCATAGGCCACCCCGAGGGCGAGAACTACCGTATGCAGGTGCGCGCGGACGGCCTGCCCTCCCTTACGGAATACGAAGTGCTGTACTCGCACGGCGGGCGTTCGTTTTTAAGGCTTTTGCCGCACACGGGCAGGATGCATCAGCTAAGGGTGCATATGGCTGCCGGGGGCTGCCCGTTGACGGGGGATTGGCTTTACGGCACCGAGATACCGGAAATGCCCGGCCCCGCGCTGCACTCGTACCGGCTCGAGTTCCTGCATCCGATGACGGGCGAGCGGAAGGAGCTTTTTGCGCCCGTGCCGGAGTGCTTTGAAAAGCTTTTGAACGCCCCGCAAAATATATGGAACCCAACCGCACCCAAGTGCGTTATATAGATGAGGGCGGGCGGTACGCCGCCCCAAAGCAAGCTTTTTACGGGGCATTGCCCCGCAGAATACGAAAAGGAAGGTATTTAATATGAAAAGGATCATTGCCATAATGCTCGCCGCGCTGTTTACTCTTGGCGCAGGCGTTTGCGCATTTGCCATGGACGAAGGAGACGCCCGCGTGGTTCTGGGCGCGGACCTTACCGAGGAGCAGAAGGCCGACGCCATAGCTTATTTCGAGGCTCCCCCCGAAACTCAGCTCATCACCGTTACCAACAAGGACGAGCGCCAGTACTTTGAGGGCAAGCTCCCCGACGCCAAGCTGGGCCACGTTGCGCTTTCGAGCATTTATATCGAGGCGACCGCTCCCGGCAGCGGCCTTGACATTACCACTCACAACATCAACTTCGTAACCTCCGATATGTATGCAAACGCCCTCATTTCCGCCGGCATCACCGACGCCCGCATCAAGATATGGGCGCCCCGCCCCATCAGCGGCACCGCCGCGCTCACGGGCATTTACAAGGCCTATGAGAATATGACGGGCGAATACCTCGACTCCTACGCCAAGGATCTTGGCATTGAGGAGCTTATCGCCACCGGCGAGCTTGCCGAGTACATAGGCTCCAAGGAAGCGCTGTCCATAATCGGCGACGTAAAGAAGATACTTGACGAGACCCGCACCATGGACGACGCCGCCGTTAAGGAGAAGATCCGCGGCATAGGCGAGGAGTACGGCGTGACCCTGACCGACGATCAGGTAAGCAAAATATTCACCCTTGCCCGTATGTTTGAGGGGCTTTCTCCCGAGGAGATACAGCAGCGCCTTGTCAACATGGCCAATGCCGCCCAGAAGGCGCAGTCCTTCGGCGAAATGGTCGAGAGCGTTATCAAGACCATAGGCGACTTTATAAAGACCATAGGCGACTTCTTCTCCAACGTCTGGAACAACTGGTTCGGCGGCGGCGAAAACTGATATGAGCCCGCTTGCGGCAGCTGAGGAAAACCCGAGGCTGCCGCTTTCTTTATGGCTCAAATGTAAAATCCGTGTAAGTTTTCTTCGGGAAGTATTGAAAAACCCCTGCGGCAGGTATAATATTCTGGTATGATTTGATAGACGGCCGCCTTTGCGCGGCCGAAGGGAGGAATATGAGCTTTCAGGATAAGCTGCGCAGGTTTTTGGAAGGGCGCTACGGAGGCGACAGCCTTAACACGGTATTGAGCGGGTTCTCGCTTTTGAGCTTTGTTGTGGGGCTGGTGCTTGCCTCGGTCTGCCGCGGCAAGACTGCGGGTACCGTGTTTGGCATAGTCTTTTACCTGCTTGCGGCAGCCGCGCTTGCACTTGCCGTATTCAGGACCTTCAGCCGCAACAAGCCCGCGCGCCGCGCCGAGTTTGAATGGTACCGCAGCCGCGTGATCGCGCCGGTCAAGCGCCGCCGAAGCGAAGCCGCATCCCGCCGCGCGCAGAGCAAAACGCACCGCTTTTTCCGCTGCCCCAAATGCCGCCAGACCGTGCGCGTGCCGCGCGGCAAGGGCAAAATACGCATCACCTGCCCCAAGTGCGGCGAGGTGTTCGTGAAAAAAAGCTGAAATAAAGTGCTTGCATCGAACAGCGCATTGTGCTATAATAACGCTTGATATTTGCGATGAAGGGAATAAGTAGCCCCTGTTAGTTCCTTAAGAGAGCGTCCGGTCGGTGCGAGGGCGCGGGCGGCAGGCGGCGAATACATCCCGGAGCAGCCGACCGAAGGCGCAGGCTTGTAGGCTCGGCCGGGTCTTGCCCGTTACAGCTTGCCTATGAGGGGGCCTTGACAGAGGCTCTGAATTGGGGTGGTACCACGGCGTCAGTTCGTCCCCGTTTCCGTTTGCGGAAGCGGGGCTTTTTATTGCAGACGATGCTCTGCGGGCCCGCCCCTCAAAAAAAAGAAAAAACCGAATGGAGGAAAACCCATGAAGATCTACGACGAACTGAAAGCGCGCGGCCTTATCGCACAGGTCACGGACGAGGAGAAGGTATCCGAGCTTATAAACAGCGGCGGAGCCAAGTTCTATATCGGCTTTGACTGCACCGCGGACAGCCTTACCGCAGGCCACTTTATGGCGCTGACGCTGATGCGCCGTCTGCAGATGGCAGGCAACAAGCCCGTTGCGCTCATTGGCGGCGGCACCACCATGATCGGCGACCCCACGGGCCGCACCGATATGCGCAAGATGCTCTCTCGCGAGGACATTGACCACAACGCCGCCTGCTTTAAGAAGCAGATGGAAAAGTTTATAGAGTTCGGCCCGGGCAAGGCGGAGATGGTCAACAACGCCGATTGGCTGCTGCAGCTTAATTACGTCGAGCTTCTGCGCGAGGTCGGCGCGTGCTTCTCCGTAAACAACATGCTCCGCGCCGAGTGCTACAAGCAGCGTATGGAGAAGGGCCTGTCGTTCCTGGAATTCAACTACATGATAATGCAGTCGTACGACTTCTACTGGCTGTTCAAAAACAAGGGCTGCAATCTGGAGTTCGGCGGCGACGACCAGTGGAGCAATATGCTGGGCGGCACGGAGCTTATCCGCCGCAAGCTGGGCGAGGACGCCCACGCGATGACCATTACGCTGCTGACCGACTCGCAGGGCAAAAAGATGGGAAAGACCGCCGGCAACGCCGTCTGGCTGGATCCCGAGAAGACCTCGCCGTTTGAATTCTACCAGTACTGGCGCAACGTGGGCGACGGCGACGTTATGAAGTGCATACGCATGCTCACCTTCATCCCCATCGAGGAGATAGAGGAAATTGAAAAGTGGGACCCCTCCCGCATCAACGAAAAGAAGGAGCTGCTCGCGTACGAGCTTACCACGCTCGTTCACGGCAAGGATGAGGCCGACAAGGCCAAGGAGGCAAGCCACGCCCTGTTTGCGGGCGGCGGGGACGACTCCAATATGCCCACCACCGAGCTTGACGTGCCCGAAGAGGGCCTTGGCATAATCGACCTGATGCTGGCCTGCTCGCTTGCCGCCTCCAAGGGCGAGGCGCGGCGCCTTATACAGCAGGGCGGAGTATCCGTCGACGGCGAAAAGGTGACGGATTTTGCGCTGGTAATAGAGAGGGCAAGGCTCGCAGACGGCGTGAAGATCAAGAAGGGCAAAAAGATATTCCACAAGGCGATAGCCAAATAAGAGGAGGAACGCATGAAATTTTCTGAGATGCCGTACGCCCGCCCCGACGCCGAGGCGGTAAAGGCCAAATTCACAGAGCTTACCGAAAGGCTCAAAAACGCCGCGAGCTACGACGAGGCGCGGGCCGTATTCATGGAGCAGGACGAGGAAAACAAGACCGTCTCCACCATGAGCGAGCTTGCCATGATACGCCATTCGATAGACACCCGCGACGAATTCTACGACGGCGAAAGCAAATTCTGGGATTCGTTCGGTCCGGAGCTGCAGGAGTATGCGCAGAAATGGACGCAAGCTCTGCTTGAAAGCCCGTTCCGTCCGGACTTTGAAAGGGAGTTCGGCTCGCTCATGTTCGTGAACGCGGAGATGGAGCTGAAATCCTTCTCTCCCGAGATAATACCCGAGCTTCAGCGCGAGAACGAGCTGACGACCGAGTACGAAAAGCTGCTCGCCTCGGCGCAGATACCCTTTGAGGGCGGCGTTTACACGCTTTCGCAGCTTTCGCCCTTCAAGACCGACGCCGACGACGCAAGGAGGCTTGCGGCCTGGCAGGCCGAGGGACGCTGGTATAAAGAAAATCAGCCTCGCCTTGACGCCATTTACGACGAGCTCGTTCACCTGCGCGACGCCATGGGCAAAAAGCTGGGGTATGAAAACTACGTTCAGCTCGGCTATTACCGCATGGGGCGCAACTGCTACACCAAGGACGACGTTGAAAAGTTCCGCGCCGCGGTGCGCAAATACCTCGTGCCCGTTGCGGACTCCGTTATCCGCAGGCAGGCAAAGCGCCTCGGCAAGGAATACCCGCTCTCCTTCGCGGACGCCGCACTGGAGTTCCGCAGCGGCAACCCCCGCCCCGCAGGCGGTCCGGATGATATACTCGCCGCGGGCGACCGCTTTTACGACGCGCTCTCGCCCGAAACGAGCGAGTTCTTCCGCCACATGCGCAGGGACGAGATGATGGATCTGCTGTCGACCGAGGGCAAGCAGGCGGGCGGCTACTGCACGGGGATCCGCCTTTACGAAACGCCGTTCATTTTCGCCAACTTCAACGGCACTCAGCACGACGTCGAAGTCATCACGCACGAGGCCGGCCACGCCTTTGCGTACTGGATGAACCGCAGCCGCGTACCCACCGAGTACTGCTGGCCGAGCATGGAGGCCTGCGAGGTCCACTCCATGAGCATGGAGTTTTTCGGCTGGCTGAGCGCCGACGATTTCTTTGGAAAGGACGCGCGCAAGTTCCGCTATTCGCACCTTGCGGGGTCGGTCACGTTCATACCGTACGGCACGATGGTGGACCATTTCCAGCACATCGTGTACGAGAACCCGCAGCTCACCCCCGCCGAACGTCACGCCGAATGGAAGCGTCTGCTCGGCGTCTATATGCCGTGGATGAAGCTGGACGGCGAGATACCCTTCTATTCGGAGGGCGAAGGCTGGCAGCGCCAGACGCATATCTACTCCAGTCCGTTCTATTACATAGACTACTGCCTGGCGCAGACCGTCGCGCTGGAGTTCTGGGCGATGATACAGAAGGACGTGAAGGACGCCTGGCAGCACTACATGGCCTACACCGTGCAGGGCGGCAGCCGCACGTTTACCGAGCTGCTAAAAAACGCAGACCTTATCTCTCCCTTTGACGGGGAATGCCTGCGCGGAGTATGCGAAGCCGCCTCCCGCTGGCTCGAGGGCTTTGAGATAGGGGCGGAGTAAAAGAAAAGGCTTTTCGCACAAGTAAACCCGACCGGCGGCAGCGCCGGTCGGGTCGTTTGTTAGGTGGTGTCTATGTTGAAATACAGCGCATTCAGACAAACACCAGACTAATCATATCTGCATTTGCCCTCCTTTATAATACAATACGCAACCGTTATTGACTTTTATCCAAGAAGGACCCTTGTCAATCGCATCCCATTCGTCTTTCGTTCCATCAAACTCAATCGTTTTAAGCGCGGGACAATTGCCAAAAGCTCTACGCCCTATCTTTCGGATACTTTTTTTCAACTGAATGGATTTCAGTGCGCTGCATCCGCAAAATGCTTCATTATCCAGTTTTTCAAATCCCATCGGAAAGGTCACTGTTTGAAGCCCTTTACAGCCTTTAAAAGCTTTAATCCCAATTGTTTTTAAGTTTGAACATAGTATCAGTTCATTGATGCTCTTGCATCCCGAAAATGCTTCGTCTCCAATACTGACGATCCCGCCGATAACAACTTCACCTACATTTGTTTTGACGGCTTTTTTGCTTACTGAATTCAGCTTAGTGCAGTTCATAAACGATCTCGCTGCAATATACATCAGTTGTGATGGCAGCTCGACTTTATTCTCGTTCTTAAAGTCAGCTCTTGTCAATTTGAAAACTCTTTCCGCACGTTTGCGAACAAGCACCCTTTCCATATCAACAAGACCTTGCGTGTATTCCGGCAAATATTCTGTACCTGTAAACTTGAACGCTTCGTTCAAAACCGGGCAGTACTGTCTGATCCCGTCTCTCAGTATAATAGGATCCCCACTTGTGGGAAACACATAATTGCATCCCACTTCAGATGCACTCCTCGAATAGCAAGAAAAATATCTGATGCCAACCAGCTCCCCTGTGTTTTCGCTTCTCATCCATTGGGTCAAAAGCTGCGGTATGATATATTCAGGCGCAAAATGGTCTTCTCTGTTTGTACGGACATATGAACACGCCGCAATGAGCGGATACCATAGCATATAGCGTTCCGGTGCTGACAATGCCTTTCTCTTTCTTGGTTTTATGCTTCCATTTATGCCGTTCCTTTTGATGAATTTTTGCTTTATTTTGTCGGCGTTAATCACGCCTTTTTCAAAAGCAGCCCTGAGTTTTTCGATTTTTAATTGCCGTGCTTTTTCAGCACCGTTTTTGGAAACCGAATGAACTCCTTCTATCTCACTCTCCAAGGGCTCATTCGAAACTAAATCTTGAGGCCGAATCCCAAAATCAAGTATCTTTGTTATGTTCTTATCAGCAAATTCTTTGTCGAATTCAAACCTTGCCGCTATCGCAGTTTTTTTGTCGCGGAATAAGTGCATCTCCTCCTCCGCAAGTTGCAGCGATTCAGCAAGGTAAAGACTTGGGTATCCTGCTATGCTGTATCTGTATGTCCGTATTTTCGGTCTTATGTTATAAGGCGCATGAAAAATCCTTGATTTATCATCAATGTTTTCCGGAACCGAGCTCATTCGATAAAGATACTTTATTCTTTCATCGTTTCCGTTTGTATATAACGGTGCCTCGTCAAGCACTTCCATCAGTTCCTTCATTTTTAAATAAGCATCTGACGGATATCCATGCAGATACAAGCGAAGCATCTCTCTGATTGTATCGCAAACAACGAGGATTCTGTCCTTAATCGTCCCCTGATAGTTCTCATTGACTTCATTATAATAATCATAAAGCAGTTTATCGAGATCCAAATAGATTTCTTTCCCATCCCAGCGGCGCGGCAAATCAAACTTGCTTTCATACAGCCTGTGTTTTTCTTCTCCCGGAGTTATTGCATACATCTCGCCGTCTGGATAATAATCGATTCTTGTCCCTTGCGGAAGCTTCTTTACTGATTGCCACTTGCTTGTTATAGGTGGGTTTGTTCCTGCATCCCAAAACACAGGCCCAAAGATTTCTTCAAAGGTATTCCAATCCTTCTTTGATCCTAAATCTGCAATAGTTCCCATATTCCCTCCAATTTATACAAGAATCGACAATTCATTATATACCCCGAGGGGCGGGCAGTCAATAGCGCTGAAAAGCTCGGATTGCGGGAAAACGCTTATGGCGCACAAAAGGCGCGGCCCGGCCGCGCCTTTTGTACTGTTTTTTCTGCCTGGCGCTTCGTTCATCCCCATGCGATGCGCGGCCTTGGCGGATCTCACCACAGCTCGTTCACCGTGCCGATGAAGAGCGGCGCGCCGGAAAGCCCGGTTATTATGAATGCGAAGGGGCGGTCGAGTATGAGCTCCGCCCTTTCAAGCTCCGGAGGGAATTCGGCGGATTCAGGCATGGCTATCACGGTGAACGCCGCGGCCTCCACGCCCTCCTCGTCCGCGATGATGCGGGCGGAGTGCCTTACCTGCGAAACGAAGAGCCCGTTTTCATCCTCGGTGAGGCGGTCAAGCTCCGCCGCCTCGGTAAAGCATTTGTTCACGCCCATTTTCTGCAGCGCGGGTATGAGGTCGAAATCGCTCGTAATATCCAGCTTGGGCATGGCGACGTGCACCTTGAGCCCGCGGTTCATCGCGTTCATGCCCTGCTTTGCAAGCTCAAGTCCCTTTCCCACCACGGAATCGGGGGAAGCGCCTTCATCCGGAAGCAGCACCCAGCAGCACGCGCCCTCCTCCATTTCAAGCGCGGCGGCGCGGAAGCCATCTCCCTCGTAATAGGGGATATGATCCGCCTCGACGTGCATCATACTGCAGGTCGTATCGCCGTTTGCCCCGCGGAAGGTCTCTTTCTTCGTATCGCCCTTGAAAAACTTGTTCTGCCACGAATTCTTGAAGTATATGGCGGAGGCGAGCGCCACTACCGTGTCGGCCGAGATATCGAGCTCGTTCACGCTGTCCTTGAGGAGACCTCCGGTATGCTCGTTGAGCCATGCGCGCATGAGATCGGTAAAGCCCTTTTCCGAAAAGCTGCCGCTGTAAGAGGAGGCGCCGTATTCCTCCGCGAGCTTATTCAAGAGCTCATCGCTGTATTTGTGAGCTCCCGCCTGCATCCATATGGAGTTTGCGGGAAGGCAGGCGGCAACGCCGTCGTCGTTCGACTCGGCCTTTATGAGGGCGGCGACCTTTTTACCAAGCGTTTCGCCGTCCTTCGCGCCCAGAGCGGAAAGGAGCTCCGCCCTTGTTTCTCCCTCCGCGCACTCCGTGAGCATCGCAAGCGCGATATAGATGTTCGCTGGTGAGAAGAAGAGGTTGCCGTTTCCGCAAGCCCGCGCGAGCTCGCCGGTAAGCCTTTGTGCGAAGGCGCCCATATCGGGCGTTTCGCCGGCATTGCGTCTTTCATCAAGCGCCTTGCTCCACTCGTTCTCAAGCTTATAGTACTTGCTGTAATCGCCCTCGCCGTTCTCATCAAGCGCGGCGCTCGGGTGCTTTGCAAACGCCCTGTCCGCAGGCGCGGCAAGCAGATAGCCATTCCCTTTGCCGCCCGCCTGAGGGTTTCCGTTTACAGCGGGGCTCGTGCAGCCCGCAAGCATGAGCAGTGCAAGCAGCAAGGGCAGGATACTCAGTCGTTTCATGCTTTGCTCCTTTCCCGGATCAGAGGGTGTTCACCGTGCCTATGAAGAGCGGTGCGCCGGAAACGCCGGTCACGACGAATATGAACGGGCGGTCGAGCACTATTTCATAGTTTTTTTCGACCAGCATTGCGCCGTCGGCGGTAATCACGGTGTAGGCGGCGGCCTCGATCCCCTCCTCGTCGACCTTGACACGGGCGGCGTGGGCGATCCGGGAGACGGTCGCGTCCGCATCGCCCAGAAGCGGCTCAAAGTCCGCCGCGCCGAACGCGCTGTTGACGCCCATTGCTTTAAGCGCGGGGATGAGCTCGCAGTCCGTGCCCACGTCGAACCTGGGCATTGCGAGCTTAACGAGCGCCGCGCTGCCGCCCTCGCCGGAGAACACCGCGTCCATAACGGCCGGCATCACGTCCGCGGGGGTCTTGCCCTCGTCCGGCAGGAAGAAGCGCATTTCGCCCGCGCCTTCGTTAAAGTCAAGCGCCGCGGAGATAAAGCCGTCGCCCTCTATCACGCTGCCGCCGAGTATGGTGTTGTGCATGAAGGGGACTGTTGCGTCGCCCTTTGTGCCGTGGAACACCGCGTCCTCGGTGAGTTCGGCGGGGAACTTATCCTGCCAGCCCGCCTTGAAATAGATGGTGTTGGCAAGCGATATGACCGTGCCCGGGCGCAGAGAGCTTGCCGAGTCCTTAAGCAGATCGCCCGTGTTCTCGTTGATCCAGCCGCGAAGCGCCTCGGCAAACGCCTCATCTGTGGGATCGCCGCTGAACGAGGAGGCAAGGTAGACCTCCGCAAGCTGCTTCAGCGGCTCCTCCCGGTACTCAAGGTCCTTGTTCAGCCACACCGAATTGCCTATAAGGCTCGTCGTTTTGCCGTCGTCCGCGGTCTCGGCGGTAAGAAGCGCCGCGACTCCGCTGCGAAGCGCAGATAAGTCCTTGGCGCCGAGGGCGTTCATTATCTCGTCGCGGGTGGAGCCGCCCGTTATCTCCGCCAGCATTGCAAGCGCTATATAGACGCTTGCGGGGGAGCAGACCGCGTTTTCCGCTCCCGCCTCGGCAAGCAGCTCGGCGTAAAGGCTGCGGGTGAACGCGCGCATATCCGGCACGGCCTCCGCAGCCTCTATGCGGGATGCGGCGGAGGGGTTCAGGCGCGATGCGGCAAACACCTCAAAGCCCGTTCCGTTTGACTTGGGAGCCTCACCCCCATGGGGCGCGGGAGCCGTGCAGCCGCAGAGAGCGGCGGCCGCCGCGGCAAGCAGTATTGCAGCGATCCTTCTGATCATACTCATATTGATTTACCTCGACTTTCGTTGGTTTTGTTTACTGTGGATCAGTTGAAAAGCCCGGAAAGGGCCGGTATGCTTTGCGCCTCGTCCGACGCAAACAGCGAGGCCGAGGGAGAAGCAAGGCTGTAAACAGGGGCGGTGTCCGATGCGTCGGCAAGCAGCGCCGCATATTCGCCGCCGACGGAAACCGCGCCGCGCGGAACGGGCAGGAGTATGGCCTCGCTTGGCAGCTCGCCCTTTGCCGAGCGGAGCACGGTGCATTCGCACAGCTCCGCGTTCACGGCGGGGCTTTGCATAAGTACGGCGTCCACGCGGATGAGGAACAGGTTTTGAGCGAACTCCGCCACCTTCTCGGGGTCGTCCGACACGGTGAACGGCACGCCGAAGTATTCCGGCGCGGGCTCCTTCGCCGCTTCCCGCGCAAGCTCACAGAGCGAGTCCCATTCGTTTTCGCCCTCTGCCGCCCAATACGTCAGCACGTATTTATCGTGCGGGTACAGCACCCCGATATTCCTTTGGACGACGAGCAGGTACCTGCCGCCCTTTTCGAACGCGGAGCCGAAAGGACCGCTTTTGCCGGAAAAATCCACGGCGTAAACGCCCTCTGACGCGCCGTCGGGGAGCCTGCCCTTTATGACCGAGAGCGGGCGAAAGAGCAGTTCCGAACCGGAGTCCCCGACGAACTCCGCCTTTATGACGTGCGTTGCGCAACGCACGGCCTCGTCCCCCGTGACGGGCTCAAATTCCCCGAAATATCCGAAGGCATGGTCGGCGTTCGGTTCGCCGGGCAGGAAAGCGCCGCCCTCAGCGCCGTTCGGTTCGCCGGGCGGGAAAGCGCCGTCCTCAGCGCCGTCCGCTGGAGGGAACGTTTCGACGCCCGCAGTCACGTCTTCGGGGACGCCGGGCGCCGTGTCCTCGGAAACGGGCGTGATTTTTGCGCGCAGTACGAGCCCCGCCGCAAGCAGCACAGCCGCGGCCGCGGCGGCTGACAGTACAAGCCTTGCGGGGCGGCGCTTCACGGGCGCGGCCTCCTCAACGTATTCGGGGCTTATGTCGCCCATTTTTTCAAGCACCTGCTCTGTTTTCATGATAGAAAGCCCTCCCTTTCGAGGTGTTCGGCAAAGCTTCGCCTTAATCGCATGAGGCAGGTATTGACGGCCTGCCGTGTCATGTAATTGTCGGAAGCGATCTCCTGCGGGGTCATAAAATACCAGTACCGCTGAACGAATATGCGCCGCTTGGCCTTAGGCAGCGCGCCCAGAAAGGCGTTGACCGCCTGCGAAAAAGCGATCCCCTCGGCGGTCTCCTCGGCGACGTCGCGCGAGCAGAGCATATCCTCGATCTCGCAAAACGCGGTCTCTGTGCCGCCTCCGCGCTTTTGACGCCTGTTTTTGCGAAGCAGGTCGAGCGCGGCGTTGCGGCAGAGCGCACCGAGGTACGCCTTTAAGCTTTGCGGCTTTTCCGGAGGGATGGAGCCCCACGCCTTGAAATAGGCGTCGGCCTCCGCCTCCTCAGCGTCCCGAGGGTCCTGCAGGATGCGCCCCGCGACCGCGCGCAGGTATCCGCCGTAGGCAAGCTTTGATTCCGCGACAGCCTGCTCCGATCTTTGAAGGAAAAGCGATATGATGTCCGGATCCTTCATGAGCTTTGCTCCTTTCACCCTTATAGACGCCAAAAGAGGGGCCGCGATAACAGCCCGCGAAAAAAACAATAAAAAGGCTCACGCCCGTACGGGGTGAGCCTGAAAACCCAAATCAGCCCTTCAGCGCCCGTGCGACCGAAACGGCAGCCGCCACGGTGTGTTCGCCTCGGGAATCGACCTGATGGTCGACGCAGGCGGAGCGTACGCGTTCACGCGGGACGCCCGCTCCTTCAAAGTCTATGAGCGCCTGCACGATATCGGTGAATCCGTCGAGCCTTAGCTGCGGAAGGGTTATCTTTTTTGTGAACGAGGCCGCCCCCGCAAGCTCCGGGTCGCTTGACGCCGCAGCGACCAGAACGTTTACGGGCAGCGCCCGCAGGGCAAGGTCAAGCGACTTCGGCTCGTCAAGGGCGACCATGAATTTGAGCGGCTGGCCTTTTATAAGGTCGAAAAGCGGCGCAAGCCCCTCAAGCCCATTCGGACTCGGGACGTACACAAAGCGCAGCTCGGGCAGCTCGTCTGCAAGCGAGAAGAGCATATTGGTCTTGCCCATGCCGGCGGGGCCGGAGATGAGCATGGGTTCAGCACCGTTGTCGCGCATGAACTCAATGACGTGGCTCCTTGCCTCAAGGTATTCCCGCTCCATTACCGCGGGGCCGAGCGGCTGGCGCGCATCTTCAATGGGATCGAGCCGGCCGTTTTGCCAGCAGAACAGCCGGTGCTTCAAAAACACCCCCGTGCCGTAGGCCGCGAAAAAGTTCCACACGTCCTCCGCCATGGTCTGCCATTCAAGCCCGCCCTCCAAAAAGCGGTGGTACATCTCCTCCAATGCCTCGTCGGCGACATAGCTGTCGCGCAGCTCCTCCTCGCCGTACTGCCAGTTGGGCGCTGCGCCGGGCAGGAACGCGGGCAGGTTTTTGACGGGCTTCGGCTCCTCGGCTGGCTCCGGCCTTACGGCGCTTCCGCCCCATGCGGCCTCGGCAAGGCGCGCGGCGGAGTCGCGGCTGGGACGCGCCTTTTGCCTTAGCTCCTTAAAGCGCTCCTGCACATAGCGATACAGCGTTTCGCCGTCAAGCCCGGCAAGTGCGGCAAGTATCTCCATGTCCTCCTTTATGCCGGAATACAGCGCCTCGTCAAGCCTGTTCGAGGCGGCGTTGACCGCGAAGGGATGGGGCTCCAGCAGCAGCTCGTGCAGGAGGAAGTCCTTGAAAAGGTCGCCCGTTACCCTGCGGTACCCGCCCGAGAGCAGGGCCGAGGTCAGCGAAAAGACCTCCTCCGCCGCCCTGCGGATATCCCCGTCGAGCACGGCGGAGCAGCACGCGCCAAGCGCCCTGACGGGCTCCGCTTTGAGCATGCCCCTGAGCACGGTAAGCCTTGGCAGCAGCGCAAGCACCGCCTCTGCGCCGTCGTTCCAGTTAAGTTCGGCAAGATCCCTCATAAGCTCCTCCGAATGAATATTCTCGATATAGTTATATCACAACAACGCCGCCTAAACAAGCTTTTTTCTGCGTCTTGGGTTTACTCGCCGGCGTCGAAATACCATATCATAGCGTGGAAGAACTCCTCCGGAGTGGGCGGAGCGCCCGCGCCCGGAAACAGCGTGTGGATGCGCCCGTGGTTTACGTCCCACGCATAGCGTATGGCGTAGCGCATACAGCGGTCGGCGTTTGCGGGAACGGCGTCCACAAGGTCGTAAAGCTCGCGGAAGCAGGACTTGGCGTCCGCCTCCATCGCCGCGGTCAGCGCGTCGCTCAGATAGTAAAACCCCTTGTGCCTGGGCGAAAGGCCCATTCCGCATACTGCCTTTTGTACTGTTGACGGTCTCATATTATATCCCCCTTTTTATTGATATACTTTGAGGATAAGGCATAAAGTGAAAACGAGCAACATTTTTCGCGCTGTTTTTGTAATATATTATTTGGCTGTTTTTACGCAAAAGCCGGCCGGACAGCCTGCCCGACCGGCCTGTATGCCGTATTACAGAAGCGAAGCGTACAGCTCCCTGTATTTGCCGGCGGAAACGCGCCAATCGAAATCCGCCTCCATAGCCCGGCGGACAAGCGCCGCCCACGCGGGCTTGTCGGAATAGTACAGGTCAAGGGCCATATTGGCAACTGCGCGGAAGGACTCATAGCTCCTGCCGCAGTAGGTGAAGCCCCGACCCGTGCCCTCGAACTTGTTGTAGGGGGTGACGGTATCGTAAAGGCCGCCCGTTTCGCGCACGACCGGTATGCACCCGTAGCGCATGGCAAGTATCTGCGACAGACCGCAGGGCTCGAACGCGGAGGGCATAAGGAATATGTCCGCGCCTGCATATATGCGGCGGGAGAGCGCGTCGTTCATTTCGCACCGGAAGGCGAACGCGCGGCTTTCGCAGTACATGCGGGCAAAGAGCTGTTCATACCGCTCCTCGCCCATGCCGAGTATAACGACCCGCGCCGAGCGCGAGATAAGCTCCGGCACGAGCCTTGCAATAAGGTCTATGCCCTTTTGGTCGGTCAGGCGCGATATCACCGCGACGAGCGGACGATCGACGTCGCCGTCAAGGCCGAGCTCCTCAAGCAGGGCGCGTTTTGCCTCGCGCTTGCCCTCGGGGTGCTGCGCATCAAAATGCGCGGCGACCGCAGGGTCGTTTGCGGGGTCGTAAAGGTCGTTCGAGATGCCGTTCAGTATGCCGCAGAGGTCCTGCGCGCGCAGCCTCAGATCGAGGTCGAGCGTTTCGCCGAACTCGGGAGTCATTATCTCCTTTGCGTAGGTGGGCGAAACGGTGGTGAGCCTGTCGGCATAGCGTATTGCCGCCTTCATTGCCGAAACGCCGCCGGAATACTCAATGGAATCGAGCTCGCCGGACGAAAGCGACAGCAGATCCTCTACAAGCGCGCGCCTGCCAATGCCCTGAAAGCGCAGGTTGTGTATGGTAAAAACGGTGCGGATGGAGCCGTAGCCCGGACGCCTGGAATACTGCTTTGCAAGCAGGGGCAGGTAACCCGTCTGCCAATCGTTGCAATGGATAACGTCCGGCATAAAGCCAAGGCGCGGCAGGCTTTCAAGCACCGCCTTGCAGAAAAAGCAGAACCGCTCCGTTTCGTGGTCGCCCCAGCCGTAAACGTAATCGCCGCCGAAATAGTACTCGTTATCCACAAACCAGTAGGTAACGCCGTCCACCGTCAGCTCGTCCACGCCCAGATACTGGCTGCGCCAGCCCAGGTTTATGTGCGTATCGAACAGATGCCGCATGTTGAAGCGGTACCTTTCGGGTATCTTTTTGTACTTGGGCAGTATCACGCGCACTTCATCCTGCGGGCAAAGCCCGGCAACCGCGCGCGGGAGCGTGCCCGCAACGTCGGCAAGGCCGCCCGTTTTAATAAACGGCAGGCACTCGGAGGCCGCAAACAGCAGTTTCATCACACCACCGTGCCTTTCCTGAGTATCACGGGATACGTCCTGTGGCCGGAGATATTGCGCCCCTTGTTTACCGTTACCGACTTGTCGAGTATGACGGAGTCAAGCACCGACCCCTCGCCGACCGTTGCGCCCTGCATAAGTATGCAGTCGGTGACGCGCGCGCCGGGCGAGATATGCACTCCGCGGAACAGCACGCAGTTTTTAACGTACCCCTCTATAACGCAGCCGTCCGCCACAACGGAGTTGACCGCGCATCCGTCGCCCACATAGCTTGCGGGGAACTCGTCCTTTATCTTGGTATAAATGGGGTGGTCGTGGCTGAAAAGCTCCTTGGATACCGCTTTGTCGAGCAGCGCCATATTGTGCCGGTAATAGTCGTTGATGCTGTTGAGCCTTGCGACGTAGCCGGTAAACTCATACCCGCGGATGTCGAGCTGATGGACGTTGCGCACAAGCACATCGTTCGTAAAATCATAGCGCGCGTGTGAGTAGGCGTCCTCTACAAGGTATTCGAGGGTGGTCTTTTCCATTATAAAGGCGTCACAGCTGCGATACGGCGTCTCGGCGGAGGCGGGGTTTAGTGCAAGGTCGGTCACCCTGCCGTCCTCGTCGAACTTTAGCCGCAGGTCGTCGTACTGGTTTTTCCTGTCCACCTCGTCGTCGCGGCTGTACATGATGGTGATGTCCGCGCCGGAGGCGATGTGCTTTGAGATCATGTCGTTGAACGTGGTGTTATAGATGGTATGGCTGCCCATAAGCACCACATAATCCTGTGCCGAGCGGCGAACATACCCCAGACATGAGCGAATAGCGTCGACCGTGCCGCGGTAAACGCCGGTGTTGTCGTGAGTGACGAAGGGCGGCAGCACGAACAGGCCGTCGCGCTTTCTGTGCAGGTCCCATTCCTTGCCGCTTTCAAGATGGTCCATAAGGGAGTGATAGTTCTTCTGCGCGATGACGCCCACGTTGTAGATGCCGGAATTTACAAGGTTGGACAGCATGAAGTCTATCGTGCGATACCTGCCTCCGAAGGGGACCGCGGCGACGGAGCGTGAATAGGTAAGCTCCCGCAGCTGCATGGAGGCGTCCCCGGTGTAGATGAGTCCGAATGCGTTTTCCATAGTGCGCTCCTTTCCTATTCGACTATTTTGCCGACGGGTATGCGCTTGCCCTCCGGAACGTTTACGGAGTTGGCGACAAGCGTTATATCGCCCGTCAGGGCGGTGTTGTATTCGCCGTCCTCGGGAAGCCGCTCCGCGCCGACATGCGCGTTTGCGCCGATGGCCGAGCCCTCGCCGATTATGGCCTTTTCAATGGTTGCGCCTTCGCCTATCACGGCGTTGGGCATTATAATGGAGTCGCGGATCACGGCGGCTTTTCCGATATGCGCGCCGGTGAACAACACGCTCTTTTCGACCTTGCCGTAAACCACGCAGCCCTCCGAAACGAGGCTGTTCTTGACCTCTGCCTCACCGCCGATATAGTGCGGGGGCATTGCGGGGCTCTTGGAATAGATGCGCCATTCCTTATCCGCCAGACGGAACTCGGGCTCCGCGCCCAAAAGATCCATATTGGCCTCCCACAGGGAGCGGATGGTCCCGACGTCCTTCCAATAGCCCTCAAAGCCGTAGGCGTAAAGCGCCGCGCCGGATGAGAGCAGCTTGGGGATTATGTTTTTGCCGAAATCGTGAGAGCTTGCCTTATCGGCGTCGTCGTCTAAAAGATAGGGGCGAAGTATGCGCCAGTTGAATATGTAGATGCCCATGGACGCCTTGTTGCTCTTGGGTACCTTGGGTTTTTCCTCAAACTCGGTGATGCGGCCGTTCTCGTCGGTATTCATAATGCCGAAGCGCGAAGCCTCCTCCATGGGCACGGTCAGCACCGCGATAGTGGCGTCGGCGCCGTTTTCCTCATGCGCACGGAGCATTTTGGCGTAATCCATTTTATAGATATGGTCGCCCGAGAGTATGAGCACGTATTCCGGGTCATACTGGTCGATAAACGGGATGTTCTGGCAGACTGCGTTTGCCGTGCCGCTGTACCATTGGCCCTCCGAGCCCGAAACGTACGGGGGGAGTACGAATACGCCGCCGTTCATGCGGTCAAGATCCCAGGGCTGCCCGGAGCCCAGATACGCGTTAAGCGCCAGCGGTTCGTACTGCGTAAGCACGCCGACGGTGTCGATGTCGGAGTTTACGCAGTTGGAAAGGGGAAAGTCGATTATCCTGTACTTTCCGCCGAAGGGTACCGCGGGCTTTGCCATGCTTTTGGTAAGCACGCCAAGCCTCGATCCCTGCCCGCCCGCAAGCAGCATGGCGATCATCTTTTTCTTTCGCATTTGGAGTTCCTCCTTTTGGGTCAGATTGTGTAAAAGCCCGCCTCGTAGCCGTAAAGCGGGACAAGCAGCTTACCGCCCGCTATATGGGCTGCTCCCGTTCTGCCGTTCGTTGAAAACGCGCAGGGCAGGCTCTTTCTCCCGCCTATCTCATCCGCGATGGGCGAAAGGTCTATCTCATATCCCCGGTGCTCGCCGGGAGTAAAGTTCAAAACGCAAACAAGGCCCCGCCCCGTTTTGGGGTCGCGGCGGCGGAACGCTATAACGCTGTGCTCGACGTCGTCAAGCGCAAGCCAGCGGTAGCCCTCCCACGCGGCGGAATCCGCCCACAGCGCGGGTTCGGCACGGTAAAACAGGTTCATCTCCCTGGCAAAGCGCTGATATGCGCGGTGCTCGGGGTAGTCCAGCAGGAACCAGTCGAGCGAACGGTGAAAATCCCATTCCGAATACTGCCCGAACTCGCTGCCCATGAACTCCAGCTTTTTGCCGGGAAACGCCATGCGGTACGCAAGCAGGAGCCTCAGCTGGGCAAACTGCGCCTCATAATTGCCGTGCATGCGCCCAATCAGCGAGCGCTTTCCGTACACGACCTCGTCGTGCGAAAAGGGCAGTACATACCGTTCGGAAAACGCGTACGTCATGGCAAAGGTAAGCTTATCCTGATGGTATTTGCGGTAAACGCTGTCCAGCTCGAAATAGGAGAGCGTGTCGTTCATGAACCCCATGTTCCATTTATAGTCAAAGCCCAGCCCTTCATCTCCGGTAACGTGCGGATAGGCGCTGGACTCCTCTGCGATCATGCAGGCGTCCGTGCGCGCGTGCACGGCCCGGTTAAGCTCCCTGATAAAGGCTTCGGCAGCATAATTGCGGTTGGAGCCGTCGTGAGCGGGACGCCACTCCTTCTTGCAGAAATCAAGGTACAGCAGACAGCTCACCGCGTCGACGCGCAGCCCGTCCGCGCCGAACTGTTCTATCAGATACAGTGCGTTGGAGGTTAGATAGCTGCGCACGAACGGCTTTTCAAAATCATAGAGAAGCGTGCCCCACAGCGGCATTTCGGCGCGCAGGGGATCCTCGGATTCATAAAGCGGCGAGCCGTCAAAGCGCCTTAAACCGCATTCGTCCTTTACAAAATGCGCCGGAACCCAATCGAGTATCACGGCAAGGCCCGCCTCATGCGCGCGGCGGATGAACTCCCTCAGGTCCTCCGGCGTGCCGTAGCGCGCGGTCACGGCGTAAAGGCCGCTCGTCTGATAGCCCCAGCAGTCGTCCAGCAGATGCTCGCACACGGGCATCAGCTCTATCGCCGTATAGCCCATGTCACGAACGTAGTCGATGAGCCTTGACGAGGCCGCCGCAAACGACAGGCCCTTCTCCCAGGAGCCCAGGTGCACCTCATAAATCGAAACGGGCGCATCCGGCGAGAGAAGGCCGCCGCCGGTCGGCGCTCCGCAAAGGTCAAAGTCCCACACGACGGAAGCGTTTGCCGGGCGCAGCTCGTTCCGGAAAGAGAACGGGTCGCTTTTAAGCGCAGTGTGCCCGTCGCACCCGCGCACGGCGTACTTGTAGCGCTGACCCGGCCAGGCCCCGCGGATCATGCACCAAAGGCCGAACTCCGGCAGATACTCCATCTTTTCGCCGCCCCAGCCGTTGAAGTCGCCCACAAGGTAAACGCTTTGCGCATTCGGCGCGTAGACCGCAAAGCGGAACTCGCCCGAGGGCAGGCGGCGGCAGCCTAAAACGCGGTATGCCTCAAATGAAGCGCCCTTAAGGAAGGCGTGCAGCTCACCGAGCTCACCCTCCGTGAAAAAAACTTCGATATTCGCCTTTCCCTCAGAGCCCAAGGTGCCATCCTCCATGGTATCTTGGGCTTATTATACCACTACCGATATATTTTGTCACAGGATTTTTATATAAAAATTTGGCGACGCCCACGATTTTTGCCTCGCTCGCGGCAAAAAATCGCGGTATAATTATAATATATGCACAGACAACGTGTGCTGTTGATGCAGGATCGTTTGAAAAAGCCCAAAGCCGGTAAGCTCCGGCGCGGGCCATGCCTGCGGCGGGGAGGATATTACGGCGACAGCCGGCCCGCCCGCGGTTTTTGATGACCTACTCCGAGCGCGGATAGTGCCGACGGGTCTGTATGCCCTTAAAAAACAGCAGCCGTGAATTGATATTGACTTGAACACTCCGCCGATGTATAATCAATAAGCTGCAGATGTGGTGGAACGGCATACACAGCGGACTTAAAATCCGCCGGCGAAAGCTTGAGGGTTCAAATCCCTCCATCTGCACCAATTCCCCCACGACCCCTGGGCCGTGGGGGAATTGGTCTATATAACGGAAGGGATTTGAAGGGCGAAGCGAAACCATCCGGTGGATGGTTTTGCCGCCCCGGCTTTTTTCGCAGCCCGAGCGTG
>JAFYHI010000080.1 GCA_017539215.1 Clostridia bacterium | reverse complement strand
TGGACGAGGCGCTCAACTACGCGGCCCTTGAGGAAATGCTCTTCGGCGATCTCTTTGACGTCCTCGGGCTTTACACGGCTGTAATAGGTGCCCTCGGGATAAACGATCATGATGGGGCCCATGGCGCAGAGGCCGAAGCAGCCCGTCCTGATGACCTGGATCTCGTCCTGAAGCCCGAGCCTTTCAAGCTCGACCTTGAGGTTGTCCGCGATAGCCTGGGAACCGCCGCTGGTGCAGCCGGTACCGCCGCAAATCAAAACATGTGAACGAATCATTTATGTAACCCTCCGTTTTATTTCTCGGCAGCACCGATGGTGTACTCGACGATGGGCTGGCCGCCGACGATGTGCTTTTCAACGATCTCCTTGGCCTTGGCGGGATCGACGTAGATGTAGGTGACGCGCTGGTCGCCCTCGAACACCTCGACGATCGGCTCGAAGCGGCACATGCCGATACAGCCGGTCTGGCCTACCTCTACCGTGCCGGTGAGGTTACGCTTTGCGATCTCCTCAACAAAGGTGTTGAGTACGGGACGCGCGCCCGCTGCGATGCCGCAGGTCGCCATACCGACGACGATGCGCTTTTCGGCGCCACCCTCGCGGATGATGACTTTGTTCTGCATCCTATCACGGATTGCTTTCAGTTCTTCCAAAGATTTCATAATCACTTTTCCTTTCCGGTGATTTTTGATTGTTCTTATAAATCTTGCCCTCGGGACGGACCCTCGGGATTATTAAGGTAATTATTCGCCCTCGCCGTACTGCTCCTCAAGCGACTCGCGTATCCACACGAGCACCTCGGGGCTGGAGAGCGGCACCTCGCCGAGCACCTCTCTCAGATCCCTCGTATCGAGCTCCACGAGCTTGCCCGGCAGGCTGTGCCTGAACAGGAAATCGACGTTTTCGCTCCCCTGAACAAGCGATACCACCGTGCTGATGACGTCACCCAGCGGGGTGAAATCCAGGTGGTCTTTATAGAAGAAGGCGGTGACCCTTGTGCCGTGGTCAAAGGGATGCGACGCCCTTTCGCGGGACTCTATCACAAGGCTTCCTCCGGTCTGCTCGGCGGCCAGCTTCAGAAGCGGCAGCCCCATGCCGACCTTGCGGGTGGTCCTTGTGGTGGAGAATGGGTCGGTGACCCTGCTTAAAAACTCCTCGCTCATGCCCTTGCCGTCGTCGATGATGGCAAGCTCCAGCGTGCGGTCGGTCTCGTCCAGCAGGATCTGAACGAAAGTCGCGTCCGCGTGGATGGAGTTCTGGGCAATGTCCAGTATGTTGAGTGAAAGTTCCTTCACAGGGCGCCTCCTTTAAGCTTTGCAAACAGCGCACGGCGGACTGTATCCGCGTCGGCGTCCGGCCCGCAGTCAAGCTCCATGTGGTTGAGCGTTACCGCGAAATCGGTCAGCCGGTGCGCATCCGAGGAAACGACGACGCGTCTGCCGCCCGAGAGCTTTTGGGCGTTTTCCTTATCGCGCACCTCGCAAAGGTCGAACACCGGCTCCTCGGGAAAGCTCCCGAGCACGGCCAGCAGACCGTTCGACTCCCTGTCTATATGCGCGGGGTAGGCAATGCCGCCCATGCCCCTGACAAGCTCCGCCGCTTCGGTCAGCGACAGGCTCGTTGCGGCGGGCAGGAACCACGGGTCGTGCCCGACCACTGCGTCGTCCTTCTCCATAATGGGCTGATCGCCGAATATCTCCACACGGTTTGGAAAGGGCATTCTGTAAGGCTGCAGCGCCTCGTCGAAGGCCAGAGCCTGTTTCAGGCCTTCAAACAGGCATACCATGTGGATCTCTTCGGATGTGGTCAGCTCACATCCCGCGACCGGGGTCACCCCGTATTCTTCGCAGGCGGCGAAGAAGGCCGGGCAGTTTTTGCAGGAGTTGTGATCGGTCAGAGCGACTATCTTGACGCCCGCAATAAACGCCATACCCGCAATGTTGCACGGCGTCATCTCGTCGTCGCCGCAGGGCGACAAACAGGAGTGCACATGCAGATCGTAGGTAAAAAGTGCCATTTAAACCTCGGCTTCTTCATACTCGCCGCCGGCCTCCGCCGCGGAGAGCATGCTGTCCTTGATCTCACCGCAGAGCTCGAAAACGCCCTTTCGGCTGCCGACCAGGTTGATGCCGTGCTGCCTTGCCTTTAAGACCGCCTCCTTATCGGGGACGACGCCCTCGGCAAACACCACGCACGCAACGTCCGTGAGCTGTGCAACGGCGGCGACGTTCATATTGGTCATAATGGTGACCCATGCGTCGCCCTCCTGCGCGCGGCCCATTACCCAGCTTAAAAGGTCGCCGGCGTAACCGCCCGTGATCTCCCGCCCGGGATCCGGCAGCTCGATAACGTCGAGCTTAAGCTTTTCAATGAGTTTTTCGACCGTAAGCATATTTGCTTCCTTTTGTTTGAAATATCGGTTTGATGGGTCACAGCCCGTCAAACTCGGACCTTACCTTGCAGTCCGCAAGCTGCGCTTCGCCCCGGATCACGTCCAGCGCAAACGCCTTGCAGGTCGGCGAGCCGCACGCGCCGCAGTCCTTATTGGGCAGCTTTTCGGAGAGCGCTTCCGCCTTACGCATTTCGATCATCCTCTTGAGCATATCGGGCGAACCGTCGGGCATATAGGTGAAGGCGGCGCCTTCTTTATAGACCTCGGGAACTACCCCGCCGAAGGATTCCACGTCCTCTATGTCTTCAAGTCTGTTGGGCTTTATAACGACCGTTTTTCCCAGCGACTGCAGGCGCAGCCTTGCGGCATAGCCGTTTGTGGGGGCCATTACGCCGCCCACGCAGCCGGGGCTGCAGGCGTTGAGCTCAACGAATTCTATATCGCCGAGCATGCCGCCCTCAAGGTCGTCCAGGACCTTAATGACGTTGTCTATGCCGTCTGCGGCAAGATACCCGTCGTTCATAAGCGACGCGGCCTCACCGCCCGTCATGCCCCACCTGAAACCTACCGAACCGGCCTCCGGCGATGCGCCGGGCCCGGGCTCGCAGCCCTTCATCCTCTTAAGCAGCTCCATATATACGTCGTTCATGGACGTTACCTTGTCGACGTACACTTCCTGACCCTCCATAACGCTCTTCGCCCAGCTGACCTTTGCGGGACAGGGCGAGATGAATACCGTTTGGATATCCTCCGGCGAGAGCTCGGGATGCCTTTCCATCGCCCTTTCCTTTGCGAGCTTGCCCGCAAGCTCATAAGGCGGAAGGATGGGTACGAGCTGGTCGCACAGCGTGGGGAAGCGGAGCTTTATCAGCCTGACCACAACGGGGCAGGCGGAGCTGATAAACGGTTTTGCGGCGGTGGGATCCGCCATGTAGATCCTTGTTAAGTCCGTGACGTATTCGGCGGCCTTGGCAACCTCATATACGTCCGAAAAGCCCATGTCGAGCAGACCCTGTATCACAAAGTCCGCCTCGTCAAGGTGGTTGAATTGCCCGAACAGCGAGGGTGCGGGCAGCGCGATAAGGTACTTGTTGTAGTCAAGATCGGAGAGCTTGTCATAAGAAGCGTGCTTTGCCTGATGCTGGCACACCCTTATGCACTCGCCGCAGTCGATGCACTGAAAAGCGTCGATAACAGCCTTGTCGTTCCTTATGCGGATGGCTTCGACGGGGCATCGCCTGAGACAGGTGGTACAGCCCGTACATTTATCGGTGTTGATTTCGACCGAGTGCGTGTAAACGGCCATTGCGGGGCCCTCCTTTCAGAATAATGTCGGTAAGGCCTTGCCTTACAGGTTATACCACAGCTCGATCGTGGTGCCCACGCCGACCTTGGTATCTATGTGCATGTCATCGGAGTACCGCTTCATATTGGGCAGGCCCATACCCGCGCCGAAGCCCAGCGCGCGAATGTTCTCGGGAGCGGTGGAAAACCCCTCCTTCATGGCCTCTTCGACGCTGCGGATACCGGGGCCTTCATCCCGAAGCTGGATGAGTATCTTATCCTCGGTGATGTAGACGTCCGCATCGCCGCCGTGGGCGTGGATGACCATGTTTATCTCACCCTCGTACATGGCGACCGCAATGCGGCGGATGGTCTCCGCGGGAACGCCGATCTGCCTTAACAGCTTTTTGGTTTCGACGGATGCGCGGCCGGCGTTTGAAAAGTTAGCTCCGTCAACGTCAAAATGATAATGCAGCGCTTCACTCATCTTCGTTACCGTTGGCGCAGCCTGCGTCCGGCGCCGGGTCACAGCCGCACTCGCGCCCAAGGCCCGCCATGTACAGTCTCCCGCAGGATTCGAACATGGGAAGCTCGGTCTGAAGCACGGCCACACCGTTGTCCGCGGCAAATTCGACAATGCCCTCGGGGGGCACCTTGCCCCGAATGAAAACCACGCAGTTCATGTCCATCATGAGCAGCGTCCTGATGACCTGCACATTGATAAGCCCGGTAAGCAGCACGCCCTGATCCTTGACGTAGGCCAGAACGTCGCTCATCATATCGCTGCCGCAGGCAGAATGGACCTCCTGCTCAAGCATATCCCCGCCCGTCATAACGCGGGCGTCAAGTATGCGGGCAACATCACTTATCTTCATATGGCGGTTCTCCTTTGGAAACGGTTTACTGATACTTCTTGATAATGTCCCTGACGTCGGCGGGAACCAGCCTGCCGTAGACCTCGCCGTCGATGGTCATAACGGGAGCAAGGCCGCAGCAGCCGAGGCACCTTGTGGGCTCAAGCGTGAACTTGCCGTCCGCCGTCGTATGGCCGGGCTCAACATTAAGTACGCGGGAAAGCTCGTCCAGGATCTTCTGGGAACCCTTGACGTAGCAGGCCGTGCCGAGACATACCCTGATGAGATGCTCGCCCCTGGGCTCAAGGTTGAACATGGAGTAGAAGGTGGAAACACCGTAGACCTCCTCCAGCGAACGGCCGAGCCCGTCGGCTACCATCTTCTGGACCTCTATGGGAAGATAACCATAGATCTCCTGAGCCTTCTGCAGGACGGGCATCGTTGCGCCCTCCTTACCCTTCCAAGTGGCGATGAAATCCTTGAGCTCCTTTTCCTGCTCAGGAGTGCCCTTAAAGGGAATTGCCGTGATTTGTTTTGCCATGACAGTCCTCCTTGTACCGCTTTTCGCGGATTATAATAGGTTTGCTGAGGCGACTCCGGGGCCCCTGCCCCGCCCTCTCGGCACGCCGAAAAGGGTGGGCACAGTATCCCCATCATCAACCAAGGTAGAGTATAACACATCGGGGCGCTTTATTCCATAATCAATCGTCGGAAAATTTGGTATATTTCACTAAAACAGCCCCCTTTTTTCAAAATATATAGCCCGAAAAATCCTACCGTTTTTGTTGGGATTGGGAAGGAACGGAGTGCCCGCGGGCTTGGGCGAAGGCCAAGTCATGTGCCGGCCCGAAAAGGACCGCCGGGCTGTCTGCGGTTTTAACCGAAAGGAGCTTTACAGCGGTCTGCTTGGGGCCGAGGGTTCGGAGAACGGCATGCTCGCAAGGGAATGCGTCGGCCGGAGCGACGGCTGTTTTTACCGGTTCCCGGTATCGCCGGCGGAAGCGGAGGATCAAAGCTTCATTGCAAGGTTCGATACCGTATCCCGCAGGGCGGACGTGCTTTGGCGGGGCTGACGAACGGGGCGTGAGGCTTGCGCGATAACAAAAAACCGTCCGAAACGGGCGGTTGTCCGAAACGGGCGGTTTTTCTATTGGCTCAGCTCCCCAGAAGGGGCTGATCGTAGGCGAAGAGCGCGTCGTTTATTTCATAGATATCATAGCGGCCGTTCGATATGAAATAATCCACTATGACGTCGAAGTATTCCGAGGGCGAAAGCGCGTAGCCTGCCCTTTTAAGAAGATCCGCTGTGTTTTCGCGGTCAAGGCGCAGGGCCACGGCAAACGCCAGCGCCGTGCGCTTGGAGGGGCGATACCCTTCGTCGCTGCGTATCTTTGAGAAGAGCTTGCGGTCTATGTTGGCGCGCTTGTAGCACTGCGCGTCGGTCATGCCGCTTTCGGTTATGCGGCGCAGGAGATTGCGCGAAAAGCTCTCGTCAAGGCGGCTGAGCCTGTCGTCGAGCGCCTCGTCGGCGCAGACGCACTCATCGGCCTTGGCCGCCGCCGGAAACCCTCCGAATGCGTTATGCGCCGGCTTTGCGGCGGGCGGCCTTGCGGCGGACGCCCGGCTTTCAAGCAGCGCGTCGGGGAAAAGCCCCTTTGCATAAGCCTCATACTTCCTGCGCCTGCGCTCGGACTCGCGCATTAAACTCGCCTTAACGTAATTATCGTCTATGAACTCGCGGATGGAGCCCGCAAGGCCGCTCCCCAGTATGAACGAGGGGTTATCGAAAAGCACCATGACAACGAGCATTTCGTGTTCTTCGAGGAAGGCGCGTATCTCTCGCTCCGCAACGGAGAGCGCCTCGCGCTTGGGGTACCCGTACACCCCGCCTGATATGAGCGGGAACGCCACGGACTCGCAGCCGAGCTCGGCGGCTATCCGAAGCGATTCGCGGTAGCAGGAGGCAAGCAGCTCCTCCTCGCCGTATTCGCCGCCGCGCCACACGGGGCCGACGGTGTGTATGACGTACCTACACGGCAGACGGTAGGCCGCCGTGTATTTGGCCTCGCCCGTTTCACAGCCGTGAAGCCCCCGGCATTCTGCAAGCAGGCCCGGCCCCGCCGCACGGTGTATGGCGTCGTCAACGCCTCCGCCGCCCAAAAGGGAGTTATTTGCCGCGTTGACTATCGCGTCCACCTGCATGCGGGTTATGTCGTTTCGTTCTATTATAAATGGCATAGGCGCCTCCCCCGTTTTTTGATACGATTATATATCACGCGGATGGGATTGTAAAGAGGCGCCCAAAACTCACTCCGCCAGCGCCTCCACCGCCGTTTCAAGCGCGGCAAGACGCAGCTCCAGCTCATAGAGCTTGTCGGATATGAGGCCGAAATTCTGATTTAAGCAGTTTTCGTTCTTTTTTATTATATCCTCGTGGGTCTTCTTGTCGTCGCGCTCGTCGCGCTCGGTTGGAAGCGCCACGCTGTAAAGTGACCGCATCTGCATACCGTTTGCTCCTTTCCTTTATTCCGTGCGGCGGCGCACGCTAATGTCAAGCTCTATCCCGCCCACTATGCGAAATTCGCCGCCCGTCTCGTTGCGGATGCGCATGCGGAACGTGCGCCCCTCGTTTTTGAGAGGTATTTCAAGCACGTCCGCGCTCCCCTCGGGAAGCGCCGCGCGGTAAACGTCGCGCACGCCGCCGACCTCGGTCTCCAGCACGAGCGGTCCGCCCGAAGGCGACTCGGCGCGGAGCGCGGCGGCCCTTAACGTCTTTATCGCGGCCTTGTCGAAAAGGTCGGTCAGAGGCGTCTGCCAGTAGGCGCTGATGGGCGTGCCGTCAAAATCCTGCCCGCGGCCCCATATTTCAAGGCAGCGCGTGCCGCAGGTGATTATAAGCTCGCCCTCCTCCGCGGTGATGTCGTACAGCGTGAATCCACCGTACTGCATGTATTTTCGGGTGACGAGGTCGTATTCGACAAGGCGGCTCTCGCCGTCCTTTTTAATTGTGAAATACAGTCTGTCGCCCGCGGTGGCCATGCGCGTATCGGAGGTGTCCGCCCCCTGCATGAGGCGGCGTATCATGCGTGCGTCGGGCATGGGCGCGGCGTCCACTCCGTTAAAGCAGTGCAGGCCCCCCTCTGTGACGTAATAGATATTGTCGCGCCAGACGGCGGAGGCGGTGTCCGTCACGAAAGTGGAGTCGCTTTTTATAAGCTCCACGGTGAAATTGCCCGGCCTGTCGCCTATGAGGCGGTAGACGGAGCTTTTTTTGAATATGAGGAGCTGATTGCTGATCGCACAGATGGCGGTGATCGGATCGCCCGAAGTGGTGCCGACGTCCACGAACCCGCCCTCTACCGAGGGGGAGTATTCGTCGGGGCCCCAATCCTCTATCGTCCTGCCACTGCCGGGAAGCTTTGAGTAATAGAGCCTGTTGGGGTTTTCGTAATTGCCCGAGGCAAAGAGCCTGCTGCGGTACATTGCAACGCAGCTTACCGTCACGTCCGAACAGCCCTCCGACGAGCCGAAGAGCGAAAAATCGCTGCCGTCGAATTTCAGTATCCTGTTCGCGCCGTCGGCGATGAGCAGCGTGTCCGTCATGCCGATGCGCGTCATCAGCGTGGAATAATGCCTGCTCTGCAATACCAGCGGATAGGCGTAAGCCCTCGTCCACTCCTGTGAGCCGTGATCGTAGGTATAGATGAAGCCGCCCGATATCGCAAGCGGCACCTTTTTGGCGGCGGACTTGAAAAAGCATACGCAGTCTATGCCGCTGGTGCTCTCCTCGGGGACGGGAGCGGCGATATAGCGCGAGAACCCGCGCGTTACCGCAAGACAGCCGTCGGAGGTGTCCATATTCATGGCGTCGGGCGTATAGGAGGGCGAAATAAGGCTTTCGTCCCGTGACTGGTCAAGACCCATGAATGCGTCTATCCTGTAAGTGTAGCCTGCCATACGCGCCTCAATACCTGTTATAAATAAGGTAGCTGTCCGGGTCGCCCGGATGCGGACGCAGGCGGGCCTTTGCGGCCTCGTACATGGACAGGTAAATGTTTGCGCCGCGCTGAGTGGAGGCGTCGCCCGCCATGCGCTCGCGGCCCACCATGTAGGTGACTATAAGCCCATGCGTATGCTCGGGCAGCTCGCTCACGTCTGACGGGGACGAGAGCCGCTCCGGCTCGGCAATATAGCTGACGGTGACGGGCTCGTTGTACGGCAGGGCGATCACCCCGGTGTCGCCGCGCATAAAGCGCACCTCGCGCCCAAGCTGCCGCGCCTTTACCACCTTTACGCACCCGCGTGAGAGCGCCTCAAGGTCCGCAATGCCGTTTGCCGTGGGTATTACCTCGGTCTTTGTAAACGATATCGCGCGGGCGATGTCGCTCTGCGCGTCGTTTGCGTACCCCGTCAGCCTTTCACGGAACGAGTCGACCGTCATCTGGTCGTGCCCCCTGTCAAGCTGAGCAAGGGCGGATACTATCATATCGTTAAGCGTCATAGTGTTCTCCTTATCATCTGTTGAGTTTTTCGGCATGAGAGGCAAACGCCGCCTCGCGCTCGCGGGCCAGCAGCCTTTCGGCCTCGGTCCTTTCGATATGCTCCGCAAGAAATCTCGGGAGCGTTACGGGCACACCCCTCGGCACGCGGTAGTTGACCGAGTTGATGCACCCCTCCCACGGGCGGCCGGCGGGATCGCCCGCCGGTACCGTCACCGTGAGAAGCTCGTTTTCGGTATGCTTTTCCATAGCCTTTCTCCCTTCTCTCGGTAGTGTGAAAGCGTTGACTTTATTGAGGCGGGTTTTCATCCCGCATATTCATTATAACAGAACATTAGTTCTATTGTCAACGGGTTATAGTACATTTGTTCCAATTTTCCATTATTTATTTTACAGGCTGACTGCGGTTTGAGTACCGTTTTTGTAACTCAACCGTGCTTTATACGGACATGGCGTAGTTGTTTCGTTTGCTCCGGCTTGAACTTTAAGAACATTTGTGCTATAATATAGAGGGTGCAAAACGGAGGGTCTCCCCTCCCACAGCCCTAAAATGCGAAAGGAGGTGCAGTATGGAGGCCAAGGAAACCCTTACTGTGATAAAGTCCGACAGGCCCGTGCGCGAACGGACGCAGGCCGGCAAGCTGTCACGCAGGCTCAAAAAACTGACCGGCACCGCGCTTGACGCGCTGGAGGAGATACTGACAGACGACGCCGTGAAGGCCGCCGACAGGATATCCGCCGCAAAACTGACCTTTGATATGCTGCTGCGGGAGCGAGGCCAGGCCGAAAGCGAACTACCGGACTCCATAAAAGTGGTGTTCACCGGCGACGGCGCGGATTGGGCGGGCTAATTCGTGCATAATATATTATTAATGGGGGTTGCAAATTATTGATAAGGTGCTATAATGTTTTTGTAAAGGAACTGTGCCCCGAGGCACGAAAGGAGGCTCCCGTGGCAAAAAGCATTTATTCACTCGTTTTGGACGACGGCGTTATTGCGCTTGCCGACCGGCTTGCATACGAGGAGGGCGTGTCGCGCTCCGCGCTTATAAACCGGCTGCTTGCCGAGCGGCTGGGGTACTCCACCCAGGAGATGCGCATGCGCGACGTGTTCCGCCGCATGGAGGACCTGCTTGAGGAGTCGCTGCTGCCCATGATGGACGGCTCCGGCGACACAACGCTTAAGCTGAGGTCCGCGCTTTCGTACAAGTACAACCCCACCGTGAAATACACCATTGCATTGGGGCGTGAGGGCGGCTCGATAGGCGAGCTGCGCGCGGTGGTAAGAAGCCGCAGCGACGGCTTTACGCTGTATCTGCAGCAGTTTTTCCGCCTTTGGGCCAAGCTTGAAGAGGCCTATATAGGCAGGACGGATATCTCGTTTGAGCCGGGCCGGCTGACGAGACGGCTCATGCCCCATTTCAAACGCACGGGGCAGCCCGCTGAGGCCGTTGAAGCGGAGCATATCGCCGCTTACGTCAACGCTTTCGACGGGGCGATGAAAGCGTTCTTCGCTTCGATAAGCAACCCCGCCGAGGCAAGCGAGGCCGCCGAGGCGAAGATGGCCGAATATGTGCGGCAGAACGAAGTTATAATGTAACGGCAAGGAAGGTGATCTTATGAACGCCAATAAACTGACTCAGAAATCTATAGAGGCGGTGAACCGCGCCCAAAGCATGGCGGCCGCAAACGCCAACGCTTCGGTGGAGCAGGTGCATCTTTTTCACGCGCTGGTCACGCAGAACGACGGGCTGATACCCGCGCTGTTAAAGCGCCTCGGTTCGGACCCCGGCGCGTGCGCCGCGGACGCGGACGCCGCCGTGCGCTCGCTTGCCCGCATGACCGGCGGCGAGGGGGCAAGCTACGCTTCGCCCAAGCTCTCTGCCGCGCTTGACGCCGCCGAGAAGCGCGCCGCGCAGATGCACGACGAGTACGTCAGCGTAGAGCATCTAATGCTCGGGCTTATAGACAAGGCAGACACCACCCTCTCTCCCATACTCAAAAAGTACGGCATTACCGAAGCGGGCTCTCTGGCGGTGCTGAAGGAGGTGCGCAAGAACCGTCCCGTGACGGGCGACGATCCGGAGTCCACCTACGACGTGCTTAAAAAGTACGGACAGGATCTGGTGGAGCTTGCGCGCGAGCAGAAGCTGGATCCCGTGATAGGCCGCGACGACGAGATAAGGAACGTAATACGCATACTTTCGCGCAAGACCAAAAACAACCCCTGCCTTATCGGCGAGCCTGGCGTGGGCAAGACCGCTATCGCGGAAGGCCTCGCGCAGAGGATACTTCGCGGCGACGTGCCCGAAGGCCTCAAAAACAAGACCGTCTATTCGCTCGACATGGGCTCTCTCATAGCCGGCGCGATGTTCCGCGGCGAGTTCGAAGAGAGGCTCAAATCGGTGCTGCAGGAGGTCAAGGAGAGCGAAGGCCGCATCATACTTTTCATCGATGAGCTCCACACCATAGTCGGGGCCGGCAAGGCCGACGGAGCCATGGACGCGGGCAACATCCTCAAGCCCATGCTCGCCCGCGGCGAGCTGCACTGCATAGGCGCGACCACGCTCAACGAATACCGCAACTACATAGAAAAGGACGCCGCCCTCGAGCGCAGGTTCCAGCCCGTCTTCGTCGGGGAGCCGACCGTTGAGGACACCATTTCGATACTCAGAGGTCTCAAGGAACGCTACGAGATCTACCACGGCGTAAGCATCCACGACGGAGCCCTGGTCGCGGCAGCGACCCTGTCCGACCGTTACATCAGCGAC
>JAFYHI010000079.1 GCA_017539215.1 Clostridia bacterium | reverse complement strand
TATTCGAGCGCCTTATCGTAGTCGCCCATGACTTGGTACACCTGCGCGATATTGTTGTACGTTATGGCGGTGTGGGGGTGTTCTTCGCCCAAAATCTTTTTGACGACGCCGAGCGCCTTATTGTAGTATTCGAGCGCCTTATCATAGTCGCCCATGGCTTTGTACAGCGAAGCGATATTGTTGTACGTCGCGGCGGTGTGGGGGTGTTCTTCGCCCAAAACCTTTTTGACTGTCTCGAGCGCCATATTCAAGTATTCGAGCGCCTTATCATAGTCGCCCATGTCTTGGTACACGCCCGCGATATTGTTGTACGTAACGGCGGTATCCGGATGCTCGGCGCCCAACTCTTGCGCATTCTCACGGATGGCAAGCGCTTTCAAATTGAATTCGAGCGCCTTATCATAGTCACCCATGTCTTGGTACAGCGAAGCTATATTGTTGTACGCCGAGGCGGTTTCGGGATCGTTCGCGCCGCGCGATTCCTCACTTGCTTTTACGTCCTTGAGCAGAAAGCCGAGCGCACGCTCATGCTCGCCCAAATCCCGGCATACCGAACCCGCGTCGTTCCAGATAACGGAGTTTTCTTCGGTGTTCCCCTGCCTGCCGTCCGCAAGGGCGACAAGGGTCTTCTTCGGCGCCTCGCGCACCGGTCTATCGTTCGGCTCGTCGAAAAGCCTCCTCAGCAGGCGGGCGTAAAGCTGTGTTTTCCTGTCGTCAAGCCCCGGATCCTCCGGGAACACGCGCCTTCTCAGCCCGTCATCCTCCGCCATCATCTGCCCGAAGTCCTTCAAAAGCCGCTTGAAGAACTCGACTGCGGAGGGCATTTCCTCCAGCGCCGCCGAGTAGAATCCGGCGACTTTTTTTGAATGCTGCCTTTCTTGATCTTTGTTGCAAAGCCAATGGAAAACAAGATACTCTCCGAAAAGGTCGGGCGTCATGCCGACGGCCGTTTCGCATTCATAGTCGCAAAGCCCGGCGCGGAGCATCAGCTCCCCCTTCTCCAAACCAGCGCAATTCTCGGCGTTTGAAATCTCTTTCATGCTTTCGGGACAAAGCTCACTTAGCCTCTCCAAACTTATGTCCCCTTTGCAGGAGCAAACCGTGGCCATGCGCAGAACGCCGCGGCACGCCTCCTTCAGCCCGTCTCCGCCGTATGGGCTGAGCCGGTCGTTCAGTATCCGCAGTTCCCTTCTTATAGGCCCTTCCAGCAGGTCCTCCATTGTCCAATCGTCCGCGTCGCCCCCATTGTGCAGCCAAAGGTCCGTCATCATCATTGCAAACAGGGGACGCTTCAAAAGGCCTTCTTCCTTCCTGCCGAGCGCTTCGACGCGCTCCCTTGCCTTTTCTTCGGTAAACTCGTCGGCCGTTTCCTCGTTTTCGGAAAGGCGTACAGCAAAGTCGCGCATGATCTGCACAAGCAGTTCATCCTCAATAGAAGGCAGCAGCAATACTGGCCTGTACCGCTGAGAGTAAAGTCTATCGTTTGCACCGTTTTTTATTATCTGCTCCTCCCACGCGGGAGTGTCGGTCTCCTTTTCGCCGTTGGCGCGGTCAAGCAGCAGGAACCTCAGCCTGTTGTCCCAGTCTCTTCCGAAATCGTCGGCGGTTATTCGCGTCATCCAATTGGCGATTGTTTCCGCGTACTGCTGCGCGTAATCGATGATAAACAGCGTTGGCCCGGGGTATTCCTCATTCAGCCGTTTCGCCGAATACGCGGGCAGTTCTATAATAAGGTTATCCTTTACAAGCTCTGTTTTCCAAATGCCCTCTGCGTCAAGTTTCTTCTTCAGCTCATACGCCAAACGGCTTTTGCCCGCTCCGCCGGGAGCCGCGATCCCCCACCACGCAAAAGGCCGTGGCGACAAGAGGAACCTCTCAATGTCCTCCATTTCTTTTTCGCGTCCGACGAACCTTACCGCGCCGGAATCGTATTTGTAAATATCCAACGGGCGTATCACGTCCGGCAGCGGGTCCGCCGCAAGCACGCCCCGCCCCAGCTCCTCTTCTACCTCGCTCCAGCAAAGGCCGGGAGCGCCGGATACTCTGTTAAGTGCAAGCGCAAACCCGGTAAGCAGTTTTTCAAGACTATCCTTTTCGAAACTGTACCTGTTCAGGTAAACGGTCTTTCTCTTGACGGCTCCGGGCGTTTTCGAAAGTATGTTTTCGATATCCCCTTTTAACAGCGCGCCGCAGTAATACGCGGCGTTGTCGCCGTCCTTTTCAAAGCAGACTTTAATAAACAGCACGCCGCCTTCGTTTGAGTAATGTTTAAGATTCGAAACGGGAATGCTGTGGAATACCTTTTGGGCGTTGGTATTGCTTGTAATGCTTCCTTTGACCTGTACGGGCACGCGCCGTATCAGATCCTCGTTTTTTCTGCCCGGCTTTGTGTAAACGTAAATATCGCCGTCCCAGATCGGCGTTTTATCGTTGCTGTCGATTATTGCGTCCAGAAGCTCTGTTCTCGAAATGGCGAGGTTCAGCCATCCAACGGCTGTCTTCTCAATTTGAATAGACATGGCAACACCCCCGTGTAAATGTCTATAATATAATATCATCGTCTCGGCTTTCTGTCAATTCCCGTCAATTTCCGCAAAACGGGAAATTATCACTTGATTATCGGCGCAAAATGTTGTATATTAAAACCGCACCAAAAAAGAGGAGGATCTATTATGGGCAAATTTATAATGAAAAAGACCAACACGGGCGTCAAGTTCGACCTAAAGGCCACCAACGGCGAGGTCATTGCCACCTCCGAGGTCTACGCCGCCGACGCTTCCTGCCTCAAGGGTATTGCCAGCGTGGTAAAGAACGCTCCCATCGCCCCCGTTGAGGATCAGACCGTTGAGGGTTACAAGACCGAAAAGCACCCCAAGTTCGAGGTCTACACCGATAAGGCGGGCGAGTTCCGCTTCCGTCTGAAGGCCCGCAACGGCGAGATCATCGCCGTGTCCGAGGGCTACAAGACCATGAAGAGCTGCTTGAACGGCATCGATTCCGTAAAGAGGAACGTTGTCGATGCGCCCATTGAAAAGGCCGAGTAAGCTTAAGGCAGGTAACAGAATAAGTTTTTCAGGGGCACACGGGGCTTTTTATTCCGTGCGCCCATGTTTGGGTTTTGGCCTTGCAGTAAAAAAGGCGTGCATATATCCCGGGGCGGAGTTATAATATAGTTCGTAAAACGGGCTTCGGAGACGCTTATGGAAAAGAACAAAAAATCCTTCATAAAGGGCGCGGCGATACTGGGTATCGCTGGGCTCATCGTCAAAATAATCGGTGCGTTCTACCGCATACCGCTGACAAACATTTTGCAGCGGGGCGAGTTCGACGGCATGATCTATTACGCCACGGCGTACCCGTACTATTCGTGGCTGCTCGTAATATCCTCGGCGGGGTTCCCTACGGCTATCTCAAAGCTCGTTTCGGAGCGCGTGGCGCTGGGCGACCGCAAGGGCGCGACCGCCGTTTTCAAAACGGCTTTCCGCCTGCTGCTCATTATCGGCATAGTTACGACGGTGCTGCTGTTTGCCGGTTCAAAGCTCATAGCGGGGCTCGCCGACGTCGAAAAGTCCGAATACGCCATTATGGCGCTTGCTCCGTCGCTCCTTGTGGTATCGGTCATGTGCGCGTACCGCGGGTATCTGCAGGGCCTGCAAATGATGACCGGCACCGCCCTTTCGCAGATAACAGAGCAGGTCGGCAAGCTTATCGCGTCGTATTCGCTCGCGCTGCTCTTTGTCAAGCTCTATCCCGGCCGTCCGGAGCTTTGGGCCATGGGCACGCTCATCGGCATTAGCATTTCAGAGGTGCTTGGCCTTGCCGTTATTTGGCTCGTCTATCGCCGCAACCGCCGCAAGCTACCCTCCTATAAGCTTGAGGATATGGTCGTTCCCAAAAAGTCCCTTCAAAGGATAGGCCGCAGCCTGCTTGCTATAGCCATACCGATCACCATCGGCGCTTCCATAATGCCCATCACCGGCATTGCCGACACCATATTCATAAAAAGGCTGCTGCTGCAGCGCTATACCGCGCTTGGGTATGAGGCCGCCCTTGCCGACACCATGGCGGGCGACGGTTTTGTCGCGCTGCGCTCGTACGTCACGCCGCTCATCAATATGCCCGCGGTGCTGACGCTTGCCCTGTCTATGAGCCTTGTTCCCGCTATCGCCCCCATGATGGCCGCCCGCGACAGGCGCGGCGTTCGCAAGGTCGGCGCGACGGGCGTAAAGCTTGCCATGCTCATCGGCGCTCCCTGCGCGGCGGGCCTCTTTGTACTTGGCGGGCCGATAATGGCCATGCTCTACAACAAGGTGGGGCAGAGCGTAGGGCCCGAGGGCAAGTACCTCATCTCCGGCTTTATCGGGCAGATACTCAATATGCGCCCGGGGCAGGATATCTCCATCTATACGCTTGCCGGAGGCATAATGCAGATCAGCGCCATAGGCGTGCTGTTCCTGTCGCTGGTGCAAACGCTCACGGGCGTCATTCAGGGCATGGGCAAGCAGCGGGTTCCCGTTTACTTCCTCATCGCGGGCGGCGCGCTTAAGGTCGTTTCCATGATAGTGCTTATGAAGTTCACGCAGCTCGGCGTGCTCGGCGCGGCGGTTTCCACCGTGCTTTGCTACGTTGTCGCGGGTATCGGCGATACATGGTACACGCTCACTCACGCGGGCATACGCCTCAATTGGTTCGACACGTTCGGCAAGCCCCTGCTTTCCGCGCTCGTCATGGGCGTCGCCGTCTACTTTGCGTACGGCCTCGTTTACAGGATGGGCCATCCCACGGCGGCAACGCTCGGCTCGGTGGCCGTCGGCGTTATCGTTTACTGCGCGTGCCTCTTCGTACTGCGCGCCTTCAATAAGGACGACCTCAGCTTCATGCCCGCCTCCAAAAAGCTGGCAAGGCTTTTCCGCGTTAAATAAATGGACGATTCTTTCCGCAAAATGACAGAGCAGAGGGAGAGGGAAACGCTCTCTCCCTTTGCCGCGCTTTCGGAAAACACACGCGGGCGCGAAAGGCCCATCGATTACTGCCCCATACGCACGGATTTCATACGTGACCGCGACCGCATACTGCACTGCAAGAGCTTCCGCAGGCTGAAGCATAAGACGCAGGTGTTTTTAAGCCCCATCGGCGATCATTACCGCACGCGCCTGACCCATACGCTGGAGGTCAGCCAGATCGCCCGCACGATCTCCCGCGCGCTGCGGCTCAACGAGGACCTGACAGAGGCGATCGCGCTCGGGCACGATCTGGGGCATACCCCGTTCGGGCACGCGGGGGAGAGCGTGCTGAACGACCTTGTCCCCGGCGGGTTCGAGCATAACGTGCAGAGCCTGCGCGTGGTCGAAAAGCTCGAAAACGACGGGCGCGGCCTCAATTTGACTTTTGAGGTGCGCGACGGCATACTCAACCATACCTCGCGCGGCAAGCCCGCAACTCTCGAGGGCGCGGTGGTCTCGCTTGCGGACCGCATCGCGTACATCAACCACGATATAGACGACGCCATACGCGCGGGCATATTCTCCGAGGCCGACCTGCCCGAGTCGTGCAGGCAAAGCATTGGCTCCTCGCACGGCGAGCGCATAAACAACCTCATTCTCGACGTCCTGCGTGAGAGCAGCGAAAAACCCTTCGTCCGCATGAGCGGGGGGATGTGGGCTCAGTTCAACAAGCTGCGCGATTTTCTGTTTGAAAACCTCTATCACAACAAGACCGCCAAGGCCGAGGAGGGCAAGGCGGAGGGCGTTATACGCGCGCTCTTCTATCACTATCTCGACCATATCGACGACATACCGGCTGAGTTTCTTGCGAACCTGCCCGCCGACGGCTTCGAGCGCGTCGTTGCCGACCATATCGCCTGCATGACCGACCGTTACGCGATAGACGACTATAAACGCCTCTTCGTGCCCAAGGATTGGATGTAAATGCAAAAAAACGGCTGCCCTCGGGGCGTACTCCGTAAAGAAGTTGCTTTGAGGTTTCAATCACCGTCTCAAAAGGATATGAGACAGGCGTGACCACAACGGTCACGCCTGTTTGTCTTTTGGATTATGTGGGGCAAAATCCGATGCTCGTTATGAATGTGGACACGGATGCATCCCCACCTCATCCGACCTCGCTTCGCTCAGCCACCTTCCTCTCAAGGGGACGGCTTTTTCTGCCCTCGCGGCATCTCCGCAAACCGGAATTTATACGTGTGAAAGCTCAATCTCATCAAGGCCGTCGGCGATTGCATGGATTCTGCCTGTTTCCCGAAATCCCATTCTATGATACAGCCGTTTTGCATTGGTGTTGTTTT
>JAFYHI010000078.1 GCA_017539215.1 Clostridia bacterium | reverse complement strand
TGACGTAGAACATCTCGCAGCGCTTTGCTTCCTGCTCGATGCTCTCCTGAGCCTGCTTCTTGGTGCCGACGAAAAGAACGGTGCCGTTATCCATGGCAACGTCGCGGACGAAGTTGTAAGCCTCGTCGATCTTCTTGACGGTCTTCTGAAGGTCGATGATGTAGATGCCGTTACGCTCGGTGAAGATGTACTCGCGCATCTTGGGGTTCCAGCGGCGGGTCTGGTGACCGAAATGGACGCCCGCCTCGAGGAGCTGCTTCATGGAAATGACTGACATAAAAATAACCTCCCGTTAATTTATTCCTCCCCGCGTTTCAACCCCAAGGGTACCGCTTTTTTGCGGACGGGCCCTTAAGTCCACACGGGTGAGTTTTATGCCAAAAAATATTGTACCATACCCGCCCTCGGCGCGCAAGTGCTTTTTCCCCTTTTCGCATATATATTTTTGGCGTTTCACGAAAAAAACAGCCGGGATCCTGCCCGGCTGCCCGCAAAACTATTTCAGCCTTGCTATCAGCCCGTCCTGCGAGTAGTCGACGGCGGCTGCGGGCACCTTCAGCTTTTCAAGCCCGGCCTCCGGCGGAAACACCTCGTATTCACGGAATATAAGGCATATCCCGCCGTAAGTAAATACAAAGGGGGTGCTGTCGTCAAACTCGGGAAGCGCGCCTATGGGCTTTGTTCCGCGGGCCTCCGCCTCGGCGGACAAAAGCTCCGTCAGCCGTTCCTTAACGCCCTCGGCCGCCTGGCCGAAGCAGGACGAAAGGTACACGCGCTTGCCCGCGTCGGTGTCGAAATTGGCGGTGTCGGTAAACAGCACTTTGCCGCTGCCCGCAGAGCAGGTCATTATAAGCGACAAAAGGCCGTATCGGTTGAACTCCACCGAGTAAGCGACCCTGCCGCCGTCCGTCCCGCAGGCCTCCGCAAATTCGGTAAACGCCATGTGTACGGCAACGTTCAGCGCGTCCATACCGTCGTCGCAGACGTACGGATATCGCACGGCGCATCCGGCCGTCGTCAGCCTCTTTGAGATAAGCGTCAGCGGATGACGCACGATCGCCTGTTCCTGATCCTGAGAAAACAGGCTTTGGTCAAGCGCGTACGAGGACGGCCTGCGATACGGCTCATCCACCTTGCAGGCGCAAAAAACGGACAGCGCCGCGACAAGCGCCACAAGCGCCAACCGGTATAAAGCTGTCCGTTTCCCGCTCATTTTATCGTCATAAGCTCGGTCTTTTCGACCGCCCGCTCTATCATCTCGGTCCAGTCGACAAGCGCTTCGCTCGTCCGCAGATCGTCAAGCTTCGGCTTTGTCACCGGGTGTTTTGGCACGAACACCGTGCAGCAGTCCTCATAGGGGAGTATGCTCGTTTCATAAGTGCCTATGCGTCTGGCAACGTCCATTATCTCGTCCTTGTCAAAGCCTATGAGCGGACGGAATACGGGCAGCGTCACCGCGTCGTTCGTGCAGACTAACGCCTCCAGGGTCTGGCTTGCGACCTGCCCAAGGCTCTCGCCGGTGATAAGGGCCAAAGCGCCCTCCTGCCTTGCAAAGCGCTCCGCAATGCGCATCATCAGCCTGCGCATAAGCACGGTGGTCTCCTTTTCGGGGCACTTCTCGTAAATGGTCATCTGTATCTCGGTAAACGGCACAAGATACAGCCTGACTTCGCCCGCATACCTTGAAACGAGCTGCGTCAGCTCCACCACCTTGTCCCTCGCGCGCTCGCTGGTGTAGGGGTATGAGTAGAAATGCACGGCCGACAGCGTAAGCCCGCGCTTGGCCATCATATAGCCCGCAACGGGGCTGTCGATGCCGCCGGAAATCAAAAGCGTTGCCTTGCCCGCGGTGCCGGTGGGCATTCCCGCGGAGCCGGGTATCTCGTCGCAGTAGATGTACGCCATGTCGCGCACCTCGACCGACAGCTTTATCTCGGGCTTATGCACGTCCACAGAAAGCTGCGGGAACTTCTCCAGCATCCTGCCGCCCAGCTCGCGGTTTATCTCGTCGCTGTTCATGAAGTAATGCTTGTCTGACCTGCGCGCAAGCACCTTGAAAGTGGCGGAGGAAACGCCCTCCAGCCGCTTTTCCATAAGCTCCGCCGCGGCGGAAACGACGGTCTCCCAGTCCTTATCCACGGCGACCGCGTGGGAGAGCGAGTGTATTCCGAACACGCGCGTCAGCCTGTCGGCGGCCTCGTCCATATGCTCTTCGGCGATATTGCGGACGTAAATGCGTCCGTGTTCGCGCTCTATCCTGGGCGAGAACTCGTGCAGGGCGCGCTTCATGTTGTCGACCAGCGCACGTTCGAAATAGGGGCGGTTCAGCCCCTTCAGGTGTATTTCCGTGTAGCGTACAAGCAGTACCTTTTCCATTCGTTCCTCCGTATATCAGCGCCGCCTGTATTTACGCAGTATGGCGACCTGTTCTTCAATGATTGCCGCGGCGGTATCCGCCTCGCGGACTGTGTTAAGGTGCGAAAAACTGAACCTTACCGCGCCGTCCTGACGGTCTCCGGTAATTCCGCAGGCGTTCAGCACCCTGTTCTTGCCGCGCTTCTGAGCCGCACAGGCGGAGCCCGTCGAAACGCAGATCCCCTTTTCGGAAAGGGCGTTCAAAAGCACTTCCCCGCGCACGCCCATAAAGCTGACGTTCAGTATGTGAGGCGCGCCGCTCTCCATATCAGGCCCGTTCAAACGCACGTCGCGTATCCGCGAAAGGTTTGCGTAAAGCCTCTTTTTAACTTCGAGCATCTGCCGGACGTACTCGCTCCTGTGCTGCGAAAAATCGCGCACGGATTCCGCAAAGGCCATTATCCCCGGCGTGTTTACTGTGCCGGAGCGCAGCCCCGACTCCTGCCCGCCGCCAATGAGATACGGCTTTATCTTCACGCCGCTCTTCACATACAGCGCGCCGACTCCCTTTGGCGCGTGCAGCTTGTGCCCGCTCACGCTGTAAAGCGAGCAGGACGGCATATCATACTTCATAAACCCCTGCACGCCGTCCGAATGCACCGCCGCGTCCGGAGCGCGCCTGCGGGCGAGCTTTTCTATCGCCGCTATATCGTTTACGGCGCCAAGCTCGTTGTTCACCTGCATACAGGAAATAAGCCGCGTATTGGGGGTGATAAGCTCCTCCAGCGCGGCAAGGTCGACCTCGCCCGTTTCAAGCACGGGGGCAAGCTTAACGTCCCAGCCCATCTCCCGCAGCTCCATCGCGGCCTCGTACACAGAGGGATGCTCCGCCGCGGAGATTATCACGCGCCCCGTTCCGTGAACAGCGCGCAGCGTGCCGAAAAGCGCCGTGTTATTTGACTCCGTCCCGCAGGAGGTAAAGTACACCTCCGACTTGTCGCAGCCCATTGCGCGGGCTATCACCGCCCTTGCCTCCGTCACATCCCGCTCCAGCTTCACCGCGGGGGAGTACGCCGCGGCGGGGTTATAATAAACTTCCGTCATATAGCGCTTCGCTTCGTCGGCCGCCTTGGGCAGCACGGGCGTGGTTGCGCTGTTGTCAAAATAGATCATAGCTTCAACTCCATTCGGTAAACTGGGGAAACCCCCTATACCAAATATATGCGCGACGTGCGCCCTGCCGTCATTCGCGGCCCGTTGAGGGATCGGGAGTGGGCTCCGCGGTGGGCTCCGGCTCGGTCGTATCCGACACTATGGGCAGGGGATAAAGCGCCGACAAATACTCGTAATTGGTCTTGAGCTGCTCATAGGCGGCGGTTATCGTCTCTTCGTCGCGCCCGGAGAAGCTCTCCCGCAGGGCGGCGATATTGTCCGTCAGGGTCTGTCTGTCGGTGTCGGGCAGAGTCTGCACCGCCGCAAGGTACTCGTTGACGGACGAGATCAGCGCCTGGGCACGGCTGATAAGCACCTCAACGTCGTCCGAAACGGGCGCCGCGCCGCCTCCGTGCACCTTGCATACCTTGCCCTCGCGCACGCACCAGGCCTGATAATTGTCAAGCCCCAGACTTGTTATGACTGCGTTCGGGAATATCCTGCGGAATATCGCTTCGCCGTTTACCGACAGCGAATCGTCCGTCTCGTTTTCGCGCTTATAGAGCTTCAGCCTCTCAAACAGCGAATCGTGCGGAACGAGCAGTATCGACTTTGCAAACCTTCCGGAGGAGGGGCAGTAGGGCCCGGCTATTTCGCCGGATGCGGAGCAGGCCTCCACCAGGCAGTGCATATCGCAGTACTCTGCGGGCACGGCGTCAGCCGCGCACCAGTCGGTGACCGGGGGATTGTCGACGTCGTGCATGCAGGCCTCGGTCGCAAGCTTGCCCGAAACGGAGCAGAGCGTTACCTGCCTCAGGCCGATCTCGACCGGCGACACGTCCATAATGGGCTTGTCGGAAAGCCCCTCGTGTATCTTTGCCATGAACGCCTGCCACAGCGGCGCGGCGGAGTTCCCGCCCGTTGAGCCGGAGGCAAGCTTTTCGGCGTAAAGGTCATGGCCTATCCAAAGCGAACCGGTGTAGTACCCGGTGAACCCCGCGAACCATACGCTGGTGTAGTCGTCGTTCGTACCGGTCTTGCCCGCAACCGTCATGCCGTCTATCGCGGCGCGGGTGCCGGTGCCGGTAGACACAACGTCCTTCATCATATCTACCAGCATATACGCGCTCGTTTCGTTGAACACGCGGTAGCTCTTCTGCAGCTTCGTCGCGTCAAGTACGACGTGCATATTGCGGTCAAGCACCACCGTATAGGCGATCGGCTCGTTGTAAACGCCGCCGTTGGCTATCGTCGCATAGCCCGCTGCCATCTGTATGGGCGTAATGCCCGTGGTGCCCAGCGCAAGGCCGGGACCGTCAACGTTTATCTTGGAGGGGTTTACGCCCAGCTTTATAAGGTACTGTGCGCCGACCTGCGGAGTCACCACGTCAAACAGCGTCCTTGCCGCGACTATGTTCAGCGAGCTCGTAATGCCTCGGCGCAGCGTCATCATGCCGGTCCATCTTGTGGAGCCCAGCGCGGGGTAGCCCTTTGCTCCGCCGTAGCCGTCTATCGGCAGTTCTGCGTTAAGTATGGTGGACCCGCACGACAGCCCTGCGTCAAGCGCCGGACCGTAAACGGACAGCGGCTTTATCGCCGAACCGACGGGCATATAGCTCTGGTAAGCGCGGTTGAGCTGCTTTTTGAGCGTGGGCGCCTGCCGGCCGCCGATCACCGCGCGAAGCTGCCCGGTGTGCTGGTCGATTATGACTGCCGACGCCTGCGGCTGAAGCACCTCTATTATGGAGCCCTCCTGCGTGGTCGTCACCTGCACGGAGGCCGACGGGTTCTGCAGGTCGGGGTAGCTGGTCCAGTTTATAAGCGTGTCCTGCACGGTGTTCTGCACGTTGGGATCCACCGTCAGGTAAATGTGATAGCCGCCAGTCCTCAGCTCGGATTCTATCTGATTGCGGTTCGACCTCGTGTCCTCAAGCCCCCTCTGGGCAAGCAGGTCGGTTATCACGTCATACACCGCGTACTCCACAAAATAGGGCATGTCGTAAAGCTGCTTTGCCTCGCTCTTTTCGACTATGCGCACCTTTTCCGCAAGGGCGGATTCATACTGCTCATGCGTTATGACGCCCGCCTTGTACATGGCGGCAAGCACCATATCCGTCCTCTTGTCCGTCACGTCCATCTTGTTGGAGCCGTCCTCGTTCGTGCGGGAATAGGTGTTGGCCCTGGGATCAAAGTAGTAGGGCTTCTGTACGAGCCCCGCGAGCATGGCGCACTCGCGCACGGTCAGCTCCGACAGCTCCTTGCCGAAATAGTCCTTTGCCGCGGCGGAAAAGCCGTAGTTCGACTCCCCGAGGAACACGTCGTTCATGTATGCCTCAAGTATCTTGTCCTTGCTCATAACGTGCTCAAGCTCGTAAGCCAGGTATGCCTCCTGTATCTTGCGCTTGTAGCTCCGCTCGTTCGAGAGTATCTTGTTTTTGATCAGCTGCTGGGTGAGCGTCGAACCGCCGTGCGTCCATGTATTCCTGAAGGTGTTTACCACCGCGCCGAACAGACGCTTGAAATCGATTCCCCCGTGCTTGTAAAAGCGTACGTCCTCAATGGAAATAAGCGCGTTTTTCAGCATGTCGGGTATTTCGCTTATGTCCACCCATTCGCTGTATTCCATGCCGGCAAAGGTGGTGATAAGGTCGCCGTTCATGTCGTAAATGTAGCTCGTCCGCTCCGAGCGCGTCAGGCGGGAGGTGTCAAGATCGGGCGTGGTGTCGACGTACGCCTTTGCAACGCCCATTACAAGCCCGAAGACGGCAATGCCCGCAAGCAGGCCGACCACCGCCATCACCTTGAGCACGTCGAATACAATGCTCAAAACAAAGGGCCTTGCGGTCTTTCTTTGGCGGAATATGCTCTTTTTCTCCTCCTGGGCGGCGGGAGCAGCCCCCTGCGGAAGCGAAACCGACTTATCCTCCTGCACCGTCACCGCGAAAACGCGGGTGTTCTCCGGAGTGTTTTTATTTATATCTTCCATGCGCAAACTGCCTTTCACAGAAATATCCACGATGATTATAGCACATCCTTTGCACAAAAGCAAATTTTTTGAAAATAGGGGTACAAAAACAACTGTCTTTGTGGTATCATTATATGGGGATACCTGTGTATTGGGGGGAGTAGGCCCTGCGCCCTCCATAGCGCGCCGCACGGCTCTGCCGCAGGTGCAAGTTTACGGTAAGGGAGTGAGAGCGATAATGTCGTTTACCGACATACTCGACGCCATCGGTACCGGGTTCGAGCAGTTCAGGATACAGGATCTGCTCGAGATACTGATACTGGCGTACGTCATTTACAAGCTGATACGGTTTACGGCCAATACCAGGTCCTATCAGGTTCTGAAGGGGATCGGGGTGCTTGTGCTGCTGCTCATTATCAGCAACGTGCTTAACCTGATGACGATAAAGTATCTGCTCGACTCCTTCCTGGTATCCGGTATCGTCGTGGTCGTGGTGCTGTTCCAGCCGGAGATCCGCCGTGCGCTCGAGCGCATTGGCGGCATCAGGCTCGGCATCGTTCAGCGCACCACGCCCTCTTACGAGATAGTCCGGCAGCTCTGTCTTGCCGTTGAAAACATGTCCCGCCGCAAGGTGGGTGCGCTCATAGTTTTGGAGCGCGGCACAAAGCTCGGCGATTACGTCCAGACCGGCACCATAATAGACGCCGACATTTCCGACGCCCTTATCGAGAACATATTCGAGCCCAAGACCCCCCTGCACGACGGCGCGGTCATAATAAGGGACGGGCGCATCTACGCTGCTGCGTGCGTGCTTCCGCTGTTCGACTCGCCGAATATCCCCAGGGAGCTGGGCACCAGGCACCGCGCATCGCTCGGCATATCCACCGTCAGCGACAGCATAACCCTCGTCGTATCCGAGGAAACGGGCACGATCTCCTACGCGCGCGACGGCAAGCTTACGCGCCACGTTGACCACGACGCTCTGGAGGAGCTTTTGAACGATCATTTCAACCCGCAGGACAAGGGGTTCCTGCTTTTCGGCAAAAAGAACGAGGCCGAGGACGCCGAGGGGAAGGAGGACGCAGGTGAAACAAGAAGCAGGCGTAAAAAAAAGAACGGCGGCAGGTGAGATAGTCTCCCGTATGGCGGGGCTGTTCGGCTCAAAGCGCCAGGCGCAGTCTGCTGCGCAGGGCGCGGGCGACGGCGAAAAGCTGCCCTGGTATAAGCGCGAGTGGTTCCGCACGGTGCTGTACATAGTGCTTTCACTGCTTATCGCCATGCTGCTCTGGGGCTATGTGCTGATGAGCCAGAACCCCGCAAGGATCAAGACCTATACCGGCGTCACCCCCACCTTTGAGGCGGGCGGCGAGGCCGACCTTATCGCCAAGAAGCTGATCGTTTACGGCGATATAGAGGAAATACTGAAGGACGTTACCGTTACCGTTTCGGCGCCGCTTCGCAATATCAGCAAGGTCACGGCCAAGGACATAGTTGCCACGGTTTCGCTTGCGGACGTGCGCGCCGCGGGGACGTATGACCTTGAGGTAAAGGCCGTATGCTCGGGCGGCACCGTGGTATCGGTGGAACCATCAACGGTCAGCGTCGTCATAGACGACCTTGCAAGCCGCTCCGTTCCCGTGACATATGCGTTCAGCGGCGAGCTGCCGGAGGGCTATTGGCACGGCGAACCCACCCTTCTGGACGCCACCACCACCCTTGAGGGCGCAAGGGGAGTCCTTGCAAACGTATCAAAGGCCGTCTGCTATATCGACCTTGAGAACGTGACCGAGTCCGTCAACCGTTCCATTCAGCTTACCCTGCTGGACAACGACGGCAACGAGGTCGACCTTGCCGGCCTTAAGACCATAATCCCCGCTGTCGACGTAAAAATGACCGTCCTGCCGCACAGGCACGTTACCGTGGAGTATGAGATAGCGGACCGCGACAGCCTGTCCGCCCTGTTCGAGATAACGGGTGAAAAGCTCACATATCCCTCGCTCGACATCGCCGCGGAGCCCGACGTGCTCGCTTCCATCACAAGCATCGACTCCGACCCCGTCATAATCGGCGGCATCACCGATACGGGCAGCTACTCGTTCACGCTCACGCTCAAGGGCATACCCGAGGGCGCCGTGATACTGGGCGGCGTCAACGCCAACGACATTCAGCTCCAGCTTATCGTGAGCGAGCGCTACTCCGAGCAGACCTTCGAGCGCGTGCCCATCAGTTTTGTGGGCGAGACCTCGGATTACGTCTACGGCCACAGCATGGAGAACGTCGCCGTTACCGTGCGCGGTCCGGTAAAGCTCCTGCAAAGCTTCTTAAGCTCCGATCTTACCGTCATAGTCAACGTGGAGGGCCGCGGCCCCGGCGCATACGACCTCGACCTTGAATACACGCTGTCCGACGTGGATAAATACGGCGAGCTTGAGATAACCCTTGCCGCAACCAAGGTGCACGTAGTGGTCAAGCCGCCGAACACCTTAAAATGATCCGTCCCCCGAAAGGAGACTTAACGTGAAACTGATCGCCACCGATCTTAATATGCCCTTCAACGCCGATGAGTCAACGCTTCGCCTGCTCATCGCCGCTGAAATGAAACTGTCCGCAGACCGCATTGGCGGCGTGCGCGTGGTGCGCCGTTCGCTCGACGCGCGTGACAAAAACGATATCCGCTTTATCTACTCCGCCCTGTTTGAGGTGTCGGATAAGGATTGGAGCCGCAATTCGCACCGTGCTTCGCGCAATATCGCCGTGGCTCCCGAAAAGCCCGTGATAGCCCCCGTTATGGGCGATACGCCTCAGCCCGCTCCCGTCGTTGTCGTGGGCGCGGGCCCCGCTGGCCTCTTTGCCGCGCATACGCTTGCCGAGCGCGGCTATGCCGTCACCCTTATCGAAAGGGGCCGCCCCATCGAGGAACGCGGCAAAGACGTCGAACGCTTCTTCTCGGGCGGCAGGCTCGACCCCGAAAGCAACATTATGTTCGGCGAGGGCGGCGCGGGCACGTTTTCCGACGGCAAACTCACCACACGCATAAAGGATCCGCGCGCGGAGCTCGTTGCCGAAACCCTCGTGCGCTACGGCGCCCCCGAAAGCATCGCGGTCATGGCAAAGCCGCATGTCGGCACGGATGTGCTGCGTACGGTCGTGCATAATATAAGGAAGGACATCGAGGCGCACGGCGGCGTCGTACGCTTCGGGGCAAAGCTCACGGGGCTCAAAACCGAGGACGGCCGCGTCTGCGCAGTCACGGTGAACGGGTCCGAGACCCTGCCCTGCTGCGCCGTGGTGCTTGCCATAGGTCAGGCCGCAAGGGACACCTACCGCATGCTGTATGACAGCGGCGTTGAGATAGCCGCAAAGCCCTTTGCCGTGGGCGTCAGGATAGAGCATCCGCAGGATTTCATCAACAAGGCTCAGTTCGGCAAATGGGCGGGGCATCCGCGCCTCGGCGCGGCGGAGTACAGGCTCACCGCCAAGTCCGGCTCCCGCGGGGTCTATACCTTCTGCATGTGCCCCGGCGGGTTCGTCGTGGCATCCTCCTCGGGCGAGGGAGAGGTCGTCACCAACGGCATGAGCTATGCCGCGCGTGACGGCAAAAACGCCAACTCCGGCATCATCGTGCAGGTCAATCCCTCCGACCTCGGCGGGGCTCCGTTCTGCGGGCTCGAGTTCCAGGAAAAGATCGAGCGCGCCGCATTCCGCCTCGGCGGAGGGGATTACTCCGCTCCCGCAGAGCGCGTCGCGGACTTTTTGGAGGGCTGCGCACCTCAGCCTTTCGGCGCGGTCGTGCCCACCTACCGCCCGCAGGCGGTGCCGCGGGACCTTAAAAAATGCCTGCCCGGCACCGTGCGCCGCGGCATTGCAGAGGGGCTTACGGCGTTCGGTCATATGCTGCGCGGCTTCGATATGGGCGACGCGGTGCTTACCGCCGTTGAAAGCCGCACGAGCGCACCCGTGCGCATAAAGCGCGGCGAGGACGGCGAGTCCACCCGCATTCGCGGGCTGTATCCCGTGGGCGAGGGCGCGGGTTACGCGGGCGGCATAGTATCCGCCGCGGTCGACGGCATGCGCGCCGCCGAAAGAATAATCGCCCTTTACAGGGCAGAATAAGCTGGTATTGGTATGAAACGCTATTATGTTATTATAGGCAACTTCGGTTCCGGCAAGACGGAACTGGCGCTCAATATGGCGTTCGGGGCGGCGGCAGAGGGCCAAAAGGTCACGCTCGTCGACATCGACGTCATCAACCCCTACTTCCGCTCCACCGAGCGCAAAGCGGAGCTTGAGGCGGCGGGCATTCGCCTCATATCGCCCAACTTCACAAGCTCGGGCGTTGAGGTGCCCAGCATCCCGCCGGAGATATTCTCAGTGTTCTCCGACAATTCCGACCTCGTCATATTCGACGTCGGCGGCGACCCTGTGGGCGCTATCGCAATGGGCCAGTATTACGGCTATTTCAAAGAGCTTGAGAATTTCGAAGTCTGGTACGTTATAAACTGCCGCCGCCCGCTTTCCTCCGGCGCGGATGAGAATATCGAGATGATCGGCAAGATCACGGGCGTCAGCCGCCTGCGCGTCACGGGTATTCTCAACAACACCAACCTTGCTCACGAGACCACCGTGCGCGACCTTATGGACGGCCTCTCCATCACGCGTGAGGTCTCCGACAGGACGGGCCTTCCGGTCATCGGCACCGTCGGCTCCGCCGAACTGCTCGGCGGGTTTTACGAAAATGCGCGTGCGCTCGGCACGCCCGAAAAATACCTCGGCAAGCCGTACCCCATCGTGCGCTATATGCACCGCGACTGGGGCCGCTATACCGAAAGCGGGCTGTAATGGCGGCGCTCTGCGTGCGCGATCACGCCATAGACAGGGGCGTGACCGTGTGCTTTTCGGGCCACAGGGCCGAAAGGCTCCCGTGGCGGTATAACGAGCGCGACCCGCGCTGCACGCTGCTCAAACAGCGCATTGAAGAGGAGATACTCCTTTCATACCGGCTCGGGTACAGGTTTTTTCTTTCCGGCATGGCAACGGGCTTCGACACCTACGCCGCAGAGGCCGTTATAAAGCTTGCGGCGGAGCATCCCGATATGCGGCTTGTCGCGGTCTACCCCTACGGCGCCGCGCCCGACGCGCGCCGGGCAAAGATAGAAAGCAGGGCGTACGCGGTCGTTTCCGTGTGCGAAAGCTACGTTCCCTCCTGCTTTAAGAAACGGAACGAATTTATGGTCGACAATTCCTCGCGCCTGATCTGCGGTTTTTCCGGAGACATGCGCTCGGGCACGGGTTCAACGCTGCTTCGCGCGGTGCGCGCGGGGCTTGATACCGTGACCATCGGCCTTTGAGGTGTACTATGCCGCTTTTGGCAGTTAACGGTCTTACAAAGTCCTTCGTGACCCGCGTTCTTTTCGAGGACATTTCCTTTGAGGCGGGTCTCGGGGACCATATCGGTTTTATCGGCGTGAACGGCTGCGGCAAATCCACGCTGTTTGCGATACTCGAAGGACGCGAGCCGTACGACAGCGGCAGCATCGCCTTCTCGCATGAGGCGGTCCTCGGCACTATGGCGCAGTCCGTTGAGGAGGGCGCAGCCACGCTGTTTGAGTTCACCGCGGACGTTTTCGCGGAGCTCTTCCGCTGTGAGCGCGAGCTTGAGCGGGTCAATGACGAGATAGAGAAAAACGGGGCGACGGACGCTCTTCTCGAGCGCCAGCATCGCCTGCGCGAGCGGTTTGAGGACGGCGGAGGGCTGACCTGCCGTGCGCGGGTCAGGTCTACGCTCCTGGGCCTCGGCTTTACCGAGGACGAGCTTGAAAAGCCCGTTTCGCTTTTTTCGGGCGGTCAGCGCAACAAGGCGCAGCTTGCAAGGCTGCTGCTCTCGGGCGCGAACCTGCTGCTTCTGGACGAGCCGACGAACCATCTTGACATAAAGGCGATCGAGTGGCTTGAGGAGTTCCTGAACGCCTACCGCGGCGCATTCATAGTCATATCGCATGACAGGTACTTTCTGGATCGCGTGACCAACCGCACGATGGAGCTGAAGGACAGGCGCCTTTATAAGTCCAAGGGCAATTACACGCGCCATACGGAGCTGCGCTCCACCGCACGCGAGCTGGAGATGCGCCGCTACCTTCGCGCAAAGAAAGAGATCGCCCGCATAGAGGGCATGGTGGAGCAGCAGCGCAGATGGGGCCAGCAGCATAATTTCGTGACCGCCGCGCACAAGCAGAAGGCGGCCGACCGCATAAAGGAGACCCTTGTCGAGCCGGAGCGTGACGAAGCCTCCATCCACTTTACCTTCACCGCCAAAGAGGGCGGCGGCAACGACGCGGTCATAACAAAGGGGCTGGGGAAGAGCTTCGGACAGAAGCGGGTGTTTTCCGGGCTCGATATGCTCGTCAAAAAGGGCGAAAAGGTATTTATACTCGGCGATAACGGGTGCGGCAAGACCACGCTGCTGAATATACTTGCCGGCAAAATGCGTCCGTCCGAAGGCGTTGCGCTGCTCGGCGCTCATACCGAGGCCGCGTATTACGAACAGACCATGGCATCGCTCGACCCTGACAATACCGTGCTCGAGGAGGTCTGGGGCAGGTACTTCAACACCATATCCCACCGCGACATAAGAAACGCGCTCGGCGCGTTCCTGTTCCGCGGCGAGGACGTCGAAAAGCGCGTCGGCATGCTTTCCGGCGGCGAAAAGGCAAGGGTGCAGCTTTTAAAGCTGATGCTGACAAGGGCGAACCTGCTGCTTTTGGACGAGCCGACGAACCATCTTGACATCCCCTCGCGTGAGGCGCTTGAAAACGCGCTCGACGAGTACGACGGGACGATGATCGTGGTAACGCACGACCGCTACCTTGTCAACCGCCTTGCCGACCGCATACTGCACATGACGGCGGGCGGCATACGCGAATACATAGGCGGGTACGACGATTATCTTGAAGCCCTGCGCGAGGAGGCGGAAGCCGGCCGCGGCGGTGAGCAGAAGCGTCTCTCCGCCAACGCGCTTGAATATAAAGAGAAAAAGCAGCTCCAAAGCGAACTGACAAAGGCGACCACTGCCGTGTCCCGCGCCGAAAAGGCCGTAACGGAGGCCGAGGCGGAGCTTGATAAGGTCAATGCGCTGCTTGCGTCCCCGGCGTATTCTTCGGATTACGTCAAGGCGCAGGAGCTCTCCGGCAAGGCCGACGCGCTGTCAAAGCGTCTGGAGTCCCTGTATGCCGAATGGGAGAGGGCGGAGGAGCGCCTTGCGGAGCTGAAATCAAAAACGGAATAAGCGGGTTTTTACCCGATACAGAGGTTATAAATTTGGCAAAGAAAGAAAAACCGAAGCTCAGGATCATACCCCTCGGGGGTCTGGGCGAGATCGGAAAGAATATGACCGTACTCGAGTACGGCGACGATATGATAGTTATAGACTGCGGTCTTTCGTTCCCCGACGAGGATATGCTGGGCATCGACCTTGTCATTCCCGATATGACGTATCTTGAGGAGAATTTCGACCGCCTGCGCGGGTTTGTCATAACCCACGGGCATGAGGACCATATAGGCGCCATGCCCTTTGCGCTTCAAAAGTTTTCCTGCCCCGTTTTCGGGTCCAGGTTCACGCTGGCTTTGATCGAGCATAAGCTCGAGGAACACCGCGTCAAAAACGCCGATCTGCGCTGCGTCTGCGCGGGCGACGCCGTGGAGCTCGGCTGCTTCCGGGTCGAGTTCATAAAGGTCAGCCATTCCATCGCCGGCGCGCTTGCGGTCGCCGTCACAACGCCCGTCGGCGTTGTCATACACACCGGCGACTTCAAGGTGGACTATACCCCCATCGACAACGAGCCGATAGACATTTCGCGCTTTGCGTATTACGGCTCGCGCGGGGTGCTTGCGCTTATGATGGATTCCACCAACGCCGAGCTGCCGGGCTGCACTCCCTCCGAACGCGAGCTGGGCCGCACGTTTGAAAACGTGTTCGATTCCGCCTCCGGCAGGGTCATAGTTGCGACATTCGCCTCAAACGTGTACCGCATACAGCAGATAGCCGACGTCGCCGTGCGTCACGGCAGGGTGCTGTGCTTCCAGGGGCGGTCCATGGTAATGATAACGGGCATCGCGCGAGACCAGGGCATTTTGAACATACCCGAGGACGCGATAGTCGATATCGAGCAGCTTCGCAAATACCGTGACGACGAGGTGTGCGTGTTCACCACCGGCTCACAGGGCGAGTCGATGAGCGGCCTGTTCCGCATGGCAAACGCAAACCACAAGCTCAACATAGGCAAAGGCGACACCGTCGTCATTTCCGCCACAGCCATTCCCGGCAACGAAAAGGCCGTCGGCAAGGTGATAAATCAGCTTTTCCAGCGCGGCGCGTCGGTCGTTTACGACAGGCTTGCCGACGTGCACGTTTCGGGCCACGCCCGGCGTGAGGAGCTTAAGCTCATGATGCGGGTGATAAAGCCCAAGTTCTTTATTCCCGTGCACGGCGAGGCAAGGCATCTTTACCATCACGCGCGTCTGGCGACGTCGCTGGGCATCAGGGAGCAGAACGTGTTCGTTCTGGACACCGGCAGCGTGCTTGAGCTTTCGGCCCGCAGCGGCAAGGTAGCGGGCGCGGTCACAAGCGGATTTGTAATGGTCGACGGTTCGGGCGTGGGCGACATTGGCAGCGCCGTGCTGCGCGAAAGGCGCCAGCTTTCCACCGACGGCATATTCGTCGCCGTCATATCGATAGACCGCTCCACGGGCAGGCTCACCGCAGAGCCTGAGCTGTTCACGCGCGGCTTCGTGTATGAGAAGGACTCGGACGAGCTTTTGAACGAGGTGCGCGGGATCGCGCGGGAGCTATCCCTTGCATTCGAGTATGCCGACAGGTCGGAGTGGGCCGGCATAAAGGCCGCGGTCAAGTCCGGCATAAAGGGCTGCCTTATGCGCAGGACGGGGCGTCAGCCCGTTATCCACCCCGTATTTATAGAAACGGAATAAAAGTGTATGAACTACGATAAAGCGCACGCGCTTGCGGCGGATATCCGCCAAAGCGACGAATATAAACGCTTTGCCGCCGCAAAGGAGCGGCTTGGCAAAGACAGCCCCGCAATGGGCCTCTTGAAGGAGTACAGGCGGCTTGAGCTGCGCGCACAGGCCGCGGCCGTCGCAGGCGGGGACGACCCCGAGACCATGGAGCGCCTGTCAAAGCTCGGGGAGCTGCTGCGCTATGATAAGGACGCATCCGAGTACCTTATAGCCGAGTATATGCTGAGCCGGGCTTTGGGCGATATCTACCGCATACTTGCGGAAGCCGCCGATATGGACCTTGGCGCATTGGCCGACAGATAACGAAAGGGAAGCTTATGAACGTATTTTTCAAACAGTTTGAGGGGCCCGACGGCGGTGAGAATTCGCAGAAGCCCACGCTTATTGAAACGGCTGCTTTCACCGTTTCATCCAAGCCGCCCGAGATCCGGCGCGAGCAGATCGTCCATGTGACCGAGGAAGAGCTTGCGGAGGCCGCCGAAGGAACCGGTAAAAAACGCAAAAAGAGGCCCGTGGACCCCGTGAAGGCGCAAAGCCGGGAAAGGCTTTCAAGCGTGTGGAACAAGGTCAGTCAGCCTCTTGCGATGCTCATTGCGGTGCTTATCGCTGCCGCGGCGGTGGCTTTTGCCGTTAAGTTCATCGACCGCAGGTTCTTTAAGCCCGTCGACAGCTCCGACCCCACTCCGATCACGGTCGAGATACCCAAGGGCAGCGGCGCCTCCGCCATCGCAAAGATACTGTATGAGGCCGGCGGAGAGGGACAGAAGGGCCTTATCAACAACAAATCCGTATTCAAGGTGTACGTCGATTTCCTCGGCAAATCCTCCGGCCTTAAGGCGGGCACTTATGTGCTTTCGAGGAATATGAGCATCAAGCAGATAGTCGACATCATCTGCACCGGCAATCCGCCCCGCGCCACCGTCAAGTTCACCATTTCCGAGGGTATGACGGTAGAGGCCGTGGCAAAAAGGCTTGTCGAAAAGGGCGTCCTTAAAGAGGAGACAAGGTTCCTTGAGCTCTGCACGGATGCAAAGAGCTTTGCGGGCAGGTACTGGTTCGTCAAAAACATAGTGGACGAGGGGCGCGAGGGCAGGCTGTATATGCTCGAAGGCTACCTTTTCCCCGACACCTACGAGGTATATGAGGACGCTACCGAGGAAGAGGTCATCACCAAGATGCTTGACCGCTTCAACGAGATTTATACCCGCCGCTACGTTGAGCGCGCGGAAGAGATAGGTCTGACCATGGACGAGGTCGTCATACTCGCCTCCATGATCGAGAAAGAGGCAAAGACCTTTGACTTTACAAAGGTTTCCGCCGTGTTCCATCTAAGGCTCAGCGGCGGCATGACGTTAAACTCCGACGCTACGCTGGGCTATGCATTGAGGAGCTCCGGCATGGAGTTCTCACAGGAGGAGCTTGACAGCGACTCCCCCTATAACACCTACAAGTACACGGGCCTTCCCGCGGGGCCCATCTCCAACCCCGGCGCCGCGGCTATCGAGGCCGCGCTCTTCCCCAACGAGGCTTACATGGAGGAGGGCTACCTGTACTTCTGCCTTACGGATTCGAGTACCGGCTCGCTCATATTCGCAAAGACCGCCGAGGAGCACGCCGCAAACGTCGAAAAGTATCGCCCGTACTGGAATTGAGGCGCGTATGGCAAAGCTTGAGCTGCTTTCGCCCGCGGGCAACCGCGAGCGGTTCCTGACCGCCGTACGCTACGGAGCGGATGCGGTCTATCTGGGGCTTCCCGCGTTTTCACTCAGGAACCTTGCGGACAATTTCAGCCTTGACACCCTGCCCGAAACTCTGGCGTATGCCCATTCGCATGGGGTAAAGGTCTACGTCACAGTAAACTCCTTTGTGCGTGACGCCGACCTTGCGGAGCTCGAGGATACGGTCCGCGCCCTGCGCGACGCCGCACCGGACGCGCTTATAGTCAACGACCCCGCCGTTATTCGCATCTGCCGCAGGCTTGCGCCCGGGCTGCCTCTGCACCTCTCCACGCAGGCCAACACGCTGAACTCCGAGGCCGCCTCGTTCTGGTACGAGCAGGGCGTATCGAGGATAGTCCTGGCAAGGGAGCTGAAGCTTGACGAGATAAAGCTGATCAGATCCCGCATACCCAAGGCGCTCGAGCTTGAAATGTTCGTTCACGGCGCAATGTGCGTCAGCTACTCGGGCCGCTGCCTGCTTTCAAACTACATCGACGGGCGCGACTCCAACCGCGGCGAATGCGTGCAGCCCTGCAGGTGGAATTACGAAGTCGAGAACAATACCGTGCTCACCGCAAACATCCGCGAGCACGGCAAAAACGGCGAATGGTTCACCGTAGAGGACGACGGTAGGGGCTCGTTCATACTCAATTCCCGCGATATGTGCCTTGCGCCCTTCTTGCGCGAGATAGAGGACGCAGGCGTCGACTGTATAAAGATAGAGGGACGGATGAAGTCCATACTCTACGTCGCCACCGTCACAAACGCCTACCGCATGGCGCTGGACGGCGCCCCTGTCGAGACCGTCATGCGCGAGCTCATGTGCCTGTCACACAGGCCTTATACCACGGGGTTTGCCTTCCGCGACAGCGAAAAATGCCGCGGCGGTACATACGGGCGCGACAGAAGCCTCAATATAATGTACGGCGAGAACCCCATGGAGCTTATGGAGTACCAAACGGGCGGCTACACGCAGCAGGCAAAGATAGCCGCCGTCGTGCTTGCGTACGATGGGGAAAAAGGGGAGGCGCTCATTGAGCAGCGCAATAATTTCAGGGCGGGCGACAGCCTGAACATACTTGCTCCAAAGGATGTTTCCCGTTCGTTCACGGTCTCCGGCATACGCACGGAGGCGGGGGAGGAGCGGGATTCCGCTCCGCATCCCGCTGAGCACCTGCTCCTGACCTGCCCCGAGCCCGTCCGGCCCGGCGACATACTCAGAAAGGACGTAAGCTGATCGGTTTCCCGGGAAGAATGCCAACGGCATCGCCGGCCCGGGGCTTTCCCTTTGCGGGCAGGGCTGAGGAACGCGGATCCAAAGGCTTCCCCCGGTGGGGAAGCCGGGAATGGGACTATGAGGGGAGCGTCGCGGAAGGGGACAGAGAGGATAATACCTCATGCGCTCCCGCTTATTAGCTTGACAGGAGCCGAATCAAGCAGGCTCCGTATAATAAAATATAACACAACGGAGGAATAAATCATGAACAAAATGACCGTAAGGGACGTCAACGTTTCGGGCAAGCGCGTACTCGTGCGCGTGGACTTCAACGTGCCCCTCAACAAGGAGCTTCATATCGACGATGAAAGCCGTATTCTGGGCGCTCTGCCCACCATCCGCTATCTTGTGGATAACGGCGCGCGCGTCATCCTTTGCTCGCACCTCGGCCGTCCCAAGGGCAAGTTCGTGCCCGAGATGAGCCTTGCTCCCGTTGCGGCGCGTCTGGCCGAGCTGCTGCCCGGCACCAACGTGACCTTCGCCTCGGACGTCATTGGCGAGGATGCAAAGGCCAAGGTCGCTGCCCTGCACGACGGCGAGATCGTCCTTCTTGAGAACCTCCGCTTCCATGCAGAGGAGGAGAAGAACGATCCCGAATTCGCAAAAAAGCTTGCCTCCTATGCCGACATCTACGTTTCCGATGCTTTCGGCACCGTTCACCGCGCCCACGCCTCCACCGCAGGCGTTGCCAACTATCTGCCCGCCGTTTGCGGCTTCCTTATCGAAAAGGAGCTGGGCTTCATGGGTCGTGCGCTTGAAAACCCCGACCGTCCCTTTGTTGCCATACTCGGCGGCAAAAAGGTCTCCGACAAGATAGGCGTTATCACGAACCTCCTCAATAAGTGCGACACGCTGCTCATCGGCGGCGCCATGAGCTATACCTTCTACCGTGCCATGGGCCTCTCCGTTGGCAACTCCCTCGTGGACGAGGCGTCAATCGACCTTGCCAAGTCCCTCATGGAGTCCGCCAAGGAAAAGGGCGTGCGCCTTATGCTCCCCGTCGACTGCGTTGTAGCAAAGGAGTTTTCCGAGGACGCCGAGCGCATGACCGTTCCCTTTGACGCCATGCCCGACGGCTATGAGGGCCTCGACATTGGCGAAAAGACCGCCGAGCTCTACGCCTCCGTCATCAAAGAGGCCAAGACCGTCGTTTGGAACGGGCCCATGGGCGTGTTTGAAATGGCCGCCTTCGCAAAGGGCACCGAGGCCGTGGCCCGAGCCTGCGCCGAGTGCGGCGGCGTCACCATTATCGGCGGCGGCGATTCCGCTTCCGCGGTCAACAAATTCGGCCTTGGCGACAAGATGAGCCATATCTCCACCGGCGGCGGCGCCTCCCTTGAGTTCCTCGAGGGCAAGACCCTTCCCGGCGTAGCGGCGCTTCTCGACAAGACCTCCCGCCGCAAGCTCATTGCCGGCAACTGGAAGATGAACATGACCCCCAAGGCCGCGCAGCAGCTCGTCTGCGACCTCATCCCCCTCGTGCGCGGGGCCGAGGCAGAGGTAGTCGTATGCCCGCCCTTTGTTGACATCCCCTTCGTCGCGCCCATCATCAAGGGCACCAACGTAAAGCTCGGCTGCCAGAACATCCACTGGGCCGAAAAGGGCGCCTTCACCGGCGAGATCTCCGCCGAGATGCTCAAGGAGCTGGGCGTTGAATACGCCATCATCGGCCACAGCGAGCGCCGCCAGTACTTCGGCGAGACCGACGCCACGGTCAACGCCCGCATCAAGGCCGCGCTTGCAGCCGGCATCATCCCCATCGTCTGCGTTGGCGAGACTCTGGAGCAGCGCGAAGCCGGCGTTACCGACGAGTTCCTCGCTTCTCAGGTCAAGGCCGCTTTCGCGGGTCTGACCGCCTCCGAGGCCGCCCCCGTTGTGATAGCTTACGAGCCCATCTGGGCCATCGGCACCGGCAAGACCGCATCCGATGAGGAGGCCGACCGCACCATCGGCGCGATCCGCTCCGTCTACTGCGGGCTTTACGGCGCTGAGGCCGCGGCAAACGTGCGCATCCTCTACGGCGGCTCCATGAACGCCAAGAACGCCCACGGCCTCAAGTCCATGGAGAACATCGACGGCGGCCTTATCGGCGGCGCTTCCCTAAAGCCCGTTGATTTCTCGCACGTCGTACTCGACTGATGCTCGTTCGGGGCGGGCACACCCCGCCCCAATTCATTTTTTTGCAAAGGAACCTATGAAAAAGACCACCGCAATTATCATCCTCGACGGCTTCGGCTACAGGACCGAGCGCGAGGACAATGCCATCCTCATAGACGGCATACGCAATATCGCGCCCCTTTGGCGCACCTGCCCGCATACCCCCATCTCCGCGTCCGGCGCGGACGTCGGACTGCCCGACGGTCAGATGGGCAACTCCGAGGTAGGCCATATGAACATCGGCGCGGGCCGCGTCGTGCTTCAGGATTACCCACGCATCGAACGCGCAATCGAAACGGGCGAGTTCTATGAGATACCCGCATTCGTTGCCGCTGTAAACAACTGCCGCGAGCACGGCTCGGCACTGCATCTTTTGGGGCTCTGCTCCGACGGCGGCATCCATTCCCGCCTCGGTCATCTTTACGCCCTCTTAAAGCTTGCCAAAATGAACGGCCTTGAAAGGGTCTACATCCACGCCTTTATGGACGGCCGCGACACCCCGCCCACCAGCGGTGCAGACTACATCGCTCAGGTAGAGGCAAAGTGCCGTGAGATCGGCGTCGGCAGGATAGCCACCGTGCAGGGCCGCTATTACGGCATGGACCGCGACAAGCGCTACGAGCGCGTCAAGCCCGGCTTTGACGCCATTGTCGAGGGCGAGGGCGTTTTCGAGCCCGACGCCGTTACAGCCGTCACCCATTCGTATGAGCAGGGCAGGACGGACGAGTTCATAATCCCCGCCGTAATCACCGAAAACGGCGCGCCGATCGCCCGTGTGAACGAGAACGACAGCGTCATATTCTTCAACTTCCGCACCGACCGTCCCACCGAAATGACGGAGGCGTTCGTGCTGCCGGAGTTTGCCGGGTTCGAACGCAGACGGGGCTTTATAAAGACTTATTACGTCTGCATGACCGTCTACCGCGAGGATCTTATGCAGTACGCCGACGTTGCGATAAAGCCCGTCCGACCCAAGAACATGATGGGCGAATACTTAGGCTCGCTCGGCCTTAAACAGCTGCGCATTGCGGAGTCCGAAAAACAGCGCCACGTCACGTTCTTCTTCAACGGCGGAACGTATGACGTCAGCCCGGGAGAGGACCATTATCTGCTGCCGTCGCCCAAGGTAGCAACGTACGATCTGCAGCCCGAAATGCGCGCCTACGACCTTGCCGAAAAGGTCATAGAGGTGATACGCGCCCACAGGTACGATTTTATCGTTATGAACTTTGCCAATCCCGACATGGTGGGCCATACCGCCGTGCCCGAGGCGTGCATCGCCGCCGTTCACGCGGTGGACGAGTGTGTGGGCAGAATAGTCAAAGCCCTGCGTGAGGAGGGAGGCCAATGCCTCATCACCGCCGACCACGGCAACTGCGAGACCATGCGTGAAAACGGCAAGCCCATGACCGCCCATACCACCAACCCTGTTCCGCTCATTTACATCGGCAATGAAGACGTTGGGCTGCGCGAAGGGGGCAGGCTTGCAAACCTTGCGCCCACGCTGCTTGACATGATGGGCATAGAGAAGCCCGACGAAATGACGGAGTCAAGCCTGATCGTCCGCAGGTAAGCGTACAGCGGCGGCACAATATACCGTTCAAACCGAGAAAAAAAGCAAATCCGCACTTGCATTTTACGGGGTTTGGTGGTATAATGCGCGTTGCAGTTGAATTTTTGAAAGGAAACAACCATGGATATCTTTGAAATCATCGTCAACTTCCTCCTGCTCATCGCGGCGGTACTGCTGGTTATAGTAGTCCTCCTGCAGGATTCCAAGAGCTCCGGCCTCGGCGGCGCATTCGGCGGCGAGACCACGGCCCTTACCACCCGCGGCAAAAAGGCCAGCCGTGAAAAGCAGCTTCAGAAGCTGACGGTCATCCTTGCCATCATCGTCGCTGTGCTTGCGATACTCATGCTGCTCATGCCCGCTTTCAACAAGTGGTTCACCCCCGCCAACACCAGCGCAATGGCGGATGCGCTCCGCAGCATCATCTAAGCTCATCAGGCTTTGCAGCACAGCACTCGGGGGCTCTCGCGGTGCTGTGCTTTGCTGTCCTTAAAGGGCGCCCCTGCGTGACAAATCCGCAGCCGGGAAACAGCCGGGCGGCTCCTCGGGGATACCCGCGGGGACACAAAAGGAAAAGAGATAACTTAAATGCCGATCAAAAAAGGAAAAAAGTCAATAGCCGAAAACCGTAAGGCCAGGCATGATTATTTTATAGAAGACACGTATGAAGCGGGTCTTGCTTTGGTCGGCACCGAGGTCAAGTCTATCCGTGCGGGAAGGGTCAACATAAAGGACTCGTACGTCAAGGTAAAAAACGGCGAGGCATACGTCGTCGGCATGCACGTTTCGCCCTATGAGCAGGGCAATATCTTCAACCGCGACCCCTTCCGCGAAAGGAAGCTCCTCCTGCATAAAAGGGAGATATTAAAGCTTCGCGCGCTGTCTGAGGCCGACGGATACAGCCTCATTCCGCTCGACCTCTACTTAAAGGACGGGCTCGTCAAAATGACGCTTGCCGTTGCAAAGGGCAAAAAGCTTTATGACAAGCGGCATGACATTGCAGAACGCGACGCAAAGCGCCAGATGGAGCAGCGCCGCAAAGAGGACCGCATGCGCGATTGAGCGCTGGGGATAATAATGGGGGCGTAAATGGTTTCGACGGGGATCATGGATGCCTGATAAGCGAGTCGAAGCCCCGAGCTTCGTTAAAAGCGGGAACTTTAAAAATAACTGACAACAACAGTTACCTTCCCATCGCTGCCTAACGGCGCGATCGTCCGCCTATAGTTGCCCACGACTGTAGATACGGGCGTCATTAAAGTGGGGAACCAACCGCAGGCTAGCCTCACCTGCGGCGGGATCAAGAGGCTGCCGAAGCCGTAAGCCCGTCGGTGGGCGTGCGGCAACGAAAGACTAATGCGCCGACTACACTCGTAGAAATTCACGCAAACAGGTTTTCGGACAGGAGTTCGACTCTCCTCGCCTCCACCAAAGCAGAATCAGACGAACTTCTACTTCTGGCCTTCGGGCTTTGCGGTAAAGGTGAAGATCTGAGGACGCAAAAGTTTTGCCACCTCCTGATGGGGGTGGCATTCTTTGTTTTGGAGATGTTGAAACACAGGCGCGGATATGGTAAACTTATCCCGATATAATATCGCGAGGTCAATTATGAGCGAAATAACAATCAGGATCCTTGGCAGCGAAAGCGAAGCGGAGCTTATCGAATTCAACAAGCTCT